>JARFRH010000054.1 GCA_029287355.1 Maribacter sp. | reverse complement strand
GAGCGGTTGGTGCGCTGGCAGCTATTGGAGCCGGGGTGGCTGCAGTTGAACAAATGAAGGAACGTGCAGAATTAACGGCTACAGAATGGCTATTGGCCAATAACCCAGAGATTACCAGCTTTTCATTAAAGACGATTGATTTTGATGGCAAAAAATTAAAGGATATGTCTTCCACTTCCGTAATCACCTTTAAAATTCAAGAGTTCATACCATCCGACAAACCAGAATTGGATGGCAAAAAACAGGTGTTGCTTGGTTTTACAAGCTATGGCTGGATCAATGAATACGGTATTGACTTTAATAAGATAAAATGGTTTCTGATTGATGAGCCAGAATGGACAAAAATGATGTTATCCTATGTAAAAGTAGCTTCTGGAGAAAAAGATGACGCCAATTTGGAACCAAATTTAAGGGAAGGGAAAATAGTGAATAAAGGTGTTAGGATAAAAAGCAAAATGGCCATCCCCTTTTATCAACTATCGGGTGATATGTACGTAGTCGCGGACTATTCAAGTGATATGAAATTCATCTATAACGAAAGATCTCTAGGTATTTTTCTTAAAGACACAAAGGATTTGGTCCAGATCAAACGTGGTAGTCTCATTGAATTACATGAGTTCTTTTTTGAATAAAATAACATTATGAACGTTATTTGATTAGACCATGGAATTAAAATCGGTAAATGAAATCGTTAATCAATCCTTTAAATATGTTTACTACTATTCATGATTCCCAATATATGGGAATTTGAAACCTACGTATATATCTGCAAAAGGAAATCAAGTAAAAAATACCACTTTTCATCAACGTGTAGGGGACTTTCTAATTATTCAACGGATACCTATAAAGTTACGCTTTCAAAAGCAAAAGAAATAAACCGTACGCTCTGTGGCTGGGAAGATTAACCCGAATTATTCAATGCTAAAGTTCAAATATACAGGAAGGTGGTCCGATAATTTTCTTGCACTTTCAAGGTTCTCACAAACCTTGACAAAATCAATTGTAACACCCTCTATTTTTGAAATATTCTTTGAGAAGAATATGTTATCTATAGCATAGTTTAGATAGTTATTCTTATCACAACCATGCTTTAACGTTGTCCTTTGGTTGGTAATTACAGTACTATAACCTAACGTCTTTAAACCGTCAAAAACAAGTTCCTTTACTACCTAGCTGAAAGCTACAGGCAGAACCCTTTCTATTCTTAAAAACTAACTCTAATACTTTATAAAGTGTTTTGGCAGAACTATGCAAAACATTTAATGAATGATTCTTCCATGATTTCAGCTAACGTCGCTACGCCCCGTTAAGAAAATAAACAACTAAAATATTTAAAGGATAAATTTATTACTAGTAAAATCACTGGAATAGTAGAAAAAAGGTAGTAGGCTAGAATACTAGGCCAAATTATAAACCCAGTCCCACATGTTTCCTTACCCGAATAATTCACTTGTAAAAAAACTATTTCTTCATCAGCCTGATAATATCTTGACTAACTCTTATCTGCACTACTTTCCCGTAATACTCTTGGGTGATCTTTATACTGCTATGTCCTAATAGTTCACTGACTACTTCCATGGGTACATCATTATTAAGTAGCACCGTAGACGCAAAGGTCTTTCTAGCCATGTGATGGCTTATGGATTTATTGATGCCTGCAATCCCTCCTATTTCCTTCAGATAGGAATTGATCTTTTGGTTGCTGAATCTAGGCAGTGCATAGTCCCCAACCTTATCATATTTTACCAATATTTCCTTGGCTTTTGGCAATAAAGGAACAGATATTATCTTGCCTGTCTTCGCCCTTTTCATTTGTATCCATTCATTACCATCAAATCCTTTTATGATATGTTCCTTTTTTAGATTTGCCATTTCATGGTAGGCTAATCCTGTATAACAACAGAATAAAAATGGATTCTTGACCAATTGAAGTCTGGGCTGTGTGAAATGGTGCTTTTCGAGCAGCTTTAATTCATCGGTTGAAAGGAATTTCACTTCTTTCCTGACCCGGACAGGCTTGTGCAATACGAATGGGTCTTTTCCAAATATCCCTCACCGATGGTCTCTTTAATAGGCTTCCTGAAACGTTGAATACACTTATTGTTGATTATTTGTCGTTGGTTTCGCTCAGTCTTGAGGTAATACTCAAAATCATGCAGGAACTGCAGCTTTAGCTCTTTTACTGGAAGATCATGCTTTCCAAACTTCCATTTGATAAAATCCTTTGCCTGTCTACAGGCATAATTAAACTTCTTCCAAGTACCTAATTGGAGATCAATTCCAATTAGTTTTTTCTGCTTATTCAAGTACTCCTGGCAGTAAGCAATTACATAGGCTTCTTTTTGTTTCCCAGCAACTTTGAAGTAGGTATCAAAGATCTCCTGAATTGTAAAATCCTTGTTTTGTAATTGCAGTTTTAAAAATTCCTTCTTTAGGTTAGAACTAATGATGTCCGGTTGAAGGTTGATATGCTCATTTTTAAGCCCACCTGGAGCCACTTTTTGTCTTTTAGATAGCCACTGCTCTGGACTCACAAACTCGCCTGTAGCGAACTCTTTTCATCTCCCTTGATAGGTTATCCTACAACGGATAGGGCAAACTCCTGATTTGTTTATTCTGACCTTCTGTAGGTAGAATAAAATAGATACTGTTTTTTGTTTCATGACCAATTGAATTGATGTTAAACAATTGACACACAACTCATTGCAAAAAAAGGTACACCTAAAATTGTTAAAAACAGCGAATGGTACACCTAATTTTTGCCTTATAAAGTTGACAAGTTGACTTTTCTGGAAAGTGCAGTTAAATAGCTTATTTACAATGCATTAAACAAAAAAATCCAGCCTTTTTAAATAGACTGGATTTCTTAATAAGTGGTCCCACCTGTGATAGAACCAATATGTTTATATACTGATTATCAGTATTTTATAAATTATAATAGAACTCCAATAGTTCCACTTTGGAACTTCCAGAATTCAAAGATAGTATTGGAGTTCATGACCGCATTCATATTTCCCTAACATTTTGGTCCTAAACCTTCACAACTGACCGGGATCATTTTGTTTCCTTCTCTTGAAGAGTAGTTTTAGTAGATAATTCTAAGACACCAATGCCATGAGACTTCCTAACAGGATACTCCTCGTTATTTCAGTTTTATTTTTAGTTCTGAGTTGTTCTAAAAGTGAAATAAATGGAAGTGATGGTGAACCTGATGGTCCCTACACTTCCATTCCAGACGAAAATTTTGAACTAGCATTAATAGAATATGGTATTGATCGTGACGGTTGGAACGGTAAGGTTTTAACTTCGAGTATCTCAGGAATTAAGGAATTATTTATTTCGGGAAGAGAAATCAAAGATTTAACTGGTATCGAAGGTTTTACTTCTATAACAGAATTAACAGCAAATTCAAACAAACTGACAAGTTTGAATCTAAGCAAGAACACATCTTTAAATTATTTGGATGTAAGCTATAATCAATTGACAAGTTTGAATGTTGGTAATAATAAATCTTTAACCGTTTTTTCATGTGCTGAAAATCAACTGACCAGTTTGGATATTGGTAATAATACATCTTTAACTAGTATGTTTTGTGGCAATAATCAACTGACATCTTTAGATGTTGGTAAAAACACGTATTTAACTATGTTAGAATTAGGGGAAAACCAACTAACATCTTTGGATGTTGGTAATAATATTTCTTTAGAATATTTATGGTTTGATAAGAATCAATTAACCGACTTGGATTTAAGTAACAATACATCGTTAATTGCTATATGGGGTGATAATAACCAACTAACAACCTTGGATGTTGGCAAGAACACATCTTTAACTTTTATTGGTCTAGGGGAAAATCAACTAAAATCTCTGGATGTTGACAATAACAAATCTCTCAATGAATTAGACTTAGGGGTAAATCAACTAACTAGTTTGGATGTTGGTAACAATACATCTTTAACTTATTTGTGGTGCGATAATAATCAACTAACGAGTTTGGATGTTAGTAACAATGTGCTACTCTCTGAGTTATACTTATGGGGAAATCAAATAACAACTCTGGATGTTAGTAATAATACATCTTTAACTTTTTTATGGTGTGGTGATAATCAACTAACGAGTTTGGAAGTTAGCAACAACATATTGTTAATTGATTTCAGGTGTGATAACAATCAACTAACCAGTTTAGATGTTAGCAATAACAAATCATTACATGATTTAAGGTTTGATAACAACATATTGACTGGTTTGGATACTGGTAATAATACATCTTTGACCCATTTATGGTGTAATAATAATCAACTAACAACTTTGGATGTTAGTAACAACAATTCACTAGAATGGTTAAGATGTCAATCCAATCCTCTAACCTGTATTAAGGTCAACCAAACTCAACTTGATGACATTCCCATAAATTGGGTTAAAGATCCGGAAGACACCTATTCATTAGATTGTAATTGACTGAAATATAGGTTCCATGATGGAACTTATGAAGAATAAAAAAACACAACCATTTGAAAATCTATTGGTTGTGTTTTGTGGTCCCACCTGTAATAGAACCAATATTTTTATATACTGATTATCAATGTGTTACATAATCTAATGGAACTCTAATAGTTCCACTTTGGAACTTCCAGAGTTCCAACAAACTTAAAGATTTCCATATAATCTAAAAATATCGAATTCTTTTATCCAATTCTTTACGTTTCCGAATTTCTCTAATACATGTAGTTAGAAAGAGTTTGAAACTGTAATAAAGTACCATGAGAGTGGTTGAAAAAATACTTCCTATTTCTACATTTTTCAATACCAGAATACCCATTAGGAATATAGGTATTCTATTACAGAAACTTAAACAATAAAAGCTATGAAAAAAGACGTTTTGGCGTTGAGGGGCTGTCTGTGGCCCTGCCTAGGTTCATCCATAACCCCGTATACAATAACTATTTGCTTATCAAAATATTTTTTTATATATTAAATTTGTACCTAAATCTACCTTGCATCCCGGCACTGCAATTCGTTTTATGAAAGTGTTTTATTTATGTTATTGGCGTATTTGCTCATAACTTGTAATCCATTAAACCCTTATAGTATGAAACCAATCCATCAACCATTTTCGAAAACTATTTTTAAGGTAGCCCTGCTGGCTGTCTTATTATTTTCTTTTTCCTGTAGCAATGAAGCAGTTGAAGACCCTGCAGAAGGGCTTTCTGCTGTGAATGCCTCGGCAAACAAAAAGACGAACCCCAAGGAACGACCCTGGAAAATCGCATCTGCGGGCACCTATGGGGCGGACTTCAATTTACCGGGTTGCGGGCCATTGTTGCCATTAAAAATAGAAGGCAGTGGTAAAGCCTCTCATGTGGGCAACCTGGATGTAGTACTCACCTGGTGTACCGGTGGGATTGGAGGTCCTGACAACTATATTATCGATGGAGTCATAACCGCGGCCAACGGGGATGAGATATGGTTTCAATCAACCGGTCCTTTCCGCGCGTTTGAGATAGATTACATTATTACCGGGGGAACTGAACGCTTTGAATATGCAGAAGGGGAATTTACATTGACCCAGACCGAATTCGATGAAGAAAATGGCGCAGGAGAATTGCCTCGTGGCACCTATGCCAATGAAGGAGTAGGCTATATAAAGTATTAAGGTTTTCCGACTCCTAATAAGAGTACTCGGCTCAGATTTCTGATTTTAAACAACATTGGGCCTTGTGAGTCAAGTCCGGACTACATAAAAATCCGCAACCATTGTTTAGATGTGCTGCGGATTTTATTTTGTGGTCCCACCTGGACTCGAACCAGGGACCACCTGATTATGAGTCAGGTGCTCTAACCAACTGAGCTATAGGACCGTTCCGATATGACCGTCATATGACTGAAAATCGGACTGCAATATTACTATTTATTTTTTGCCGCCGCAAGCAAAACTAACTCCCGATTTCTTGACAAAGTTCAACTAACACGCCATTCGTAGATTTTGGGTGTAAAAAAGCGACCCACTTGTTATCCGCACCACGCTTCGGTTCTTCATTCAAGACGACAAAACCCTCGCTTTTCAACCTGCTGATTTCTGCCTTAATATCCGTAACGGCGAAAGCGATATGATGTACCCCTTCGCCTTTTTTGTCTAAAAATTTTGCGATCGGACTATCATCACTTATGGCTTCCAGTAATTCTATTTTATTGGGGCCCGATTGAAAGAAGGAAGTGCGCACTCCTTCAGAAGCAACTTCCTCAATTTTATAGTGGGGGGTTCCCAATATTTTCTCGAATACGATATTAGATGCGGCTAAATCATTAACGGCAATTCCGATGTGTTCAATTTTGTCCACTATATTGTTTTAAACCCCTAAAGTACACAATATTGTACGTATTTTTGCCCCATGGAAACACAACGACAAAAGAAGATAGCCGGTGTTATTCAAAAGGATATCGTTGATATTTTACAACGAGCGGCAATTGATGGTGGATTGACTGGTACTCTGTTATCCGTTTCAAAGGTTTCGGTCACTTCGGACCTTTCTATTGCCAAGATCTACATTAGTATTTTTCCTGCCAAAGAAGCCACAGCATTGCTCGAAGGCATCCAATCCAATACCCCTTTGATCAAACATGAATTGGCGCAACGCACGAGAAATCAATTACGACGTGTGCCAGAGCTAATGTTCTTTCTAGATGATTCTTTAGATTATATTGAAAATATTGAAAAGTCGCTAAAAGGCGAGGAGAATCCTGTAAAGAATCCAGATTTATTGGAGAAGCGCAAAAAGTCATAACTTGAACTTTCCATTATACATAGCAAAACGATATGTGCGCTCAAAAAGCAGCCAGAACGCTGTAAACATTATCAATTTTATTACTTTTTTGGTCATCGTCATCGGTTCTGCCGCATTGTTCTTAGTACTTTCCGGTTTTGCAGGGTTAAAGACTTTTAGCCTTTCCTTTACGAACGCCTTTGATCCTGACCTTAAAGCCCAGCCTGCTATTGGCAAGGTTTTCTCAATCTCACCGGAAAAAGAAAACCGTCTTGCCAGTGTTGAAGGGTTAGCCTCTTATTCCAAAGAGTTGGAAGAAAAAGTAGTGCTGTCGTTCAACAAAAAAATGGATATCGCCAATATCAAAGGAGTTGATTCCAAGTACACCATCACTACAGGTGTCGACAGTACCGTATATTGGGGAATTTGGAGTGTGAACAATCAACAAGGTATTGCTGGCGATGGTATTATGCGAACATTAGGTTTGGGCATCGACGGGCGAAAACCCTTGAAGGTTTTGGCCTTAAAACCCGGTACGGGCTCTTTGGCACAAAGATCCCCGAATGACATGTATAATGTTCTTCCGATAAGCATTAGCGGTGTATATTCCGTGGAAGCCTCTTTGGACAACAAATACGTCTTTCTCGATTTGAAATTGGCACAAGCCCTATTGGAAAAAGATAGTACTCAAGTATCGGGAATCAATTTTAAAATAGTGCCAGAAGGCAACGAAGTGGCTATTCGAGAAAAGCTAAAAACTATTTTGGGAGACAAGGTGCTTGTTAAGAACAGAAGGGAACTGAACAGCAATCTCTATAAGATGTTGAATACCGAGAACATTGCTGCCTATCTCATTTTCACTTTAGTGTTGATTATCGCACTTTTTAATGTGGTCGGGGCCATCATCATGATGATTCTTGACAAGCAACAAAACTCCAAAACCCTATACAGCTTAGGAGCTACACTAAAGGAATTGCGCCGTATCTATTTTGTTCAGGGGATATTGGTTACGACTTTTGGCGGAATTATCGGAGTGCTTTTGGGGTCTGTCCTTATCGGTTCACAACTGGCTTTCGGCTGGGTTAAAATTGGAAGTATAGATTATCCTGTTGAATATCAATTGCAAAACGTAGTATTGGTTTTAGGAACGATTATCATCTTGGGCGTCATCGCATCAAAAATTGCCAGTAGTAGGATCAACCAAAAATTAATCGCTTCCGCCTAGTTCGCGAACTGATAATCGCCAAACTTCTCGAGTACCTCGTCAAAAGCAGCAAACACATCGACGGAGTCATCACTGGTCACCATTTTCATACGGTAGGGTTTAAAATCAGGAATTCCCTTAAAATAATTCGTGTAGTGCCTACGGGTCTCGAAAACCCCCAATTTTTCCCCTTTCCAGTCAATCGCCATTTGTAGATGCCGTCTCGCCGCTTCAACACGCTCCCCCATGGTTGGTGGAGCCGCATGGGTGCCTGTTTCAAAAAAATGTTTCACCTCTTTAAAAAACCAAGGATAACCAATGCTAGCACGACCGATCATAGCGCCATCCAAACCGTATTCATCTCTCATTTTCATGGCAGCCTCAGGTGTATCGATATCACCATTTCCAAAAACAGGAATATGCATTCTAGAATTGTTCTTTACTTCGGCAATAGGCTCCCAGTTGGCATTGCCTTTATACATCTGAGCCCTTGTTCGCCCATGTATTGCTATCGCCTGACAACCTACATCTTGTAAGCGCTCGGCAACCTCAACGATTTTTATGGTATTATCGTCCCAGCCTAGCCGTGTTTTTACTGTAATGGGAAGTTTAGTTCGTTCTACCATAGCCTTGGTAAGCGAAACCATTAAATCAATGTCTTTGAGTATTCCGGCACCAGCACCTTTGGAAACGACCTTCTTTACCGGGCAACCAAAATTGATATCAATAATATCAGGTCTTGATTTCTCCACAATCTCAACGGATTGCAGCATTGAATCTAGATTCGCTCCGAAAATCTGAATGCCCACAGGGCGTTCCTTTTCATAGATATCCAACTTCATGACGCTTTTGGCAGCATCACGTATCAGCCCTTCTGAAGAAATAAATTCAGTATAAACGACATCCGCACCCTGCTCTTTGCACAAGGCGCGAAAGGGTGGGTCACTAACATCTTCCATGGGTGCTAAGAGCAATGGAAAGTCAGGTAATTGTATGTCGCCTATTTTGGGCATTGCTTGTCTTTTTCTTTTTCGGATGGCAAATTTAAGGAAAATCTGTAGATGTTAATCAAAACGGTCATTGCGAAGAGTAGCTCGATAGATAGAAATCGGATGAGGAGTCAAAGTGAAGTGGCAATCTGTTCAAGCTATTCCGAAGATTCAAAATATTGCCACTTCGCATACATCCCTTTGCTTGTTTCAACCTAGGAAAACGCTCCTCGCAACAACAGTTATCTAAAAAGTAATCGCCGCCTCTACCTTCTCTCCCTTGCGATCCACAACAACTTTTGTTGAATCTCCCTCTTCAAAAGTTGAAAGTGCCCGCATGTAACTCATCATGTCAACTACCGTACTATCGCCCAATTGAATAACCACATCACCCTTTTGAAGTCCTGCAATGGCCGCAGGCCGATCTTCGGTAACTCCATCGATACGCATACCTTTACCATCGAAAAGATAATCTGGCATCACACCTAAAGCCACTTTAAACCGGGGCACATCTTCACTTTCATTTTTCGTGGTTCTAAAAGCCAATTTGGCGTCGTCATCAAGTTCTGAAATAACATTTAAGATATAGCCCCCTATCATCCGCATGCCCTCATAGTTTAGTTTTTCAGAGTCATCGGAAGGTTTGTGGTAGTCTTCATGCTGGCCCGTAAAAAAATGTAAGACAGGAATGTTTTGTAAATAAAAAGATGTGTGATCACTTGGCCCAACGCCAGATTCGTTCAAAACCAGTTTGAATCCCGGATTGGTGGAGTTCAACACTTGATTCCAAATAGGTGCAGTGCCTGTGCCGCTAATGGAAAGTGTTTTGTCATCACGAAGCCTTCCTACCATATCCATGTTGATCATATAGTTAGCTTCGTTCAAGTCGATTGTAGGGTTCTTTGTAAAGTAATTGCTACCCAATAATCCCATTTCTTCTCCCGAAAAAGCTATGAACATGTAATTACTGCCTTTGATGGAATCTTTCAATTTTTCGGCCACTTTGAGCATGACCCCTACACCACTGGCATTGTCGTCAGCTCCATTGTGAATGGCATCGCCGTCTGCATATAAAGAACCTTCACCACCCATACCTAAATGATCATAGTGTGCCCCGATGATAACCGTTTTCTCTGCTTGGTTGTCGATGTAACCAATAACATTGGTGCCCGTAATCGTGCTATCCCCTGAAACAAATTGAACCTCGGCATGTGGGTCGGTTTTGGGTTTGAATGTAAAGGTTTGAAAGTAAGTACCTGCTTTTCCTTTAGGTTGGAGACCAATGGTTTTCATTCTTTTCTGCAAATAATCGGCCGCAATAAGTTCCTCCGGAGTCCCCGTTTCTCTACCCACCAAGCTATCGCTAGCTAAAAAAACAATGTCTTCTTCCAAAGACACAATTTTCGGTTTTTCCGTTTTACAAGAATTCAAACAAATAAAAATTACTGCCAAAACCATCAAATTACGCACCATAGCCTTTATTTTTGCGTAAAAATACATATCATATGAGAATTCTTTTTGTTTTAGCCCTTGTATTTCTCTTAGGAAGCTGTAGGTCCGAAACTAAAAAAACGGAGCCGAAAGAAGAAAAAGCGACATCCCTCATGGCTGGAAGCGATACGCTCATCTATCCCGAAGAAAAATATTTTAAGAGCATTCGCCAAATCACCTTTGGCGGTGATAACGCGGAAGCATATTGGAGCTGGGATGATAAGCAAATGATTTTTCAATCGAACAACAAAGATTGGGGAATGAATTGCGATCAGATGTTCTTGATGAACATCGAAGAGAATTTCAAGGATAAAAAACCCCCTATGGTCAGTACCGGATTTGGACGCACAACTTGTGCTTATTTTCTGCCTGGCAACACCTCTTTTGTATATGGTTCTACCCATTTGGTTGACAAAGAATGTCCTGAAGTGCCTTTGCGTAAAAACGGGAACTATGTATGGCCCGTTTACGATTCCTTCGATATTTTTGTTGCCGATTTAGAGGGAAATATCATTGCACAATTGACTGATGAAAAGGGTTATGACGCCGAAGCTACGGTTTCTCCAAAGGGAGATAAAATTGTATTTACTTCAGATAGAAGTGGTGATCTTGAGCTCTATACGATGAATTTAGATGGTTCTGATGTGAAACAAATTACTGACGAATTGGGCTATGACGGTGGCGCCTTTTTCTCGCCTGACGGAACCCAACTGATTTTTAGGGCTTCCCGACCAAAAACCCCGGAAGAAATTAAAAAATATAAAGATTTACTGGCACAAGGTTTGGTAGAACCCACTGAAATGGAATTGTTCATTTGTAACGCTGACGGTTCTGATCTCAAACAATTGACCTTTTTGGGAAATGCGAATTGGAGCCCTTTCTTTCATCCATCTGGTAAGAAAATATTATTCTCAAGCAATTTTGAAGCTGAAAAGGGCTTTCCTTTTAATCTCTATTTCATCGATATCGATGGAAAGAACCTAGAGCGAGTTACCCACGGGGAAACCTTTGATGCTTTTCCTGTTTTCTCCAATGATGGAAAATATCTAGCGTTCTCGAGCAATCGAAATAATGGCGGTACCCGAGATACGAATTTGTTTATCGCGGAGTGGCAGGAATAGAATTCATCTTCGAACCCCTTCTATTTGTCGTAAAAGACGCTATATTTTAAGAGGCATTTATCTATTGTTGAGTTTAGGAATATGCGGTGGAATAATGGGCGGTTTCTAGTGGGTTTTTTTAAATCAGATTCGATTCCGCTCCTGTACCCGTTTGCGTTTTTTATTGGTCTTAATGCCCGTATTTCCAAATTTATATCGAAAAGCGAACGTGAGCAACCGATTTTCCTGTCTTGTAAAGGTGGAGTTGTTCTGATCTAGAAATTGGCGTGTACTGAACACATTCCCTTGATTGAAAATGTCCGACACTCCCAATGACAGACTGGCTTTTTTATCCCAAATATTCTTCCTTAGCATGAGTCCCAGTGTACTTATACCATCTGTTCTTCTATTGCCACTTACTGTAGCCGAGCGATAAAAGAATTGTAAATCAATAAAAAGACTTCTATCGGCAAATAAAGTAAAACTCTGATTGGTACGTGCTATCCAAGTACCTATGGAGTTCTCAATTAATTGACCAGAGCTTAAATCGTTAAAACCATCCTTTTTGAAGAAATAGGTTGCGAGTACATAGCTATTCCAGAAATTGGTGATGTCCTTGTTGAATGTAAAATCAAGTCCATAACTGTAACTGCTTTCTAGATTCGAGCTTATGAAACGTAATAAATTGGCCTCATTATCTTGAAAGACCAACTCACTGAACTGGTTCTCATTATTATCATAAATAAATTCTAGTGTATAGGTGTTGTCATAAGTATACCCTAAAGCGAATCGTGTTCTTATACTAGGAAGTAGATCGGGGTTTCCCTCTGCTACCACATTATTACTTTGAAAAAATTGAAATGGATTGATGTTGTTATATCTCGGTCGTGTTATTCGGCGGTAGTATCTAAAAGAATACTCATGCTTATCTCCTTTCAAATACTGCAGTGAAATAGACGGGAAAAACTCCAAATAAGAATTGGTATTTGCTATGGTATTGATGTCGAGTTTTCCTTTGGTTTCTGTTTGCTCTGCTCTAATTCCTGAACTCAAACGCCAATCATTCCATTTGCCATTGAAACTCATATAAGCCGCATAAATCGATTCGTCGTAATCAAAAGTTCCTGCCTCTGTCGGGTTAATGCCAGATTGATTTCTGTCAAACCCTTCTTGAGAAATGGTATTTCTTGACATGATCCCGGCATAGCGCAAACCTGTTTCAAATCGAGAGGCTTTCCCGACAGGGGTGCTATAATCAGTTTGTACGCTATATAAATTGATCTTTTGTTGTGAAAGCGTAGTAAAATCGTTCTCGCCTGTAAGGGCTCCATTCATATCCAAAAAATCAGTCTGTACATCTTGACCCTGATCTGAATCGTAAAAGGTATAATGGGAACCTATCGAAAATTCTGCGCCTTTTTTCTTTAATTTATGGATCCAGTCCCCGTAAAAAGAAGTATTCATTCGTTTCAGGTCTGAAATATTACTCGTATTGAAACTAGAAGGCTCATTACCACTCCTATTATCGATTACGGTTTGTGAATCGTCTAATCGATCTACCTTTGGATTAAATGTATTTATAGTTGAAAAGCTCAGGGCATTATTATCATTCATCCGATAATCAAAAAAAGCACTCAAATTATGCCGATTTCTTCGAAGTACCCGATCCTGATTCGCGGTCCAAACAGAAGATATGGAGCCATTTTCGGCAAAATTTGTGACATCGGTATACCTTGTGAGCCATTTATCTTTATTAAAACTATAGTTTACCGAAAAACCTGTTTTCTTTCCTTTAAAATAATGATCAGTGCCTAAGGTGTGCTTAGCAAAAACCCCTTGCCGGTATTGATTGAAAAGAGCTCCATTATAGCCAGAAATGAGGGTTTTACTCATTTTAATATCAATTAACATTCCCCCTTCAGCGCTATATTTTGAAGGTGGGTTCGTAATGACCTCAATGGATTCAACACTGCTAGCAGAGGCACCTGAAAGCAAATTAATAATGTCGGATTTGGGAAGGTTTATCTTTCGGCTATTGATCATCACTGTAATATCACTACTCCCCTTGACGGTCAAAACACCTTGGATTTCAGTCACACTTGGCGTATGTTTAAGAAGGTCCCAAATACTGCCGTCCGAAAGAGCGGTATTGGCAACATTGAAAACCAAACGATCTACCTTGCGTTCCCATTTTGGTTTTTGATAGGTTACAACCACCTCATCCAAATTCTCGGTTGTTTCATCAATTAACAAGACACCCACATTTGTGTCAGCTGCAACATCAATAGTTAAATATTCTGAAGTGTTTTTGATATAACTGGCAACTAAAAAGTACTTCCCCATCGTAACACCATCGATATAAAAATTTCCTTTTTCATCGGTAGATGTTCCCTTTAAAACCGTAGAATCCGATGTTTTTAAAAGCAGTACGTTGGCATAGATTATAGGAATGCTTTCAGTATTCTCAACAGCACCTGAAAGTCTGTATTCTTGGGACAGGGCTATCGACGAACACATAACGAACACAAGAAAAATGAAGAAAATTTTCATGAACTAGCCTAGACTAGTTACAAACATAACACAATAAAGCTGAAATATCTTACACAGTTTGTCTCAGAGTGTCGAATTTGATTTGTCCGCATTGATGATTCATATAGTAGCTAGCATGTAATGGGCGCCTCTATATTTTGCGCTATCTTTGCAGCGCTAAATGAGGAGTAGAATTTATGAAGCATATTCGAAATTTCTGTATTATTGCCCATATCGATCATGGTAAAAGCACCCTGGCCGACAGGCTGTTGGAATTTACTGGTGCTGTTACGGAGAGAGAACAGAAAGAACAATTGCTTGACAGTATGGATTTGGAACGAGAGCGCGGCATCACCATTAAAAGCCATGCGATTCAAATGGAGTATACATATCAAGGTCAAGAATATGTTCTGAACTTGATTGATACTCCTGGCCATGTCGATTTTTCATACGAAGTTTCTCGGTCTATCGCTGCATGTGAAGGAGCTCTTTTGGTCGTTGATGCCGCACAGAGTATACAAGCGCAGACCATTTCAAATTTATATTTGGCCCTTGAGAATGACTTAACGATTATACCAATTTTAAACAAGGTCGATCTGCCGAGCGCCAACCCTGAAGAGGTTACCGATGATATTGTTGATCTTTTAGGTTGCGATCCAGAAGAAGTGATTCCGGCAAGTGCAAAAACAGGTATTGGTATTGAAGAAATACTCAAGGCCATTATCGAGCGTATTCCTGCCCCAGAGGGTAATCTTAATGAATCGTTACAGGCCCTTGTTTTTGATTCTGTTTACAACCCTTTTCGAGGGGTAGAAACCTATTTTCGAGTTATTAATGGGGAAATCAAAAAAGGACAAAAAATTAAATTCGTTGCTACCGACAAAGACTATTTTGCGGATGAAGTAGGAACATTGAAATTAACTCAGCAAGTCAAACAAAGCATCAAAGCCGGCGATGTTGGTTATTTAATTACGGGTATTAAGGACGCTCGAGAAGTAAAAGTAGGTGATACCATTACCGATGCTGCTCAGCCTACCCAAAACGCCATCGCTGGTTTTGAGGACGTGAAACCAATGGTTTTTGCCGGAATTTACCCTGTTGATACCGAAGAATTTGAAGAGTTACGTTCTTCTATGGAGAAGCTGCAACTAAATGACGCTTCTTTGGTGTTCACTCCTGAAAGTAGTGCTGCCCTTGGCTTCGGATTCCGTTGTGGTTTTCTCGGAATGCTCCATATGGAAATCATTCAAGAGCGTTTAGAACGAGAATTTAATATGACCGTTATCACTACGGTACCCAACGTGAGTTACCATGCGTTTACCAGAAAAAATCCGGATACTCCATTAATCGTAAATAATCCGACGGATTTACCAGACCCGTCGAGTATTGATCGAGTAGAGGAACCCTATATCAAGGCCACGATTATTACCAAATCTGATTTTGTAGGTAATGTGATGTCCTTGTGTATTGAAAAAAGAGGACAAATCACCAATCAGACCTATTTGACTACCGAGCGTGTCGAACTAAATTTCGATATGCCATTGGCCGAGATCGTTTTTGATTTCTATGACCGTTTAAAAACGGTTTCAAAAGGCTATGCCTCTTTTGATTATACGCCTATCGGTATGCGAACCTCAAAACTGGTTCGTGTCGATATCCTTTTGAACGGCCAGCCTGTTGATGCATTGTCCGCCTTGATTCATGCCGATAATGCGGTTAATATCGGTAAAAAAATGTGTGAGAAACTTAAAGAATTAATTCCCCGACAACAGTTTGATATTCCTATTCAAGCCGCTATTGGAGCTAAGATTATTTCTAGAGAAACCACAAAAGCCTTACGAAAAGATGTTACCGCAAAATGTTACGGAGGTGATATCTCTCGTAAACGGAAACTTTTGGAAAAGCAAAAAAAGGGGAAGAAACGTATGCGTCAAGTGGGTAACGTAGAAGTGCCTCAAGAGGCGTTTATGGCGGTGCTGAAGTTGAACGATTAGTTTCCCATACCTTGATTTTAACTATGTTTCGCAACAGATAAATAGATTTTTCCTACATTTTTTGTTTTATCAGAATAGTTTTTTATACTTTGGGAAGGCAAATAACTTTTATACCTCCCAAACCAAATGACTACCTACATTGCCCAATTTACTGCGAAACATCGCCTTATTCAGATTGAACAAAATTCCATTTTTACCTGGCATCAAGAAAGTGGTGAAATCGATGAGAGATTGCTTATCGATAAAATAAAAAGGGAGTCGGCTTTACTTTTTTACCGCTTGTTAGCAGGAAATCAATATCCAGTGCCCGAAGATGATATTGCTATTACCATATGGAAAACCATGCCTTTTTCAGGTTAGTAACAACGGTATTTTTTCTTAACTTCATGCTAATCGATTTATTTGATTTATAGTATGAAGGCATCCTTTTTTTTAGTTGTATTAATGTACGTGCTTAACATAAAAGCGCAAGCTGTTCTGATACAAGTTGAACAATGGAGTACACTGGAAATTGTGCTAACATCGAATTCAGAATATGATAATGCCTACACAGCGGTTGAAGTATGGGCCGTTTTCACCAATCAACATGGTGGTTCTTTAACTCGCCCTGCCTTTTGGGATGGCGGAAACACTTGGAAAATACGTTTTACGCCAACCGATTTCAATAGCGTCTGGACATGGAAATCAGCTGCCTCGATTACACAAGATGAAGGTTTAAATGGTCAATCTGGGCAGTTTAAATCGATTCCCAGTACCTCACAAAATGAGCTTTTGAAAAACGGACTGCTAAAAATCTCCTCAGGTCATCGAAATGTAATCCACCATTCTGGGAAACCTTTCTTAATTGTAGGCGATACTCCTTGGGCCATTCCATTTAGGGCCACCACCGAGCAAGTGGATACCTATGCAAAGGACCGTCACCTAAAAGGGTTCAATACTGCGCTAATGATGACCGTACAGCCCGATATGAAAGCAGAAGGCCCAAACTCGAGAAATACCGAAAAAGGATTCAAAAGAGCATTCAATGATTTGTCAGATGGGCATATCAACCAAATCAATGTTAGCTACTTTCAGTATTACGATAAAATCGTGAATATTCTTATAGCCCATGAAATCGCTCCTGTTTTTCAGCCTATTTTTCATGGTTATGGATGGAAAGGCCTGGACGTTTTAGGAAGAACCGTTGACCCTGAGGAATATGTGCGTTATTGCAAATACCTTTTAGCCCGATATGGAAGTCAACCTGCCATTTGGCTTTTGGGAGGAGATCATAACGGCAAAGATCCGGGTATTCTTGAAAGTGGGGAGATGTTAGAAGAATGGGATTGTTATAATCAGCCAACAGGGATTCACTATAACCCATGTGATGACTATTTAGCCCCTTGGGCCGACGGCGATAATTCACATTGCTTTCATTATAATAAAACCTTTCAAGATGCGATTTGGCTTGATTTTCAATGGGCACAAACGGGGCATGACAACGAGCACTTGTTTCATAAGGTCAAGCGCATGTACGATAATCTACCGATTAAGGCGGTCGCAAATGGCGAACCAACTTATGAGGGTATGAATAATGGTAAAAACGGCTTAGGTTGGTGGCAAGGAGAAGAAGCATGGATGCAATTGATGCATGGCGGTACGATGGGAATTGTTTACGGTGCGGCTACACTTTGGCAATGGAAAATCAGTTCAACAGAAGAGGGTTGGCCCGCTTGGACAGATCAACCAACTTCTTGGAGAGAAGCTATGGATATGGAAGGTTCCAGATATGCAGGATTGGTTGGGAAAATATTAAAGGGCCTCGATGTCTCCGACATAGAAAAACGTTGGGACTTGGCAAATGGAATGCCTCTCTTGGCCAAAGAAGGAGAACTGTACATCTCCTATTTGAATAAGGGAGGTACAATTGAAATAGAACACCTTCGTGCCGATTTGAATTATCAATGGGCGAATCCAAAAACTGGAGAAATCAAGAAAATGGGTAAGACTAAAGTGAATAAATTCAAAGCACCCAATGAAAATCCATGGGTGCTTATTATTGAATAATTCCTCGTCAAAAGAAAAACTAAGCACTAAAAAACATCCTGTAATTTTGAAACCTCTCAAAAATTTGCTCTGCAGTTTTAAGAGACCTTCGCTTCTACATCGAAAAACTTACCTAAATACACCAATTGATAGCCTTCTTTAATATCAGTAAATTCCTCGCTATACGAAGAAATAATCTTTAGGTCACCGTCTAAGGTTTTGAGAAAGATGGGGATGATATCTTCGTCAGCCTTGGTAATTTCAATAAGATCTTCATAATGAGCTTGGTCTTTCAATTCGATTTCATGAACTGCAGGATACTTTCTAGCCGTTTCCGTCAACTTTATGAAGTCATCGGTATGGGAAAATAACCCTTCTTTAGGATTGTTCCCGGGGTCGTTCATCTCATCCGCATTCACCAGCCTAAATGAACCATTTTCCCCAAATTGTTTACCGAACTTGTTGACCGCATATTTATTAATATCCGAGTTTCCCGTGAGGGCCATCAAATACCCAACATCATTCAGTTCTATATTATCGGATAATGAATCCGAATAAACATTTGCGGTAAAAGCCTCAAGCCCTAGTTGTTTGGCCTTTGTGATATTAGTTTGGTTGTTGTCGATAAGTACAACATGTCGATTATTCAATTTCAAGTATTCCCCTATTATCCTAGAAATTTTTGAGGCACCGATAATAACGATTCCTTCTGATTTCTTTAAAAAAACCCCTACTATTCGAGCAAAGTAACGGGCAGTAGTAGCGTTCAGGAGCACGGTGCCCAGTACAATCATAAAAACCAAAGGTGTAATGTATTCTGCCCCTGGTTCTCCTCTGGCTAATAACTTTGAGCCAAAAAGGGAGGCGATACCAGCGGCTACGATTCCTCTTGGGCCTACCCAGCCGATGAATAGCTTCTCATTAAATTTGAGTTCTGATCCCGCTGAACTCAAGAACACCCCAATAGGGCGTATGATGAAAACAATAATAGTAAAAAGCAATACGGTTTTCCAGCTATAGATCAACTCCAAATCTGATATATTGATATTGGCAGCCAATAATATGAACAGAATCGAAATCAATAAAACGCTCAATGACTCCTTGAAATAAAGTAGTTCTTTCAAGTTGGGTAAATCCGTATTTCCAAGAACCATTCCCATAACTACAACTGCTAAAAGTCCAGATTCATGAGCGAAAATGTCAGACATCACAAATACCAAAAGAACTGCTGATAGGGCCGCCACGTTCAAGAGGTAATGTGGAATGAGATTCTTTTTAATGGCAAAGGCAAGTCCGTGGGCAAAGGTGAAGCCGAAGGAGACTCCGAATAATAAAATCTTTCCAAATTCGATAAGCGCAGTTACCGTATAAGCCTGTCCTTCACCGACACTGATGAACTCAAAGACCAATACCGCAACCAGAGCGCCAATTGGGTCAATCAAAATACCTTCCCATTTCAGAACAGTGGAGATATCTTTTTTCAATGGAATGTTTCTCAAAATAGGTGTTATGACCGTTGGGCCAGTCACAATTATCAAAGCGGAAAACAAAAAGGAAATCTGCCAGCTTAATCCAAAAATAAAATGTGCTGCTACACCCGCACAAATGAAAGTGACCATACTTCCTAGGGTAATAAGCTTGGTAATAACCGGGCCCACAATTCTAATTTCCGAACGTTTTAAGGTTAGTCCGCCCTCAAAAAGTATAATGCTGATTGCCAGTGAAACAAAATAATATAGTCCCTCACCTGGGAATAATCCTTTTTCACCCGTCCAAATCGGCTCAATTAACTTTCCGCCATCTTCGGTATATAAGCTCGCTATTGGCCCTACCAAAAGACCAATTAATATCAGTGGTAATATAGCCGGTAATTTCATGCGCCAAGCTACCCACTGGGCGATGATCCCAAGAATTATGATTCCCGCCAACTCTAACATAAATTATTTTTCGATGAAAATACCATTTTTCCGATGGAATGCCTAGAACCAAATAGGTGAATTGCCTAATAAAAAATACGGTTTTCTTTCATAATTATTATCTTATATTAGGCCCTACAACAACAGTTCATGCCAGATAGCATAAAACCTTTTAAGACTATTCTCTTCGGTTTTGCATTTTCTCCCTCACTGCTTGCAAACCTCATGGAAACGACTCGAATTGCCCATTATTTCGGGGCAAAGTTGGTATTGCTTCATGTAGGTGAAAAAACGGATGAAAAACTGTTACAACTTGATGCGATTTTAAAAAAAACGGAATATCCCGAACTCCCCATTGAAATCCAATGGAAGGTTGGTAAACCATCCGATATTATTCTGAACACCTGTGAAAATACCGCTATTGACCTATTGGTTTTAGGTGCCATGCAGCATGAGAATGTATTTCAGTTTTATGTGGGTTCAATTGCAAGAAAATTGACTCGTAACGTCTGTTGTTCAGTACTACTACTCATTAAGCCTTCTGAGGAACGGGTCCCTTGTAAACATGTTGTGGTCAATGGCCTAGATGCCCCTGAGACTTCTCTGGCCATTACAGATGCCTTCTATGTTGCCAACGCCCTTGGAGCGCAACAACTGACCGTTGTTGAAGAAATACTACAAAAAGAAATAAAGGTAGTTGTTGAGGACGACCGCTCCCTAAAAAAAGCAAATCTCGTCAAAGAACGACTTAAGATGAGGGAAGAGTCAAGAGTACGAAAAATTATTGCCGATTTGCCTGATTATTTGACCAAAAATATCAAGGTGAAAACCCAAAGTATTTTTGGTAAACGAGGTTATTCTATCGGTCATTATGCCGAAGTTGTAAGGGCTGATTTACTCGTGATGAACGCTCCTACAAAAACCGGACTTCTAGACCGAATTTTCCCCCATGATATTGAATACATCTTGTCAGATCTTCCAACAGACCTATTAATCATAAGAGAGAGAAATTGACCGCAAAAACCAACCGCACAACCAATTTTATGAAGGCACTGCCCAAGAATATATTTTCTGGTTTTGTAGTTTCTTTGGTTGCCCTACCGCTAGGGCTGGGTTTGGCCCTCGCAAGTGAAGCGCCTCCGATTTCGGGTATCATTGCCGCTGTTGTGGGTGGTGTGATGATGTCCATACTAGGGGGTTCGAATGTCACTATAGCAGGACCTGGAAATGGCCTCGTCATAGTGTTGTTAGGGGCTATTTCGACCTTGGGGAACGGTGACCTCTATCAGGGTTATTTATTTACCTTGGCAGCCATCGTGTTTTCGGGTGTTTTAATGCTTCTTCTAGGCTTTTTAAAGATGGGGAGATTATCCGATTTCTTTCCGGCTTCTGCAATTGAAGGTATGTTGGCCGCCATAGGGCTCGGAATTTTGGCCAAGCAATTTCATATTATGATAGGGCATAATAATGAACACGGCAGCATCATATCGCTCTTAGCTCAAATTCCAAATGGCATTTTCAATTTGTATCAAGATTATTATCTCGAAGAGCTCATTGCAGCCGGCATTGGCGTGTTGGCATTGCTCATTATGATTTTTTATTCAAAACTTCGCAACAAATATTTTCAACTGATTCCGGCACCTATGTGGATACTGATTCTGTCTATTGCCTTCAGCTACGTTTTTTCAGGTGTTAATATTCCATATCCAATGTCGGAGGGTTATTTAGTTAATATCCCCGATAATGTTGTCTCAAGTCTTGCTTTTCCCGACTTCAGTATAATGCTCCAAAAAAACTTCATCATAGCTGTTTTTGCCATCACCTTAATTGCAAGTATAGAATCGCTATTGAGCATTAAGGCTGTAGATAAATTAGACCCCTTGGCAAGACGCTCAAACGTAAATAAGGATTTGAAAGCCCTTGGTATTGCCACCGCCATAAGTGGTTTTTTAGGGGGGCTGAATGTTGTGACCGTGATTGCCAGAAGCTCGGTAAATGTCAATAATGGTGCAACAAATAAATCTTCCAACCTTTTTCATGCCTTATTTTTAGTGGCCTTCGTGCTCTTATTTCAAGAACAGCTCAAACGAATTCCTCTTGCTGCCTTAGCTGCCATTTTGGTTTATACCGGGTATAAGCTCGCCACTCCGAAAACCTTTCGTAAAATAGCCAAAATAGGTAGGGAACAAATTGTGATTTTTCTGACAACCCTGTTTACAACGCTTTTCACCAATCTCATTACAGGTATTAGCGCCGGCATTTTAGTAACCTTTATAATACATGTGTTACTAAATAAAAGTATTTCCTTGTTCTTGAACCATATGGTCAAACCTAATATTTTGATGTTCAAAGAGGCCGATGGTGATAATTACTATGTGAGTGTAAAGTACTTCTGCAGTTTTCTTAATTTCTATAAGCTCAAAAATAAGTTGGACGTAATTCCTGAGAACCAAAATATTGTTCTAGACTTTTCAATGTGCAACTTCGTTGACCATACGGTTATGGAAGGCTTGGAAAATTATACGGAGACCTTCTCTATGAAAGGCGGGACTATAGAAATCATAGGATTAGATAAACATGGTGCTGATTCAAGACATCCTTTTGCGATTCGAAAAATACTGCCTCTGGCAAAACTGAACCCTATTGATCGCTATTTTACCAAGAGGCAAGATTTGCTTAAAACCACAGCAAAGGAATTTCACTGGTCTTATTTACCGCAGAAAAATACGAATACTGGTTTTTTAAAGAATTTCGTGTTTTTTAGAACAAGGCAAATCCCTTATTTATATAATACCTTGGCCAACAAGGAGCAAAACTTCAAGCTCTTCGATGTTGAATTCACGGAAGGCGCATTTATCGCTCGAGAAGTCGTAAAAACCACGGTAATGCACATTCAGCTTCAGAACAAAATCCCGATTTTTACTTTGGATAAGGAGGGTTTGTTGGAATTTATTTACGGATTGGCCGGTTTCAGGGATATTGATTTGGACAATCACCCGGATTTTAATAAACGTTTTTATTTAAGTGGTGAAAACCCCGAAGAAATTCGGAACGTATTCACGGATGACCTTATTCTATTTTTAGAAAGTCATCCTTATTATCATATTGAGTCAAATGGTTCGGCTTTACTTATTTTAAAAAAAGAACGGCTCTTGAGTGTTCAAGAAATTAAAGCAATGCTCTATTTCGGGAAACAATTTTGTCAACTTGTTCAGTTGGTATCAACTCGAGAATCTATTTAATACCATTCATTTACGTAATTTTGTGCCTATGCAAATCTACCCCATAGAAACAGGTAACTTTAGGCTCGACGGTGGTGCCATGTTCAGTATCGTTCCGAAGGTCATTTGGCAAAAAACAAATCCTGCGGATAGCAATAATCTAATTGATATCGCCGCGCGAAGTTTGTTGATAGAAGAGGGCGACCGTCTAATTTTGATTGACACCGGATTGGGCGACAAACAATCGGATAAGTTTTTCGGGTATTACTATCGCTGGGGTGATTTTACCTTGGATAAATCATTGGCAAAACATGGTTTTCACCGCGATGATATCACCGATGTGTTTATGACCCATTTGCATTTCGACCATTGTGGTGGTAGCATTCAATGGAACAGCGACCGAACAGCATTTGAACCCGCTTTTAAAAATGCCACTTTTTGGACAGATGAAAATCACTGGAATTGGGCCATAAAACCAAATGTTCGTGAAAAGCCGTCGTTTTTAAGGGAAAACCTGTTACCCATGGAAGAAAGCGGACAGCTCAAATTCGTATCGCGAGGTAAAAAAATGTTCCTAGAAAACTCGGAACTTGGTTTTGACATTCTATTTGCTGATGGTCATACCGAAAAACAAATGATACCCCATGTCAAGTACAAGGGTAAGACTCTGGTTTTTACTGCTGATTTAGTCCCAACGGTTGGGCATATTCCCGTGGCCTATTGTACCAGTTACGACACAAGACCCTTATTGACGATGGAAGAAAAAACCAGCTTTATGAATACGGCTGTTGAGAAAGGCTATTATTTGTTTTTAGAGCATGATGCCCACAACGAAATTTGTACCTTGCAAAATTCAGAAAAAGGCGTGCGCCTCAATGAAATATTTAGTTTTGATGAACTCTTCAAGTAGACTTTCTTATACTATACTATTCGGTGTTTTATTGATGTTTCAGCTTCAATCCTGCTTCTCACAAAGGGTCCAAAGCGTTGATTTTACTGAGGAAAACTCCTTTACGGCCGGAATTGAGGGGCCTGCGGTTGACCATGAGGGAAGCCTCTATGCGGTAAACTTCGGCAAAGATGGTACTATTGGCAAAGTTAATACTAAAGGAGAGGGTTCGGTTTTTGTAAAACTCCCTGGCAAGAGTATTGGTAATGGCATACGTTTTGATTTAGATGGCAATATGTTTATTGCGGATTATATCGGACACAATGTTTTGCAGGTAAAAAAAGATTCCACAGAAATAATCGTTTGGGCACACAATCCCAATATGAATCAACCTAATGATTTGGCGATTGCGCCAAATGGCACTATTTATCTAAGTGATCCGAACTGGAGTGAAAATTCGGGCCAGATTTGGATGGTGAATCCCTCCAGTGAAATTGTTTTACTGGAGACGGATATGGGCACGACCAATGGCATTGAAGTAAGCCCTGACGGACAGCATTTGTATGTCAATGAATCTGTACAGCGAAACATTTGGAAATATGATATTACCGAAGATGGCCAAATCACCGACAAAACCAAATTTCTTGTTTTTGCAGACTTCGGAATGGATGGTATGCGTTGCGATGAAAAGGGTAATCTTTATGTAACCCGATACGATAAGGGCACCGTTGCAATAGTATCCCCTGAAGGAAACATCATTAAAGAGATTCGGTTAAAAGGTAAAAAACCATCGAATATCGCCTTTGGCGGCAAAAATGGGAAAACCTGCTTTGTAACCATGGCGGATAGAGGTTGTTTCGAAGTTTTTGAGGCGGACCATGCAGGCGCTTACTATAAAAGAATACACTAAATCAAATAATATAAGTATATGACACGCTTATTTTTTAGGTCTTTTTTCGGATTTTCCGTGGCCGTCTTGCTTACCGCATGCGCTGCTACGACTATGGTGGTTACCCCTATTGCGAATATAGATGCAACTCCTTTAAAAGTAAGTGACCTCTCGGAGGCCCAGAAAAAGAACTGGGGGCATTTAGATTTGGTTGCGGATACCATTCCCGGAATGAGTATTGACAAGGCCTATAAAGAAATCATTGGAAGTAAAAAAGGAAAAACGGTCATCGTAGCGGTTCTTGACTCAGGGATAGATTTAAAGCACGAAGATCTCGATGGTGTACTTTGGACGAATAGGGGCGAAAGAGCAGGAGATGGAAAAGATAATGATAACAATGGTTATGTGGATGATATTCATGGATGGAATTTTCTTGGAGATTCTTACAACGAACAACTGGAAGCGGCCCGTATCGTAAAACTCAAAATTGGCGATGCCGCCATGCAAGCTAAGGCGAAGGCAAAAGTTGATGAAGAATATGCCAAAGCAGTTCAAAACAAACAGCAATCCGAACAAATACTTCAGGTGGTAAAAAGTGCCGATGCCGCGGTTAAAAAGCTATTAGGAAAAGACGCTTACACCAAAAAAGAGGTTTCCGGAATCAAATCGGAAGACCCGGCAATAAGGCAACATGTCTATGTTTTAATGCAGATGTATACCTTTAATGATACTATTCCTGATGTAATCGAAGAACTTGGTGAGGGTATAAAGCACTTTTCTGACCAAGTGAATTACCATTACAATGTAAACTTTGATGGCAGAATAGTCGTCGGTGATGATCCGTACGATTTTAATAATCGTAATTACGGCAATGGAAATCCTCAAAGTACTGGTATGGATGAAAGCCATGGAACCCATGTTGCAGGAATTATTGCTGCGGAGCGCAACAATGGTAAAGGTGCAAACGGAGTTGCCAACAATGTAAAAATCATGAGTGTTCGTGCTGTCCCCAATGGTGATGAATATGACAAAGATATTGCCTTGGGTATTCGGTATGCCGTTGATAATGGTGCTAAAATCATCAATGGAAGTTTCGGGAAAGCCTTTTCACCTAATGCCGATTGGGTTTACGAGGCCATAAAATATGCCGCTTCGAAAGATGTACTTTTTGTTCATGCAGCAGGTAATGACGGGGCGAACCTAGACGACCCAAGCAATCCGAATTTTCCGAATGATCAGATAAATAATGGCCCTGAAATAGCAGACAACATGATTACGGTAGGTGCCCTGGACCCAAAATATGGCTCAACTTTGGTCGCAGACTATTCCAATTATGGAAAGATCAATGTGGATGTTTTTGCTCCCGGTACCGATATCTACTCTACCTTTCCGAAAAACACCTACGAATATTCTCCTGGCACTTCTATGGCTGCCCCAGGAGTGGCGGGTGTGGCTGCTTTAATTCGTTCACAGTACCCAAAATTATCCGCTTCCCAAGTGAAAAAAATCATTATGAAATCCGGTTTACCTATTAAGGCAAAAGTAATCTTGGGCGGTGAAGCGGAAAAAACGGCTACCTTGGATGAAATCTCCACATCAGGAAGAATAGCGAATGCCTATAACGCCCTGATTATGGCCCAAAGGGTTTCAGCCGGGAAAATCAAATTATAATACCTTATTTTTTATGAAGAAATTAATCATACTCGCACTTTTCGTTTCGGCAATTGGCTTTGCCCAAAATACTTCCTATTGGCAGCAACATGTCGATTATACGATGGAAGTCGATATGAACGTCGAAAATTTCCAATATACGGGCACGCAACAACTCGTATACACAAACAATTCGCCCGACGAATTAACACGGGTTTACTATCATTTGTACTTCAATGCTTTTCAACCAGGCAGTGAAATGGATATGCGTTTGCAAAACATAGCTGATCCCGATGGTCGAATGACCAAGGAAAACAGATCAAGTAGAATTGCTGTTTTGAAGGAAAGCGAAATCGGTTATTTACATCCTACTTCTCTTAGGCAAGACGGGGCCGATGCGACCTTTTCAGAAGAAGGAACGGTTTTGGTGGTGGACTTGGTGAAACCAATTCCTTCCGGAGCACAAACAACTTTCGAAATGCATTTCAAGGGGCAGGTACCAGTTCAGATTCGTCGTTCTGGGCGAAACAATAAAGATGGCGTGGCATTATCCATGAGTCAATGGTACCCAAAATTAGCGGAGTATGATTTCGAAGGATGGCACGCCGATCCTTACATCGCGCGTGAATTTCATGGCGTTTGGGGAGATTTCGATGTAAAGTTGACCATAGATAAGGATTATATAGTTGGAGGCACGGGTTACTTGCAAAACCCTCAAGAAATTGGCCATGGCTATGAAGCTGTTGGTTCAAAAGTAAAGAAGCAAAAAGGCAAAACCTTGACTTGGCATTTTAAAGCACCAATGGTGCATGATTTCATGTGGGCCGCTGACCCTGAATACGTACACGATACTTTGCAGATGGAAGATGGGCCAACACTTCATTTCTTGTACAAAAACGATGAGAAGTTTAGGGATACATGGACCAAAGTTCAGCCATTAACTGAAAAAGCAATGCGCTTTTTCAACAAGAATATCGGTGAATACCCATATGACCAATATTCGGTGATTCAAGGCGGAGATGGTGGAATGGAGTATGCCATGGCAACTTTGATTACCGGCGGAGATAAACCGGGCAGTGTCATTGGCACCATGATTCACGAGCTGGCCCACTCATGGTTCCAACATGTTCTAGCGACCAACGAGGCTAAACATGAATGGATGGATGAAGGTTTTACTTCTTTTATTTCTGCACTATGTAGTAATGAAATCCGTGAACAGAATAAGGACAACCCTTTTGAGAATTCCTATGAAGGATATTACTATTTGGTGAACTCAGGAAAAGAGCAGCCACAGGCCACTCATGCCGATCGATACGATTCTAACTCCGCTTATGGAATTTCCGCCTACAGCAAAGGCGCCATCTTCTTATCGCAGCTAGGCTACGTAATCGGTCAAGACAAACTTATGGAAACCGTTCGAAAATATTATGCCGATTTCAAGTTCAAACACCCTGTACCCAATGATATTAAACGAACTGCTGAAAAGGTCTCGGGAATGGAATTGGACTGGTACCTTATGGATTGGACTCAGACAACAAATACCATCGATTATGGCATCAAAGAAGTCGTCGCCGACGGAAACAAAACGAAAATAGAAATGGAACGAATCGGGCTCATGCCAATGCCAGTTGACATCTTAGTGGTTTATAAGGATGGCACTCAAGAGACTTTTTACGCGCCATTACGTATGATGCGCGGTGAAAAAGAGAATCCATATCCACAGTTGAAACGTACCGTTTTGAAAGATTGGCCATGGACAAACACGACTTATGGTTTTACCGTTGATCGCCCCATAGAGGATATCAAAGGCATCATGATCGACCCATCTCAATTAATGGCCGATGTGAAGGCGGAAAACAATATATGGGAGCCTAAGGCAATGCCTAAAGACTAACTAGTACCAAGCTTCCTTACGATACATTTTGTTTTTTGCGGTACGCTCACGATTATGCATGAGTATATGGGTTTCGTCTACTTTACGGTTACGATACCCCAAAAGGTGAAAAAAGGATTTGGTAAAAAAGCGAGCCACGTTAAGATTGACCAATAGACTTTGTTTTTCGTGGTCACTCCAAGAAATTCCTGGCAAGTAAGTCAACAGGCTATCTAATTTGGATTTTCGAATTATCGCGGATGTTTTTAATGCCCAATTTGGGGTATGTCTAATCAAGAAAAACCCTTCTGCTCCTTGCCGTTGATATAAAGGCATAAACAATATGGTGTCTTTTTCTGCATATATCTTTTCTTCATTTTGAATGGCCAGTAATGTACCTTCACTCACTTTTTGAAAACTTTCAAGACCCTTGAGCATGCTAAACGCATCGTTCCTTTTTAGTTCTTGCCGGTGTACAACTTCATAAAAATTTGTATTCCCCTCAGAGGCTGTATATAGTTGGTGGTAATACGCGTCAAAATCAATGACCTCCTCCTTATCTAGGACTTTGGTATAAACCAATGTCAACCAGAGAAACGCAATACTGTTTTCAACGGCTATCGGGTCATCGTGCTGCCCAGATTCAAAACCCAAAGAAACATAGCCCAACTGATTCATCCGACTCAATAGAGGGCCCTCCAAATACTCCTCAATGCCCAATATAATAGGCACGGGAAATTGCTGAGAAAACCTTCGATTTATCAGGGCATCATTAATAGTGATGAACGGTAAGGTTTTGCTGGAGGTAGTATGAAAATCGATAAAATAAAATGGCGGTGACTGGGTTCGCAATATCTGGGTAATAATATCCTTGATTTCTAGGAGCTCTATTTCTTCAAGCCTCAAATTTGAACGGTCCTTTTTTTCTATTTGTTTGATTTGTTCGGAAGACCAAATACGGTTAAGGTCGTCCTCTATGAAACGTTTCTTTTGTAATAGTGCGGGTATATTTCCACGTATACCGAAAACTGCTCCATTAATTTCCAATTCGGACTTATGCAAACTAGAAAAAACGTGCTCCAATGCTTGCACTCCAGCAGGTTCATTTCCATGAATACCTCCAAAAAATATTACAGTAGGGCCTTTTTTATTTCCTTCAAAACTTCCAATAAACCTTGTGGTTTGTGAAGCCTTGATAGGATCTTCCAATGATCTGGGCATTTTTTTACAAATCTTTTGTAGTGATGATTCCCACTAGCTTTTTGCCCTCAACTACAGGAAGACAGTTGATTTGATGCTCATGCATAATTTCCTTTGCTTTCCTTAATTTGGTATCTTGAGTCGTGGTAATCAATTTGGTTCTCATAATGTCTTTAATGCTAATTTGAAGGCTTTCCGAATTGTCTCTATAATGCTCCACATCTGTCCAGGTGAGCAATCCAACCAAATTAAAATGGGAATCCATGATAGGAACATGGTGAATGTTCTTCCATTCCATCATTTTTAAGACTAGGGCCGCACTATCGCTATCTTGGGCAGTTATCATTTTGGTGTTCATATGATGTAGCACCACCTTTTCAGCCTCTTCAGATACGTGTTCATATCCTCTTGCCAATTGCCAAGCGTCAATAGTGTATCCTTTTCGCTCATGTTCATACATGCTTGCCGTCACTATCCGAAGTGCGTCGGATGTTTTGTGTTCTTGCCTTAACTTCCGCACACTCTCAACCATCCAACGGGCACCATTTCTTCCCTTGACCCGGTTTTCTATAATTCCCAGGTATTTCTCTGCATCTTCCGGTTTGATTTTCATGCTATACAGCCCTCTATAGGCCATCGGCAGAAACTCGTCGAGCAATAGTTCTTTACAGGGCACCAGCACTCCATTCCAATAAAACTGTGCAGCGGTACCATATCTTGCGGCATTGTAAAAGTTACTTTTGGCATCTTTAAAATCCAATTTTTCATGAATATCGTCATACTTTTTTGAACGACCTCGCATCACGCCTGCCCAAAACATAAAATTGGCGATTTCATCTGCCGTTGTGGGCCCCGCAGGAAGGTATCGATTTTCAATACGAACATGGGGCTTGCCATCGGTAATCCCATAGCAGAGTCTATTCCATTTATAAACGGTTCCGTTGTGAAGCTGTAACGCCTTAAGTTTGGGCGTTTTTCCGTTATGCAGTTCCTCTAAGCTGTCAATGTTCAAGTCTCCGGTTATCCAGCTTCTAAAATTCACAACACTGTCTTTGTAATAATCGACTATTGAACCTTGCGCCCAATTATTGCCAAACCCCACTCTGGCATCACGTTCGTTCGGCAAGGAGGTGCTTGCCCTAGTGTCAACGCTTTGTCTAAATAGTGCAATTCGAGATTCCTGCCAAAGCTCTCTTCCCATTAATAACGGTGAATTGGCACAGATTGACAATATCGGGCCAGCAATCGCTTGTGCCCAATTGTAACTATTTGTGAAGTCTGCAGGATCCAATTGTAAATGCCCCTGAAAACTTGTATTACAACCCTCATAAAGGATAGAATCGTGATGAAGATTGATTTCATCCACTCCTTTGATATGAAGCTCCAGAACATCACCACGCAAGTCACAGATAATCCGATTTAGAATTTCGTAACGTTTGATGGGTGTCATGTACGAAGTTTTCAGGTGTCTTGAGTCAATTGTAGGCAGTATCCCCGTTAATATGATTTTCAAATCCTCTTCTGCGGCCTTAGCTCTCGCTTTTGATAGCAATTCATCTAGCTTTTGGTGAAGTCGTGAAAAACAGTCCCCGGAAAGTACGAGTGGGTCTAGATTAACCTCAAGATTGTACAATGCTATTTCTGTAGTAAAATGATCATCATTAATGGCCTCTAAGACTTGCATTGCCTTATCAGAAGGTTCCCATTCGCGGTTGACGAGGCAAAATTCTTGTTCCGCACCGATTCTAATGGTGTCATTTTCGAACATTCCCTTTTCAAACATTAGCCGCAAGGCTTCAATATCATTTAATAGTCGATTGATGTAATCGGCTTTCTCAGCACTTCCTTTAAGTTTTTTTACTTTTAGCTCTCCCATAATGTATGCTTTGCTGTAGCAATTTTTCGGCTTAAGCGGACAATCCTCTAAATTAAAAGCTTCGATGGGCCAGAACTATGACAAAAGTCATGAAGTGAAACTGAGGCTTTATATGTAATTTTACCGTTCTATGCCATTTAATTTCCCGAAAAAAGAAAAACTAAAAAGTAAAAAACTCATCGAACAGCTCTTTGTAAAAGGGAAAAGTATCTCAAGCTATCCGATAAAACTTATCTATCTCAAGGTCGAACTCCCTATTGACGTACCGATTCAAGCGGGAGTAACAGTACCTAAAAAAAACTTTAAAAGCGCTGTAAAACGAAACCGCATTAAACGCCTACTACGCGAAAGTTACCGTTTGAACAAAGCAGTGGTTTTTAACAATAGGGAGGGAACTTTTGCGTTCCTATTTTTATATCTTGGTAAAGAAATGCCGACAGCCCAACAGGTTGGAGCACAAATGAAATCAGTATTGGAAAAATTCAATAAAAAAATCAGTCATGAATAGTATTTTGAAAAAGCGAGTCTTGATTCCGATGATTGCCGTCATGTTCTTGGCGGTAGGAAGTAGTTTTAAAAGCGACTTTTTCGAAATTGCAAAGCAAATCGAGATATTCACAACACTGTTCAAAGAATTGAACATGAATTACGTTGATGAGACGAATCCTGCAGAATTGATGGATACCGCCATCAAGAACATGCTTGACGATTTGGATCCGTATACCAAATTCTTAAACGAACAGGATGTTGAAGAATACCGCATCAACAATACAGGTGAGTATTCAGGAATAGGCGCTACAGTAAGGTCTTACGAAAATAAGCTCTTGATTATCGAACCCTATAAAGACTATCCTGCGGACAAAGCGGGTTTAAAGGCCGGGGATGAAATTATTAAAATAGGAGACATTCGTGTTGCCGACTTCGACGATAACGCAAGTGAATTGCTCAAAGGAGCCAATAATACTTCGGTAACCGTTACCTATAAGAGGCAAGGCGAAACTAAAACAACTACAATTACCCGAGGAGCCGTTGAGGTCGATGCAGTGCCTTTTTACAATATGGTAGATGATAATACAGGCTACATTGTCTTGGCCAAATTCAACGAAAAAGCATCTAGCCAAACCAAAGAAGCCCTTTTAGATCTTAAAGGAAAAGGCGCTGAAAAAATAATTTTGGATTTAAGGGGTAACCCTGGCGGATTACTATCGGAGGCCATTAATGTGACTAATTTATTTGTTGCCAAGGGAGAATTGATCGTTACTACAAAATCAAAAGTCAAAAAATTCAATCGCGAATATAAAACCAAAAATAAAGCAGTTGATACCGAGATACCACTGGTAGTTTTGGTCAATGGAAGCAGTGCCTCGGCAAGTGAAATTGTTTCCGGCAGCCTACAAGATCTAGATCGCGCAGTGGTCATGGGCGCCCGAAGTTTTGGAAAAGGGCTTGTACAACGACCCATGAAATTAACCTATGGAACACAGTTGAAAGTGACCATATCTAGATATTTTACCCCTTCTGGAAGATGCATTCAATCATTGGATTATTGGAACCGGGATAAAAACAATAAGGCGGTTCGAAATACTACTTTTAACGAATTCAAAACTCGAAACGGAAGAAAAGTGAAAGATGGAGGTGGTGTTCTACCTGACATTGAAATCACAGCGATAAAGGCAAACCCATTGACCGCGGCGCTACTGAACAACAATGTCATCTTTGACTTCGCGACGGATTATTACTACAAGAATACCTTGGAGAATTTAAATTCTTTCAACTTTACCAACGGTGATTTTCAACGGTTCAAAGCCTTTGTTTCCATAAGTGATTTCTCATTTGAGACGAAAACGGAAAAAATATTGAAAGAGGCCTTGTCCAATCGTGAAGAAGTGATTTTCAATGAAGCTATCGAAACGGATTTCAATACCTTGTTGGCGAATATTGAAGACAGCAAAACTGCTGCTTTAGAGATTCATCAAAAAGAGATTCAAAGCAAATTGGAAGACGAAATCGTAAAGCGCTATTTCTATCGTGATGGGTTGTATACCTATTACCTCACAAATGATGATGCCATTTTAGCGGCAACCGAACTTTTGGGGAATACATCTAAATACTCCGGTATTTTAGAATAAAATCACCACGTATACTCAGGTGGGTCAATACCATTCATTCGCAGGTATAGGTTCGACTTTGCGCGATGATTTGCCATATGGTCTTGAACATAAAAAAGGGCAAATGCCCTACTAACTGTATTACCACTGTGATACATTTTACAAGTCTCATCCAACTGTACCTGTTCAATGGTTTGTACAACTCCTTTCGTATAAGTCAGACTAGCCTGCAATAGGCCCAAAATTTCCTCCTTGGTCATTTTAGAGGCATCTGGGGTATTCGGTTTTACCTCCAACCCTTGCACGTAACGTTGCGTCAACAATTTCGTTGCTGCTGCGATATGCACCATTTGTTCACCAAATGTTTTGCTGATTTCAGTTGGCTTGTACGAATATAGGTCCTCCGGCATGGCTTTAGCCACCTCGAGGCAATGCCAAGCGGCTTCTTGCCAAACCGGAAGGTACATGATGGTAAATTGTGTTTTGGGAATGGTATCGGTTTGTGAAATGCCCGGCTGTAGCGAACAAAATGCCAACAAAATTGTTAAAACCTTTTTCATAAGCTTATATTTAAGTGCTGTTTTTAGATGCTTGAATGTCTAAATTTATGGGGAGAAATGCTAATTTATTATTCGATACAAAGGCCCTTCTATGTGAAGGCCCGGTATGGGATTATAAGAAACAATCATTGTTTTGGGTAGATATTGAAGGCTACAAATTGCATCAATATTGGCCGTCCATAGGGAAAAACAAGAGCTGGGCGTTTGACGAAATGGTAGGTGCGGCCGTTCCTATGCAAAATGGAAATTTACTTTTGGCCATGGAAAAAGGTCTGGCGTCTTTTGATTTCAAAGCAGAACGATTGACTAAACTTGGAGTCTTGGAAAATTACGATGACCGAATTCGTTTTAATGATGGAAAAGTCGGTCCAAACGGTGCATTTTGGGTAGGTACTATGGATAAAAACTGTGCTCCAAAAGCAGGAAATTTTTTTCGTGTTGCTCAAGACCTTCAGCCCACCTTACAAATACCGAATACATCCGTATCTAACGGAATGGCATGGTCTTCCGATAAAAGGACTTTTTATTATATCGATAGTCCGTCTTTTGAAATTCAGGCTTTTGACTTTGATCTAGAAAATAGTTCGATTTCAAATGCAAAAACCGTTGTTGAGGTTCCTAAGGCTTATGGAAGCCCTGACGGCATGTGTATCGATGAGGAGGATATGCTCTGGGTCGCACATTGGGGCGGTAATTGTGTTCGAAGATGGAATCCCTTCACCGGAAAAGCAATAGACAAAATCGATGTTCCTGCTCCACATGTGACTTCTTGTTGTTTCGGTGGAGAAAACTTAAAGACTTTGTATATTACTACTGCAAGAAGTGGGTTATCACAACAACAACACAAAGATTTTCCTTTGAGTGGTGGCCTTTTTTCAATTGATTTGAATATCAAAGGAACCCCAATAAATTATTTTAAAGAAAAATCGTGAACTATTCTGGGATAAAAGATAATGTTGCCATTGTCACTGGTGCCGGTGAGGGAATCGGCTATGCCGTGGCTGAACTTTTGGTCAAAGCCGGGGCAAAAGTCGTGTTAAATGATGTAGATAGTGAAAAAGCAAAGAGTGCAGCAATAAAAATCAACGATCTACACTCCGGAGGCTGTTTACCTTTTTCCGGAGACTCGGGTGATGTTTCCTCGGTCAACGCCTTGGTAGATTTTACACTGGAAAATTTCGGAAAGGTAAATTTTATTGTTCCGAATGCCGGTATTACCCTTTTCGGAAATTTTTTGGACTTCACCCCAGACTCATTTGAAAAAGTTATCGACTTGAATCTTAAAGGGGCATTTTTCTTGGCGCAAAGAGCGGCCAAGGAAATTATCAAACAAAAAGAAAGGGGTAGTATGGTTTTTATGTCTTCTCAAGTAGGCATTCAAGCCTATCGACATTTAACCGCCTACGGTATGAGTAAGGCTGCGCTTCGAATGATGGCTAAAAATCTAGCTTGTGTACTCGGCAAGTATAAAATCACTACAAATACTGTGGCGCCTGGGGCGACACTGACCGAACGTACTGCAAAAGAGCAGCCGGATTACGAAGGTATTTGGAGCAAGTTGAACCCCAACCAGCGAGTAGGAAGGCCTGAAGACATTGCTAAAACCGTACTTTTCTTATTGTCAAGTGATGCTTCGCACATCAATGGACAAACCATCCCCGTAGATGGAGGGTGGACGGTAGTTGGAAAATACCCGGAAGATTTACAATAAATTCAATCGTAAACACAGCTTTCCTTATCTGAAGCTATATAATAGTCTCGGTAGTTTTTCGCCTTAGGGTCTGTACAGCCCTCAAGATTCTTGATTTTTATATTCTTGAAATCAATCGGTTGTCCTTCACTCTGCAGTGCGATAAATCCTTCTTTCAATAATTGTCCGTCTGGCTTCATTTTGGGGTCATGGCCTGCTACGACTTCCCCCCCTATTCTTGGCTTGGTATATTCTAAAACGGTTTGCCCGTTGATAATATGTGTCACCAAAGAATCTCCCCTTACAATAAGCTCGGCTTTCACCCATTGGTCACCAAAAAAGGTTTTTGAAGTTGAGTTAATGCAATGTCTTGGATCTATTTTGCCCTGATATTCAACATCGGTACCCGGAGAGCACATATTCCCCGTTGGTCTCTCTTTTCCTTTCTCCAAACCTCCTAGAAACTGCATTTCGACGGAGATGGGCCAGTTTTGCTCTTTCAACATCGTTCTTGGATCTTGTGAGTGAAACATGACACCGCTATTCTGAACTATGAAAATAGGGGCCCCAGGGTGCGGTTCACCCACAAAACGATATTCCATTGACAGATGAAAGTACGAATACGGTTCATCAAAATACAAGTGCCCAAAACGATCATTAAAATCCCCTTCGTACTTGTCATATCTAACTTTTAGTATCCCATCTTCTACCCGAAACGTCTCACCATGGTTATCATCGACCTCATAATGATGGATCTTAGTGGTCCAGCCGTTCAAATCATTACCGTTGAACATGGTTTGCCAGCTTTCCTCTTGAGCATTGACCGAAACGGCAAAGCTCAATATAAATAAGGATGATAACGATAATTTCGAAATTCCGTTTGTCCTAGAAAATAGATTCATAGCCTTCCATTGAATTGATTATTGGATGTAAGATACTATTTGTTCTCTATTTTTAAGTAACGCTGCTATTTCCTTAAAAACCAAACAAATGGCAATTTCGAACTGAAATACTTTTCTTTGAAAAGCTATCAAAAGAACTTGAAAATGCCGATCCCATAAAGCAATAGGGTCTCTTTTTGCCAAATTCCAAGGCTAACTTACTCCACATGAACAAACCAAATAGTTTGTTAGCCCTGCCTTTCATCGATAGAAGCACTGTAAATAGGTCTTTTATCCGATTTCTATTTCTATATATCCCTTGGGCGCCTATTTTAAACACAGAACTTGATTCAAAAAACCGACTGTGTAGTCGTTATGCCTTTTTGGTAATTCGCTTATGCTATATTTTGAAGTAGAGCTTGTGCTTGTCTAAAAAATAGGTGATATACCGAAAGATAAAGAGCACAAAAAGCGAATTAATGACCATGATTAGATTTGCGGAAAGACCTAAGGGCGAAAGAAGTCCTTCGGTCCAAATTTCTCCAAAATCGCGAAACCATTGTACGCCTACTGTTTCAGCGAAGAGGTAGATAAAAATAGAATTCGTTCCTACAACAGAGAAAATCTTGAGCCATTTACTATGATTGTTTTTTACATCGATGGCCCAATAAAAAAGGCTCAAAGTCAATATTGCAAATCCGCCAGAAGCAAGCGTAAAAGATGACGTGGCAATTCTTTTGATAATGGGAGTGATATGAAGCCAATCCATAGCATAGCCCAATATCAAAATTAGCGATCCCCAAATCAGAAAAGGTTTTAGTTTTTCTTTGTGTGATTTGTGGCTTAGCAGAATCTGTCCGCAAATTACGCCCCAAATCGTATGTGCCGCAGTCGGAATGAAATTAACAAACACCCAGTACCCGTCATTGGTTTTTCCCATGGTCAGCATATCTCCCCAAGAGCCGAAACTTTCATGGCCTTGTGCATATGGTGCTTCAGGGTTGTACATACGATACAAGACTTCGGTCAAGGCCAACAAACCAATTGAAACGGCAATCTGTATTTTATGTGGCAGATTCATAATGGCATAGGCGATTAATATCGTGAAGGCCAATTGCACCAATACATTCCAAAGTTCCCAAACTAGGGCGTGGCCATACACACAATGCAATAGAACGCCAAAAGCAAAAAGTAAAAAACAACGTTGTAAAATGTGTTTGGTCGCAGCACTCCGGCTTCCTGATGCCAGTCGCTTTCTTAGCGAAAAAGGCATGGCGACTCCAACGATGAACATGAAAAAGGGTTGAATCAAATCCCAAAATCGAAGTCCGTTCCAAGGATGGTGATGTAATTGATGCGCAAGACCTGAAAAAGCTGTTCCCTGGGTAAATTCTGAAAAATTTTGATGGAAGCCAGCCGCTTCAGCTACTAATAGGAACATCGTGAGCCCCCTAAAAACATCCAAAGAAAAAAGACGTTTGGACACATTTGCGGCAAGTTGTGACATGATAAAGGTTCTGATTGGTTATTCTCCCTCAATTTAAGTAAATAATACTAGAACTTAGGAATCTACCCGTATTCATGCTTCCAAAATGAAATTTTCTTTACCTTTCATTACAATTAAAGACCATGCCCGTGCTATCTCAAGAACAGAAATCATTTTTTGAAAAAGAAGGATATTTAGTAATCGAGAATATGCTTGACAAAACCGAAGTAGACTACTATAGCAATCTTTACCGTTCTTTTTTAAACAATAGCATCAACGCTTCCCGTTATCGTTCTGACCTTTCTGGTGGTGATGGGAAAACAGAAAAGATTACCCAAATCATGGTGCCAAGCAAACTGGTTCCTGAATTATTACAGAAACCCATCCATAAAAAATCATTGGAAATAGCGAAGATTTTAATGGGCGATGATATCGAGCTTGATTTTGATATGTTGATCAATAAAGCTCCAAATACCAATACGATAACCCCCTGGCACCAAGATGCCGCCTATTGGATTGCGATGCCCGATAAGCGCGCCGCAAGTTGTTGGGTGGCCATTGACCACGCCTACAAAGAAAACGGCTGCATGTGGTATACGCCAAAATCTCATTTGTCTTCAATACTGCCCCATGTTCAAACGGGCAACAAAGGGGCCCTAAAATGCGAAGGGAGTGAAGAAAATTCTGTGTTTATTGAGCTGCAACCGGGCTCATGTGTATTTCATCAAGGCGGCACTTTACACTATAGCCGCGGAAACTCCACTGGCGAGCATCGACGCGCTTTAATTACGAATTTTAGACCTGCAGCCATGATCGCATTAGAACGAGAACAAGGTGTGGATCATACTGGAGATAGAGCCGTAAAAACAAAAATGTAACCTATATATGCGTGTGACACCCTCTTTTTTAGCACTCTTTCTGTTCTCCATTAGTAGCATAATATCCCAGCAAACCGAGCCATATGATTGGCGGGATCCTTTAAACAGTATAGATGAAATTGAAGGTCAAGGCTGGTCCGGTATCGGATACACTCGATTGCCAGACAAGGCAGAGGGTGTAGTAAGAAATCCTGTTTGGTCGCTTTCCAGACATGCAGCCGGACTCGCAATTCGTTTCACAACGGATGCGGATAGTCTTCAAATCGAATATGAGGTCGATGGAAATCATGCTATGAACCATATGCCGGCTACGGGTGTTAGCGGAATCGATTTATATGGAAAAACCGATACGGATAAATGGTTATGGTACCGAGGAAAAAACACATTTGGCGATAAAGTTCAATTCCATTTTAAGACAGAAAAAAGTCCGCCAGAAGGGCGAGAATATCAATTATACCTTCCCTTGTACAACAATTGCAAAAACTTGAAGATTGGAATACCGGAAGGAAGTAAAATCAAATTTCTTCCACAGCGAAAGGAAAAGCCAATTGTGGTATACGGTACTTCTATCGCACAAGGCGCATGTGCTTCACGACCGGGTATGGCATGGACAAACATTTTAGGACGAAAATTAGATCATCCTGTCGTGAATTTGGGTTTTTCGGGCAATGGGCGCCTAGAACCTGAAGTACTTGATTTGGTTACAGAGGTCGATGCTGCGATTTATGTGCTGGATTGTCTTCCTAATTTGAGCCCGAACGAGGAGCGTACCGAAGAGGAAATCAAAAGACGCCTCCGTAATAGCATTCTACACATTGCCGACATTAGACCGAAAGCCAGAATTCTATTAGCGCAACATGCTGGGTATAGCGATGGTGAAGTAGATAGCTCTCGAAAGGCAGTTTATGAATCCCTTAATCGCTGGACAAGCGAAGTTTTTGTTGAATTACAACGCAATGGAGCAAGAAATCTTTATCTATTATCGCGAAGTAAAATCAATCTTTCAAATGATGCCTTTGTTGATGGAACACACCCAACAGATTTAGGGATGGAGCAATACGCAAAGGCCTACGAAAAGAAGTTAAACGAGATTTTACAAGGAATACAAACCAACTAAACCATCCATTAAGATGAAAAAAAGTATATTATCCATACTACTGCTATTCGGGCTATTGGCATACGCTCAAAAGGAAGAAAAGAAAGAAGAAATCAAACCCATTCCGAAGGCGAAATCATTTGAAACAACCCATCAAGGCGTTTTCGGTAGCAAAACCATCAACTATAAGGCAACAGCCAAAGAAACCTATCTAGTCAACAAAAAAGGAGATTCCATTGCCTCTTTTTGGTCTGTCGCTTACACTAAAACCCCCATGGGGGATGTAGGCAAAAGACCTGTGACATTTGTATTCAATGGAGGCCCGGGTTCGGCATCGATGTGGTTACATATGGGGTTTTTTGGGCCGAAAGTGGTCAAAGTAGATTCCGATGCACTACAAGACGATGGTGCTGCACCGTACAACTTGGTCAATAATGATCACGGATTACTGGATCTTACCGATCTAGTCTTTATCGACCCCGTAGGCACAGGCTATAGCCGGCTCTTAGGAAAAGGAAAGGGCAAGGATTTTTATGGGCTCAAAGAGGATGTCGATTCTTTTGCCCAATTCATACGCAAATGGGTGACCGAAAATGAACGCTGGTTCTCGCCCAAATATCTGGCAGGAGAAAGTTATGGTACTACTCGTGCAGCCTATTTGGGGAAAGCGCTTGAGGGCTCGGGACAGAACATGGCCCTAAACGGAATGATTTTAATTTCGCAAGCATTGGATTATGCTGGGTCCACATCGATTCATCACAACATGACATCATACATTACCTATTTGCCTAGCATGGCGGCCACGGCTTGGTATCATAAAAAAGCGGGTCAGGGAAAAACACTGGAAGACTTTGTGGAAGAGTGTAGAAAGTTCACCTATGAAACCTACACGCCCGCACTTTATAAGGGAAATCTTTTGAGCAAGGCCGAAGAGATGGCGATCGCTGAAAAGCTAAGCTATTTCACGGGGCTAGATAAAAAGTACATTCTACATTCCAACTTACGGATTCTTATGGGGCGTTTTCAAAAGAAACTTTTAGAAGAAAAAGGACTGGCCATTGGTCGTTTAGATGGCCGTTTTATGGGGGATGAAGTTGATAAGGTTGCTGAACGCCCACATTTGGGCGATGCAGCGAGCTATCAAATCAGTTCAGCCTATACCGCTGCGTTAAACCACTATTTTGCCTCGGAGCTGAAAATAAAAATGGACAGGCCTTATATTACTTCTGGAGGAGGGAGCAATTGGCGTTGGCGTACAGCGCCTGATGGACAATATTGGGAACCCATGCCGGTAAATACTGCGCCTCACTTAGGGGAAACCATGCGACGAAATCCCGCAATGAAAGTAATGGTAGCCAGTGGGTATTATGACTTGATAACTCCGTTTTTCGATGCGGAATATACTTTTGCTCGCAACGGTATCGTCACAGATCGAGTTGAAATGACCTATTACGAGGCGGGCCATATGATGTATACCCATCAACCTGATTTGATAAAACTATCAAAGGATATTCGGGAGTTCTTAACAAGCAGGTAATTGTTTTGGCTTAAAAATCTGGATAGTGAGCATTCAAAAAGAGTGTTGAAAAATGGATTCAATAAGGCGAGAACCAATCAGTGTGTCGAACTCTGAATGAAGCTATAAATTCCTTACTTTTAAAGAAATCATCCGTTTCGAAATATGCTTTTCAAAAAGTTCATTATTCCGCTCTTATTTTTGACTTTAGCTACGCTGGTTTTTCAAAGCTGTAACAATTCCGAAGAAAAAGTACCGCCTAAAAAAGAACATACAACATGGTCTTCCTATCTAGGTGATCCAGGTCGTAGCCACTACTCCACCCTTTCCCAAATCACCAAGGAAAATGCAAAAGAATTAAAAGTGGCTTGGTCATATGAGGCCGCGGATTGGGGACAAATGCAGATGAACCCATTGGTGGTAGACAGTATTTTATATGGCGTTACGGCAGCACTGCGCGTAGTAGCTTTGAATTCCGAATCCGGAAAAGAAATATGGCAGTTCGGTGATTCAGTAAAAGTTTGGCATTCCACATCACGAGGCCTTTCATATTGGGAAAAAGGAAAAGATAAGCGCATTTTAGTTACTCGTGGTCCGGATTTATTCGCTTTGAATGCACTAACGGGAAAACCAATTCCTTCCTTTGGCGATAACGGAAAAATTGATATGCGTTCAGGAATGCTGGAATCGGCCAAGGAAAAATTTGTCATTTCAAACACACCAGGAACAATTTACAAAGATATTATCGTGATGCCCCTTCGCTTGTCAGAAGGAGTTGGCGCTGCTCCTGGGGATGTTATGGCGTTTAATGTGATTACGGGGAAATTGGAATGGGTATTTCACACTATACCTCACCCAGGAGAAGAAGGGTATGAAACTTGGGAAAATAAGAATGCCTACAAAAGCGATGTAGTTGGCGCGGCCAACAATTGGGCCGGAATGGCTGTGGACGAAGAGGCCGGAATCATTTATATTCCAACAGGTTCCGCAGCTCCAGATTTCTATGGCGGAGATCGTTTAGGTAGTAATTTATATGCGAATTGCCTATTGGCGCTGGATGCAAATAGCGGAGAGCGCCTTTGGCATTTTCAATTTACCCATCATGATATTTGGGACCGTGATCCACCGGCTCCCCCGAATCTTTTGATGGTGGAGCGAGATGGAAAAAAGATTCCCGCAGTAGCTCAAGTCACCAAGCAAGGGTATGTCTATGTGTTTCATCGAATAACGGGAGCACCTTTATTCGACATTGAAGAAGTGCCTGTGCCTTCTTCTACATTGGTAGGGGAAAAAGCTTGGCCCACCCAACCGATACCAGTCATGCCAAAACCGTTTGCTCGACAATCACAAGATTTGACAGATGCCGATATCAGTCCGTTTGCGGAAAACAAAGACGAATTACTGGAATTATACAACTCCGCGGATAAGCGTCAATATGCTCCGCCAGCACTAAGCCCTGTTTTTCTATTTCCGGGCTATGATGGCGCAGCCGAATGGGGCGGGGCGGCAACGGATCCCGAAGATGGCATTCTTTATGTCAACGCCAACGAAATGGCTTGGAACCTTCAAGTTGGTCTGGAAGATGGTATTTCCGAAGCTACCCCAATAGGCAAGGCTACCTATCAAAAATACTGCATCAGTTGCCATCAAGCGGATAGAAAAGGTCTTGTAGCCAGTGGGTATCCATCATTATTGGATTTACAATTGCGAAAAGAAAAAGATGAAGTCGCCGCTATTATTGTGCAGGGGAAGGGAATGATGACCGGTTTTCCGCAACTAAAAAAAGAAGAAAAAGAAGCCCTTTTGTCTTTTTTATGGGGACAGGAAGTACAACCTAATGGAATTGAAAAAGAAGGTATCGCAACCAATCAAACTGAGCCCCAGAAAAAAGGATACAAGCACACCGGATACGATAAGTTCTTAGATAATAATGGCCTGCCGGGCATATCTCCGCCCTGGGGCACCATGCACGCCATTGATTTAAATACCGGTGAGTATATTTGGTCGATTCCCTTAGGGGATACACCCGAATTAGGAGAAAAAGGTAAGGGTACGGGAACTGAAAATTACGGCGGACCGGTAGTTACCGAAAACGGGCTCCTATTCATAGGGGCCACCCGTGACGGTTATTTTAGGGTATTTGACAAACACACTGGTGAAATCCTTTGGGAATATAAGCTTCCTGCAGCAGCTTTTGCGACGCCTGCCATGTACGAAGTCAATGGCAAGCAATATATTGCCATTGCTTGTGGTGGAGAAAAATTGGGAACAGAAAAAGGGAATCAAATCGTGGCTTTTGCTTTGGAAACCCCCTAGGTACTGAAGCGAGATGCTCTTATTGGTCACATGGAATTTCCTTAAACTTCCCACCTTCTCGAATAGCCATTTTATAATTGCTGATCTTTTTATCTAAATCGTAATTGAAGAATTTATAGTCAGGTGTATATAAAACCGTATCCCAATACATGGTTTGTGGCACTGTAGCGCGTAGATCATTCTTCTCAATCATCCATTCTGCCAAATTTTTGCGTAAGACCGCTAACTCTTGTTTATACTTGGGGTTATTGATTTCATTCTTCAGGTTGTAGGGGTCGTTGGCCAAAACATATAATTCTTCTGACGGCCGTTTGCCCAAGGCCAATTGAAAATAATCTTTATCAGATGGCCTATCCTCCATCTTCATTATTAGAAACTTCGAAATAGAGTTGTCTACATCGCCATACTGCCCCACTGAAATATGTGCATCAGGATCTCCTGCGGGCCAACGGTCTGGTTCGAAATTTTTCATAAGTAAGAAGTCCTTGGTGCGAATCGCGCGAACTGGGTAACTTAAATCCCCATTTCTCACATTCGCATGGCGCTCTCTTTCCAAAAACACCTTACTCCTGTCTGATTTTTTTCTATCCTTGGAAAATAATTCCAATACACTATTTCCCTGAAACTCTTGTGGAATATCGATTCGAGCGGCTTCTAAAAAAGTAGGTCCGAAATCAACGAAATTCATAAAATCAGAAATTCGTGAGCCCCCTTCGATATGACCTTTCCAGTAAATCGCCAGCGGCATGCGCGTGCCATAATCGTACAAGGTGGCTTTTGCGCGAGGAAAGGGCATTCCGTTATCACTGGTCATTACAATAATCGTATTTTCCAAAAGCCCCTTTTTTTCCAAAGTGGCGATAATATTTCCCGATTCCCGATCAAAACGTTCCACTTCAAAATAATAATCCATGATATCGTTGCGAACACAAGGCGAGTCAGGGAGAAAACCCGGTACTTGAACAGTGCTCGGATCCATACCGGTTTCGATCCCTGTATTCGTTTCATAAACTCGGTGAGGGTCTTGGCTTCCGAACCAATAAGAGAAAGGCTGACCGCTCTTTTTATCCAATAGAAAAGCGTCAAAATCAACATAATCCTTGCCAGCGGGATTCTGTTCATACCCGCCAGCCACGAAATCACCAGGACCCCAACCCTTTCTGCTTTTGCCCGTATGATAGCCTGCTTCCTTCAGCAAGGAAACCCAATTCGGAAATTTATCCGGAATAACCGACCACAGATTTCCGGCACTTTCCATTTGATGTGGATAGCGACTCAAAAGAATACTTGCCCTTGATGGGGCACATGACGGGGCGGCGCAATAGGCATTTTCAAAGAGTGCCCCGTTCTTGGCCAAAGCATCGAATGTTGGTGTTCGAACGGTTTTATCGCCATAAATACCAGCATGTGGATAGGACCAATCATCAGCAATCATAAAGATGATATTGGGTCGTGATTCTTGGTATGTAGTAGCGTCATTTTCAACTTTCATTCCCGAAATAAAAAGCACACCTAGAGCGGAAACAAAAAACAAGCTGAACAACTTCGGTTTAGTGGTTGGTATTATCATTTTCATTGTTTAATTTTCAAGGATGTTCTTCCTTATAAATATAGTACAAACCAATGAACAGGTTCGGGCCTTCTCCGGAATGACAGAAAAATAAACAAATATGAAAATAAAAATATTGGTTGTCGGATGTGGTAATATGGGTACTTCACATGCTCGTGCCTACCACCAAATGGACGGGTTTGAAATTGTCGGCCTCGTCAGTAGAAAACCAGAGAGTCGGGAAAAACTTTCGCAAGAATTAGGTGGTTATCCCACTTTTGGGAATTATGAATCCGCATTGCGGGAAACAAATCCTGATGCGGTGAGTATTAATACCTATCCTGATACACACGCCGATTATATTCGAAAAGCGCTGCATGCCGATGCCCATGTGTTTGTGGAAAAACCTTTGGCCCTCACCGTCGAAGATGCCCAAAGTCTAGCTGATTTAGCTAAAGTAAAAAATAAAAAAATGGTGGTGGGTTATATTTTAAGAGTGCATCCTGCCTGGGCCAAGTTTGTCGAAGTGGCTCGAACTTTAGGCAAACCGCTGGTGATGCGAATGAACCTCAACCAACAAAGTTCAGGCGACAATTGGTACACCCACAAACAGTTGATGAACAGCATGTCTCCTATCGTTGATTGCGGAGTACATTATGTTGATGTCATGTGTTTGATGACCCAGTCAGTGCCTATCAGTGTGAGCGCTATTGGGGCGCGCCTTTCAGATGAAATCGATTCTAAAATGTACAACTACGGACAGTTGCAAGTCCGTTTTGAGGATGGGTCCGTTGGCTGGTACGAAGCAGGTTGGGGACCGATGATGAGCGAAACCGCGTTTTTTGTCAAAGATGTCATCGGGCCAAAAGGTTGCGTTTCGATTGTCGATGAAGCCAAAGGTGATTCCGATAGTGTTGACGATCACTCCAAAACCGGGGCCTTGAAATTACACCACAGTTCCACCGATGAAAACGGAAATTTCACGAAAAAAGATGAGTTGATCGACACTTCGGACGAACCCGACCACGATGGCCTTTGTCTTTTGGAGCAGGAATTTTTTCTTAAAGCCATTTCTGAAGATTTAGATTTAAACGACCATTTACGCGATGCTGTCAATAGCTTGAGAATAGTACTCGCTGCGGATGAATCTTTTAGAACAGGGAAGACTGTAGCGCTTTGAAATCGAAAGCCGACCCATGGTCTAGACTTCAATAGTTCATGTTCAAACCCTTCCGTCATCATTGCTTCGTCAATGTCACCTTCACCTACTAGGGAAAGGGCTCCATAAATCAAATATCTCCGTATATTTAGCCTATGATTCAACTCCTAGAAAGGGCCAAGAACTTCAAAGATCGAATAGCCTTGGTTTCCAACGGAAGTGCCTATTCCTATGAGCAGCTTTTAAAAGCTGCTCGAAATGTCGCGGCAAATCTATTGGCTGGCAAACCAGACCTCAAAGAAGCGCGAATTACTTTTTTGATTCCTCCATCTTTTGAATATACCGCGGTACAATGGGGCGTTTGGGCGGCGGGTGGAATTGCAGTACCGCTATGTGATTTGCACCCATTACCTTCAATTCAGTACGTCTTGCAAGATACCGGAGCAGACATCGTTATTGCGCATAAAGACTGTTTAGACTTTTTAAAACCATTGGAAAAGAGTATTGGCATATCGGTAGTTCCATTAGAATCCATACTTCAAGAAAACAACAGCGAAATACCGCGTGTGGATTCCGCTCGAGGTGCCATGATCTTGTATACCAGCGGTACGACCAGTAAACCAAAAGGGGTGGTAACCACCCATGACAATATCGAATCACAGATAACCGCATTGGTCAAGGCCTGGGAATGGGAAAAAGAGGACCATATTCTGAATATTTTGCCCTTGCATCATGTACACGGTATCATCAATGTGATGAGTTGTGCACTTTGGAGTGGTGCCTGCTGCGAATTTTTGCCAAAGTTCAATGCTGAAAATGTTTGGAAAATTCTTGCCTCAGAAAGGCTCACGCTTTTTATGGCCGTGCCCACCATTTATTACAAGTTGATTTCCTTTTGGGAGGCTTTACCGGAACAAGAACAAAAAAAGCTTTCAAAAGCAGCATCAGAACTTCGATTAATGGTTTCGGGATCTGCGGCCTTGCCCGTACCCGTATTGGAAAAATGGAAGAGCATCACAGGCCAAACATTGTTAGAACGTTATGGCATGACTGAAATTGGCATGGGCCTTTCTAATTCATATAGAGGCGAAAGAAGACCTGGGCATGTAGGATTGCCGCTTCCGGGAGTCGAAATGCGATTGGTCGATGAACATAACAATCCCGTAATGGAAAACGAGCCTGGTGAATTCCAAATTAAAGGGCCAAGTGTTTTTAAGGAATATTGGCAAAAACCGGAAGCCACCCAAAAAGCATTTACCAAAGACGGTTGGTTCATTACCGGCGATATTGGAATGTTAAATAACGGGCTTTACAAAATACTCGGACGCGATAGTGTGGACATTATCAAATCTGGCGGCTATAAAATATCTGCCTTGGAAATCGAAGATGTGCTTAGAAAGCATGAGCTTGTAAATGACTGTGCGGTTGTCGGACTTCCAGATGAGGAATGGGGAGAGGTAGTTGCTGCCTGTATTGTTTCCAACGAATCTGAAATCGTTGCGAATTCCATTTCCGATTGGCTCAAAGAAGAATTGCCAGGATACAAAGTCCCAAGAAAATTTATCGTCCTTCAAGAACTACCCCGAAATGTTTTAGGTAAGGTGACAAAGAATGAATTGAAAAAAATGTTTTAGTTTCACGTCTTTTCGAGCGCAGTAGTCAACCCTTTGCGCTTCTGCTTATTTTGCGCTCGGCTCCGCTCGAGGTGACAGCAGCGGTTCAGACTAAAAAAATATAACCAAAAACAAACTATGGATTTCTTAACCCTTTTCCCGTATATCGGTATCATCGTTTTGGTAGTCATCAATGCGCTCTTGGTCATCAAACGTGATATCACAGTCGATGACAGCGACCATAATCCGGAACATTGATGGAGTATTTTAGTGAACATTACGTTACACTTATTCTAACGGCTATTTATGTCGGTGGCTGTCTCTATATCGGATGGTACTTTAAAAAGAAAGCATCTCAAGGAGTTGAAGGGTATTATGTGGCCAAAAGAGAAATCCCGGGATGGGTGATTTCTTTGGCTTTTTTCTCTACCTCGGCCAGCACCAACACCTATATCGGCCAGGCGGGAAAATCTTTTCAATACGGACTATCTTGGGCATGGATGGGATTGATTTGGACGGTATTCTGTATTATTTCTTGGCAGTTGTTAGGACCTAAAATGAGATTTCAAACGGCTCGGTTAAAATCATTTACGATTCCAGATTATTTTCATTTACGCTATAAAAGCAATTTAGCAAAAAGCATACGGGTGCTTTCTGCCGTGATTATTCTGTTCGCGACTTTGTGGTATATGATCGGCATTGCCAAGGGATGTGCTCATGTATTGACTTCCGTTTTGGATATTCCTTATGAATATGGCGCTTTTGCGATAATCGCCATTACTTGCATCTATACCATTTGGGGAGGTATGTACAGTGTGCTTTGGACGGATGCCATTCAGGGCATCATCATGTTCTTTGTTGCGATTTTGATGCTGGCCATCCCATTTATATATGTTGGAGGTACTGACAATCTCATGGAGGCCATCAGTAATACAAATCACCTCACAATAACAGGAGAACCTATAAAATCAGGATTGGTGACTTTCGGAGAGCTCGTTTCATTTCTGTATATCTTGGGAATCGGACTATCCATTGGTATGAAGCAAATTTCGGAGCCCAAAAACCTCATCCGGTTTTATTCCATTAATAATGCGAAAAGTATGCGATTCGCCATGATTTGGACACCCGTTTTTCTAGGAATTTCCTTGGTCTGTGTAATGGGTCTAGGCGCTTTGGTTCACGGAATGGCAACGCCCGATGAAGCTAATTATCTCATCAACAACACCGACGAGGTTATCGGTTTTATGCTCGACAAATTCGACAATAAATTGGTGAGTGGTATTTGTGTCGCCGGCCTTTTCGCTGCGGGAATGTCTTCATTGGCTTCGGTCATCATTATCATCGGAACCGCTTTTGTGAAAGACATTTGGCATGTTGCCAAGCCCATGCCGGAAACCAAAATCATTCCCAGAACAAAATGGTTTATGGCCATTTATTGCGGTATCGTTTTCGTAATGACCCTCTACCCAATGGCCGGTATTGTTGAATTGACAGCTTTTGCAGGGGCGGTTTTCGCCGCTAGCTTCTTTCCGGCTATTTTTGGAGGGCTTTACCTGAAATGGGGGACGGATTTAGGGGCCATGGCGTCTATGGTAGTAGGCATGCTGGTCAATATCATCTGGCGTTTTGCCTTTCGATTTGAATATGGGGCATTAAAGGACATTCACGAGATTATTCCGGCCTTTTTGATTTCGATGTTGACCTATGTGGTTGTGAGTTTAATGAGTAAAAAACGTGTGCCAAGCGAAAAGCATTTGGAAGTGGTTTTTGGCACCTCTTCAATCCACTCATAAAACTGCCTGGATAGGCAGTCGCGCCATTTTATTTGGGCAATCTATTTTTTACCAATGCGATTTGGCCCATATGATTCGCCTGATGTTCCATCACATGATACCAAGCCCAGTGGTAATTCATTCCTTCGTCAACATTCGATGCAAACCATGCATCGTCCTTTGTTTTAAGGCCTTCTAGTGTTTTCTTTCGCACTTTGCCCCATAGATCTAAATAATGTTGTATCGGCTTTTCTTTGAGTTGATGTTTTGATGTATCGTTCAAGCCTGCACCTACTCCTAGAACTTTTTGTTCCTCTTCCGTCCATTTACGTCCTTCCAGGGTTTCAATTTGAAAATAGGCTTCGGTAGATACCAAATGCATAACAAGTGACCCAATGCTATTGGCCTTATCATCAAATTCGAAATCTGTTTCGGATAGAGTCAAATCTTGAACTTGGTCCGTGATTCTATCCTTTAAATCCTCAAGCATAGCGACCATCAAGCCAATATTGCGAGCATACCCTTCCTCTGGTTTAATTTCGTATTGAGCGAATGCTATTGTGCTTGTTAGTAATAGGGACGTTAGAAGTGCTTTTTTCATAATCTTGTTTTCTCTGTTAAAATCAAATGTCGAAGTCATTGCGAGGAAAACCCAGATAGGTAATTGACGCGGGTAATCCAATGAATTTGGTCACGCTAATTATCGGTGTTCCCAACAAGCAGATTGCTTCGCTGTCTCCTTCGACTATGCTCAAGATGACAGCTCGCAAAGACGGTTACTTAAACACAGAGCTCTGCGTTAAATCAATCAGATCTTTATCCTCCTGTTTTAAAATGCGTTTCGATCGCAAGTATCGATTCAAATTGTATTCGTCAAAATTCTCTGCGTTTCGATCGACACTACTGATGCGCACCATATTCGAGGCATGTATAAATTCGTTATTGCCAATCCACATCCCCACATGAACCACCTTTTCCTTGGTGGAATCGTTTGCTTTTCTGCCAAAGAACAACAAATCCCCTTTTTCAAGATTTTCAAAGTTTCTTTTTAGGTCGATTTGCTTTCCAGTGTGCACTTGTTGCGAAGCATCTCGCGGAATGACCATTCCGTTTAAAAAATAGATGGTTTTGGTAAAGCCACTGCAATCCATGCCTTTAGTAGAGGTACCGCCCCATAAATAGGGTACGCCCATAAGGCTCTTGGCGGTGACGACCAAGTTATCCGGTATTGGGTTCATGTTCTGAATCCAACCGGCGTAACGCTCGGCTTCATTGTTTCTTACCATAGCAATACGACCATCAGGATAGGCGGCAACAAAGTGGTCGTTTGATAGCTTTACAATTTCCAGAATGTTTCCCGCCACAAGATCGGAGACAATCTCTTTCTCATCAGCGGCTTGATAGGCATGTCCATAAGTTTTTGTATAAACAATCTTATCCCCTGCTTTCCATTCTTCAAAACGTTTGGTGTCCATAAGCGATATTCCGCCATCATCTACCCAAGAGAGGTATTTGTCAGGTGTTTGAATATAATACCACCCGCCTTCTTTCTTCAACACTTTTACCGGTGTGCCCAAAGTGGCCTGAGTAGCTAATTCCGCAGAATGTTTAGGGTTGCTTCGTAAATTCGCCACGGAAATATTGACCACAGCCTGCATTTTTCCTTCCAACTTAGCTGAGGGTAGCACTTGAATACTGTCGATAAATTCTAGATTTTCCGAGTTAAGCTTCTCTTTAAATGCGGCAATTGCGTCAGGTATATCACTTTCTCCAGTAAGGATATAGGAAGCACCCTTCTTTTCAACGGAGACATCAAATAAAGCTACCCGCTTATCAGGGGCAAACTCCGTCTTTATATCCTGTATTGCCGAGGTCAAAAAATTCGCTTCTTTGGTTGGTTCTGTACAGGAAACCAATACCATGAATGCCAAGGTGCATTTCAATGCTAAGTTTCTATGTTTCATAGATCTTTATTGTACCATTTCAAATGGAAAATTACTTCTTTTTTGTCATTTGACTTTCATTTCAGGCAAATTCAATAGGCGAATCACCATTTTCATAAACCTTCTGGTCCAAAGTATTTTTAGAAGACCCGACTCGCCAATTGTTCAGTCAATAACGCAACTGATATAATTCATGGGTCAATTATATTATTTATTATACTGCGCGGTCTTAAGAGACATCAAACAACATATCTTTGATTATACTAATGTACACATTCATTTGCGGCAACAAATAACCATATGGACTTAGAAAAAATAGCCTTGAATATTAAAAAAGACCAAAATGGCATTTATTATTCAAAATCCAACTCCAGTATATCCTACCCTGAAGAAGGAAACGAAAGCTTTATGCAAATCGAGGAAGATAGTTTTTGGTTTAAACACAGGAACAATATAATTGCAAATAGCGTGCTAAAGCATAGTGCGGAAAAGGTGTTCTTTGATATCGGCGGAGGTAATGGGTTTGTGTCAAAAAGGCTTCAAGATGAAGGTGTCGAGGTCCTTCTTGTTGAACCAGGTGAAATGGGCGCTTTGAACGCTAATACAAGAGGAATCAAAAATATTCTCTGTTCAACACTTGAAAATGCGGGATTTGTGCAGAATAAAATTGATTCCATCGGACTTTTTGATGTTGTTGAGCATATAGAAAATGATGATGCTTTTTTAAAGAACATCAATAGGTATATGAAAGACAATGGTTATATATATATCACTGTGCCCGCATATAATTTCTTATGGTCTAATGAAGATGATGATGCGGGTCACTTCAGAAGATATTCAATGACTGAATTGAATGAACTGCTTAAAAAATCAGGGTTTAGTATTACTTACTCAACTTATATCTTTTCTATTTTACCCCTTCCTGTTTTACTATTTAGATCCATTCCCAGTAAATTAGGATTTAATAAAAATTCCAATCAATTGGAAAAACATCAAAACGAGCATAAAGCCAAAAAAGGTCTAATGAATAGCCTTTTGGAAAATATTTGGAAATGGGAGTTGTCTAGAGTAGCGAGGAATAAAAGAATTTCATTCGGGGGAAGTTGTTTTGTTATTGGAAAAAAAGTGACTAAAAGTATATGAAATGGGTTCTTTTTTTTCACAGAGAGGACCATTACCCCCTAACCATCACCACATGCGGAATACCGTCTTCTAGGTACTCCCCTCCTTTTTCTTGAAACCCCAACGAATTATAGAATCGCTTTAAATAGGTTTGCGCTGATAAGGCAATGGAAGATTCTCCGAATTGTTCTTCAACTGCTTTGATTGAGGCTTTCATAATAGCAATGCCATAGCCATGTTTGCGTTCACCATCTTTCACCGCTACTCTGCCGATACATGCTTGGGCCATGTAATCTCCAGCCTTAAAAATTCGGGTATAGGCCACAATTGAATTATTTTTTGTGCCGATAATATGGAGTGCTTTTTGGTCTTTTCCGTCTAGATCTTGGTATACACAATCTTGTTCTACAACGAATATTTCCGAACGTAATTGCAAAAGTTCGTATAACTCCTTAGTGCTTAATTCGTCAAAACTTTTAACCGTGATGTCGAGCATTAGAGGCTGTTTTTATATAGAATGGTTAGTCTTGTACAATTACTTGTTTGCTATCACATTTACCAAACTCCGGCTGAATATTGACATGATTGATGCCGTGATTGTGATATACTTCTTCTTCTATTTGTTCTAGAATCGCATCGAATTCAGATAAGCGAATATCTTCATTAAAATCAATATGGGCCTCTAAGTGCACTTCATCTTCATTCAGTTGCCACACATGCACATGATGTACATTTTTAATAGGTTTAATTTTTCCTATGGCTTCTACGATTTCCTGTATATGAATCGAATTAGGTGTAAAAAGCATTAACACACGGGTAGATTGTTTGAGTAAATCGTATCCCATATAAATTAAATATACAGCAATGGCCAGAGTCAGGGCGGGATCAACCCAATACATTTCGTAGAATTTCATAAGGAGTCCGCCGGCCAAAACCGCAACAGATGCCAACATATCAGTGAAGAGATGCAAATAGGCCGATTTCATGTTCATATTGCTGTCCGCATCTTTCTTGAGGAGGAGTACGCTGAAACCGTTTGCCACGATGCCTAATAAAGACAACCAAATCACCAGGTTCGATTCCACTTCTTGTGGATCCTGAAAACGTTCAATGGCCTCAATAATCAAAACAATCGCAACTACCATCAAGGTTGCCGCGTTCACAAAGGCGGCAATAATTTCTGCCCGTTTATAACCAAAGGTTTTGTTCGTAGAAGATGGTTTTTTCGATAGAAGGTTCGCAATATAGCTTACAATCAAAGAAAGTACATCGCTAAAATTGTGAAGCGCGTCAGAGAGCAAAGAAAGACTTCCAGAGATTAATCCTCCTATCACCTGCGCTACGGTAATCAAAATATTTAGAACAATCGATATGATAAGATTCCTCCCTTTGAGATCAGGGTGGGCGTGACTATGGCTGTGATTGTGGCCATGAGAATGTGCCATAAATCAAGTACAAGGTATTTTTTCGATACGACGTTCGTGTCTTCCGCCTTCAAATTCGGTATTCAAAAACATTTTTACCATTTCCAACGCTTGTGCTAGGGAAATAAAACGGGCAGGTAGGCTCAAAATATTGGCGTCATTATGTTGACGGCCTAATTGAACAATTTCTTTGTTCCAACAAAGGGCGCATCTGATTTTTTGATGTTTGTTTGCCGTCATAGACGCTCCATTACCACTACCACATATGATAATTCCGAAATCAACCTTTCCTTCTTCTACATCGGCAGCTACAGGGTGAACAAAATCTGGGTAATCTACACTATCAGACCCATCCGTTCCATAATTTGCTACTTCGATATGAAGTGACTTTAACAAACCGATGATAGCTAGTTTATACTCTGTGCCAGCATGATCATTACCTATTGCTATTTTCATGGTGTCAAATATGTGTTATAGTACAAATGTACAAATACGTGAGGTTCACCACAACTATTCAACCCTTCACAACACATATTTCAATATCGCGTTTTCAAATGGTTAATTTGTTGTTAAGTTTCTCTCTGGGAATTGTTAATAACGATTACATAAAAACTAACTTTTAAGTTTTGTGGATTCATTTGAATAGTCCTTTACAAAACCATTATCACAATCCATAATTTACTTCTCAAAACATAAGAGAAAGATATCAAACTTTCATATTGAGAAGTTAACACTACCTTTGTAATTACTTATTATAAATTTTGTGTTGATATCACTTATGAAGATAGGTTGATAAAAATGTTAAACAGCTGATTTCTAAAAACATTCCAGTTGTATAGAATGTCAATAAATTTAAAATTGGTTCAAAGCAAACTTTCTTTGAATTTTTTATCTCCATTATTAACACACTATCATAATCACCATTTTTATTTAAAATTAAAAATTAAAAAAGAATATTATGATATATGTGTTCATAACCTTCTTTTAACTGTTTATCAAAAAACATATATCAAAAAAATACAGTAGATAATAATTGTAAATATCTACATAAAAAGAAAATAATTTAATGTCGAAGAAGAACAAAAAGGCAAAAAACCATAGACAAAACGAAATAACAAAAGGCATCTTCACAGTGCTGGAAAAAGAACAAAATAAGAGCTTTAATTATAAACAAATAGCTGCAAAGATAGGTGTTAAAGAAGCTCACGATAGAAATCTACTCATTAAGAAACTAGTTCAATTAAAAGAAAGCAAACGGATTATCGAAGAAAGTAGAGGAAATTATAAAGCTGTTGCTTCTACAAAAACCTATCATACCGGAACAGTCGATATTACCGGAAGAGGTAATGCTTACATTGTTATAGAGGGAATGGATGATGATGTATTTGTTCCTTTCAATAAATTAAAAAAGGCTTTTCATAAAGATACTGTCGAGGTCTATATTTTCCCAAGAAGAAAGGGTAAAAAACTAGAAGGTGAAATAACAAAAGTGGTTGAGCGCAACAAAATGGAATTTGTAGGAATTGTAGATATGCAAAAGACTTTTGCATTTATACGTCCTACCGATTTTAGAATGTACACCGATATTTTTGTTTCACAAGACAAAATAGGAAAAGCAACTGATGGTGATAAGGTCATTGTAGAAATTACGGAATGGCCGGAAAACGCAGATTCCCCTTTCGGAAAAGTTACCGAGGTTTTAGGAAAACCAGGAGAGCACGATACAGAAATACATTCCATTTTAGCGGAATACGGATTACCTTATGAGTTTCCTCTCGAAGTGGAACGCTATGCTGACCAGTTGGATACTTCTATTAAACCAGAGGAAATTGCAAAACGTAGGGATATGCGAAACGTTTTAACGTTTACCATTGATCCAAAAGATGCAAAAGACTTTGATGATGCGCTTTCTTTTAAAGTGCTGGAAAACGGGAATTACGAAATTGGAATTCATATTGCGGATGTTTCCCATTATTTACAGACGGATACCGTTTTGGATGATGAAGCATATAACCGTGCGACCTCAGTATATTTGGTTGATAGAGTTGTACCGATGCTTCCCGAGGTTTTATCGAATAATGCTTGTTCATTACGCCCAAATGAAGAAAAATACACCTTTTCTGCTATTTTTGAATTGGATGATAAAACCAATATTAAAAATCAATGGTTTGGGCGCACGGTAATCGATTCCAATGAGCGATTTGCTTATGAGGAAGCGCAGTATATCATCGAAAATGGAAATGGGAACATTCCTGAGGATATATCCATTAGAGGTACTGCATATTCGGTTTCAAAGGAAGTTGTAGAGGCTACTTTAACCTTGGATAGATTAGCAAAAATTATGCGTTAAGCTCGAATGCAGAAAGTTGCTATTTCTTTTGATAAAGTAGAAGTCCGTTTTAATCTGAATGAAAAAAGCGAACCGACCAGTGTTTATTTTAAAGAAGCTAAAGATGCGAATAAGCTGATAGAGGAATTCATGTTATTGGCGAATAGAAAAGTGGCTCAATTCATAGGAAAACAAAAACCAACGAAGCCATTTATCTATCGTGTACATGATAATCCGAATGAAGATAAATTAATAGCGCTTAACGGTATTATTTCACGTTTCGGGCATAAGTTGGACTTTAAGGATAAAAAATCCATTAGCGCTTCTTTAAATAAGCTTCTCGAAGATGTAAAGGGTAAAAAAGAACAGAATTTAGTGGATACCCTTGCGATTCGGAGTATGAGCAAGGCAATTTATACCACGAATAACATAGGCCACTACGGTTTGGCATTTGATTATTACTCGCATTTTACATCACCAATTCGTCGTTATCCCGATGTAATGGTGCATCGCTTATTGCAACATTACCTAGATGGTGGAGCTTCACCAAAAGCTGAAGTGTATGAGGAAAAGTGTAAGCATTCATCGGATATGGAATATTTGGCGTCAAGCGCCGAACGCGATTCTATAAAATATATGCAGATCAAATTCATGCAAGATCATCAAGATCAAGAATTCGTTGGTGTGATTTCTGGAGTCACCGAATGGGGAATCTATGTTGAAATTATTGAGAACAAATGTGAGGGCATGGTTCGCATACGCGATATAAAAGGGGATTATTATATCTTTGATGAGAAAGAGTACGCAATTGTGGGCGAACGCACAAATACAACCTATCAACTTGGCGATGAAGTTGTAGTTATGGTGAAGAATACCGATTTGGTCAAGCGCCATTTAGATTTTTCCCTAATCGGTAAGAATGAATAGAATTCTTTTGGAATAGATTTTGTTTAAGGATGTCATGTATACCTAAAAACCTACCTAATGAAGAATGTAATTTTACTTTTTGTGCTATTGTTTGTGACCCAAGCAATAGGTCAAGAAGAAGAGGTCACACAAAACCTACAAAAGTTCACCGAGGTTAAAGGGTTTGATGGGTTATCAATAAACCTCATTAAATCGGATGTAAATAAGGCTATCATTACTGGAGCCAATACAAAAAAGGTGGCTATTGTCAACAACGATGGAGTTTTAAAGCTCCGAATGCAAATAGATAAGATATTTAGTGGTTATCGTACTTTCGTGGATTTGTATTACACTGAAAAATTGATAATCATCGACGTGAATGAAGACGCACGAATCACTTCTCAAGAAACCATCAAACAAGATATTTTAGAGTTAAAAGCGCAAGAAGGTGGCGAGCTGGATGTCAGTGTGGAAGTAGAACAATTGTTGGTTAAAACCGTAACCGGAGGCGTTGTAAAAACTACAGGAACCTCAGACCTTCAAGATGTCATGATTAATACTGGTGGGGTATATGAGGGCAAAGATTTAAAAACAAAATTTTCCACAGTCAATGTCAATGCTGGTTCGCGAGCGGAAATCCACGCTTTTGATTATGTAAAGGCAACCGTTAAAGCCGGAGGAGAGGTGTTGGTTTATGGAGATCCAGCTAAAATGGAAGAGAAGACCGTATTCGGTGGAAAAGTAACCAGAATGCATTAAGTTTTAGAATAGTGTGTATTTGGAAATTTAAAATAGGCCAAATAAGCTATTCATAAAACCAAAAAAAGATGTGTAGCGCCTAAGGCTAAGCATCTAAAGTCTTAAAAAGCATGTTAGAAGACATACAGGCGGCAATTCCACTAGGCTTTTTATTAAGCTTCATGATTGGGCCTGTATTTTTTGTGCTTTTAGAGACCAGTGCACTGAAAGGTTTTCGTGCGGCAATAGTTTTTGACTTGGGCGTTCTTTTTGCCGATGTTCTTTTTATCACGGTAGCCTACTTCAGTAGTTTTCAGCTCTTGGAAAACCTAAGCAATCAACCAGGGCTGTATGTGTTTGGGGGTGTTATTCTATTAGTTTATGGCATAACCACATTCGCGAAGAAGGACTCCAAAAGGAAAGCCAGGGAAACAGAAGAGAAGGCGGTTAAAATCAGCAAGGGCTACCTTGGGCTTTTTATTAAAGGCTTTTTACTCAATTTTATCAATATTGGTGTTCTGGTTTTCTGGTTAGGGGTTATCATTGTTGTTGGTCCGAGTGTGGAAAATGACCCTAATCGAATTCGAATTTTCTTTGGTTCGATGTTATTGGCGTATTTTATTACAGATGTCTTCAAGATACTTTTAGCAAAACAACTTAAACGCAAATTGACCCTTGAAAGAATCCATTTGATAAAGAAAGGTCTTGGAGTGATTTTGGTGATTTGCGGATTGGTTTTAATTATTAAAGGTTTCCTTCCAAAAGATAAGTTCAATATTGAAAAAGGAATAGAGAAAATAGAAAAAATTCGAGAATAAAAGCCAATGTCATGGCCAGTCACAAAGCAATCTATTGAACATGCCGCAAAGGTTCAACAGATTGGGGCATCCGGAAAAAGGCTTTGCAAGGATAAGACTCAAAATATTGTAATATAAAAAATCCCCCTTAAATTAAGGAGGATTTAGAGGCATCGAGCGGATTCGAACCGCTGTACAAGCTTTTGCAGAGCTGCGCCTAGCCACTCGGCCACGATGCCAAATTGAGGATGTAAAGGTAGTGCCTTATTCCAACCTATCAAAGTGTTATAATCACGATCTTTTTGCAGAAAGCACAATGGTGACCATTTGCACATCTCCTCCTATCGGCGGATTTATTTTTGAAACGGAAACCTTACTTTTTAAAACCTGTTCTATTTCGGCGAAAATGCGATCAATAATTCTTTGGGCCACATGTTCAAGAAGTTTGGAAGGAATTTTCATTTCTTCTTTTACGATATGATTAATATGAACGTAATCAACGGTATCGCTCAATTCATCTGTCTTTGAAGGCTTAGCAAGATTCGCTTTCACAGAAACATCAACTCGATATTCGGATCCAATTATGGTTTCTTCTTCCAAACACCCGTGATAAGCATATACTTTTATGTTTTCAACTTTGATTTTCCCCAAGGCAAATTATTTTTAGCAAACTTAGATCAATCCATTGAAAAAACTGAAAAAGAAAAAAAGAGGATTTGAATTTAGTACGTACATCTACAATTACTAATACCCTGAAATAAATCCACGCCAAGCGTAACGACATGCGTACCTGTGCTATAGCCCAAAATTTCGTTTAAAATCACTTGGTACGAATATCCGAAGTAAAAATTGTTCTTCTTAAGACCAACGATAGGAGCTATATATAATGGATCCCCAATTTGATCATTCAAAAAACGATAGGTAACCCCAGCATAGTAATAATCTTCAAAATCATACCATCGGAACTTGACATTTAGATCCGTTACGGATCGACCGTCACTTTCGAACAACTGAAAGAAAACAGATGGCTCAATTTCCAAATCACTGTTCTTATTCTTTTTATAACGATACCCGGTATAAACGTAGTAGTTTCTCAGTCGGTTAGGCTCAAAAACAGGGTTGAATTTCGTCAAGTCTTTATTGATGATGTTCGAAGCATTGGCACTGAAATAAAATTTGTCCCATCGATATAAGAAACCAACGTCAAAGTTATGGTTAGTAGTAGCTCTGTCATCAGTAACACTTGGGTCCAAGGCATCGAAGTTTTCGATATCAATACGAAATTGATTGAAATTATACGAGAGACCGAAAGAAAGGAACTTGTCATCATAACGATCAATAGTGAGGTGGTGGGCAAATGAAAGTCGTGCCCCACGTTGTTTGGTTTCACCATTACTATCATTATACAATAAAGTTCCCAAGCCTGATTGTTCGCCGATACGCATATCTGCCGCCAAAGACTGTGTGTCTGGAGCATCTTTGATACCTACCCATTGTGTAAGTCCGTTAATTCGAATTTTTACATGGTCACCAATACCGGCATAAGTGGGGGACATTACAAAAGGGTTATCCGCCAAATACTGCGATAGCTGAGGTATGGTCAACTCCTGTCCATTCGCCACAAGGCCAACCAGAGAAAGGAATAGTATTAATATTTTGCTGCGCATGTCTTGTTTAGGTTAAGTATTAGCGATATAGGGTAAAATGTCCAACAAACTCTCGATCATCATTCTCTCCTTCGAGTTTTATCACGTACCAGTAATCACCGGTTGGAAGTTCGTTTTCTTTGTAAAGTCCGTCCCATCCTGCTTTATTTACGATATCGTCGGCAACCACCCTTCCATAACGGTCAAATATTTTAATTAGTATTTCAGGAAACTGTTCAATATTTCTTGGCTTCCAGAAATCGTTAAGACCATCACCATCTGGGGTAAAGAAGTTGGGAATTTCGATGTCTATGAACTCCATTTCAATAGTTGCCATTACCTCACATCCGTTTTGATCTATAACGCGGACCACATAGGTGTCACTTCTGTTAATAACGTACGTATTGTCTGTGCCATTATTCACGTCGTCGAAATAAAAGGTATAATCCGGTCTACCACCTGTGGCAATTGCCGTTATTTCGTTGATACTGTTCTGCTCAAGAACCAAGGCGAGGGGTTCATATGCCTCAATTTCAAATTCCACAGTAATCACACAACCATTTGCGTGGGCAATAGCAATATAATGTATGCCTGGAGTTGAATTTCGAAAGTCTGGATTAAGCTGCATGTCTGCCGGATCGGTTGAATCCAAAGCATAAAGAACATCACCTGTCACCGAAGGATCTTCAAAAGTTATATTTACGTAATTATCCGGGCTATCCCCAGTGCATTCATAAATCGGTTCTACAATCGCACTCAAGTTGGCCCCAGGTTCAATAGTGATACCCAAATCGGTTTCACAACCATTGGCATCCTGAACAAATATGATATAACCCCCTGCGGCTAAATCGGTAAAGGATACGCGATCCTGCACAAAATTAGCCTCGTCACTTAAACGAGTACTATAAGGTGCTGTACCCCCTTGAATGGTCAAATCGATAGTTCCGTTCTCTTCATCTGCACAAATTTCAGGGGTGGTTGTTGCATTCGCCGACAAAGGTTCGGGATCCGTAATCGTATATTGTAGTTCTATAAAACACCCGTTTTGATCTTGTGCAATAATGGTATAATCCCCAGGTGCCAATTCATCAAAGGCATTTTCATCGTCAAATTGATTTAAGTTCGGTGAAATGGCATATTGATAGCCACCAGATCCACCTGATAAGGTTACCGTTATTGACCCATTGTCTTCTCCGAAACAAAGTACATTGACAACCTCTTCGGTGTAGTCTAACGGTGTTGGCTCGTTAATCACAACTTCTTCAGGGGTAGCCGTACAATCTTCACTAATAACGGTTACATAATACGTTCCGGCTGGGAGCATTCCGAATTCACCGGAAGCTTGTGGCCCTGCAATTCTAGAGGCCACGCTCAAGGAGGCATCTGTGAACAACTCATACATATAGTTGCCCAAACCACCTTGTGCAGAAGCATATATGGCCGCTGTACTTTCTCCATTACAGTTTATGAAAGCTGCGCTTTCATCGATAGTTAGTATCAATGCTTCAATGAGGTCTTCGGTAATCGCATTTGATAGAACCGCATCACAGCCGTTTATCGCATCGCGCACATAGTACTGGTATGTTCCAGCAGCTAGAACTCCACTAGCAGGCAAGCCCATTGGGTTGCTGGTCATAGGTAAGAACGTAATATCGTCCACACTGTATTCGTACGTACCGCTTCCACCGGTCGCTGTCAGCTCAAATTCGACTCCTGTAGTACAGGTCAATGGATCTGTTCGAATCAAAGAGGCGGCAACTTCTGTTGGTTCGGTAATGGTCACTTGATTGGTTTCTACGTCGCAATTCCATCCATCCGTAACTGTTATGCTATAAATACCAGCTCCTAGACCAGTAAAGGTATCAGAAAGCTGTTCACCGGTGGTGGCCTCGATAGTGGCACCTGCGTCATCGTAATAATTTAGTTGATATTCGTATGAACCGCTTCCTCCACTAGTTACAATACCCGTAACAGTGCCGGTAGTATCACCAAAACATGCTAAATTAGTAACAAGTGGTATTGCATTTGCAATGATGTACGTGGGGAGAACAAAAAGGTTAGGATAGCTATTAGTAATAACACATCCATTGCTATCCGTTACCTCCACACTATAATCGCCAGCCGAAAGACCCGTAAAAACCATTGCTTGTACATCAGTAGCAGTTGGGGATACTTGGCCCGTAGTAGTATTCGTCAAGATGATATCATAGGGAGCATATCCTCCACTTGGTACAACAGAAGCCTCTCCTTGTCCGTCAGCACAGGTGACGTTGGTTAGCGGTGTTGTTAGTTCCGCTAACGGCATGTCTGGAGATTGTATCGTTACCACATTTGAATCGTCATCACACATGGTACTTGTAGGGTCTGTTTCGATTACCCGTATGTAATAATTGCCTCCGTTTAAGCCAGTAATAGGTCTTGGGTTGATGCTTGTGTCGGTGCTAACCAGCCCTCCAATAGGATTGTTTGCGCTATCAAAAATTTGGTAGTCGTACGTTCCCGCATAACCGGTTATGTTAATTTCCATTGCGCCGGTACCGTCATTGAAACAAGTAAGTGGTGTGGTAGCCGTTGCAATTACTTCGATTAAATCGTATGGAGCAATCTCATAGGGCGCCGTATCAATGTAACATCCGGTAGTTGTGTTGGTTACCCTAAAAGTATACCTACCCACAGCGGTAAGATCAAAATTGGCCGTGGTATTTGTACTGGAAGTCATTACGCCGTTGGGGTTACCAATAGGCAATAAATCAAAACTATAGATATCCCCAGAAGCTGCTGTTTCGGTCACAGTAATAAGGACTTGCTCTGGTTGGGCAGGGTCACAGGTTATCGCAAGGTCTTGAGTCACGTCGGCCGTAAAAGTATTCAAAGGGGCAATAGTCACTGTGGGCAACGTAAATGGACAACCATTTGCATCGCGAATAATAATGTCGTAATTACCTGCAGTGCTCACGGTATATGTAAACACGGTTCCACCAGTTGGCAAGAAAGCTCCGCCATTAACACTATAAGAATAATCAGGCGTACCTGTTCCGGCTGTTATAGTCACTTCGATAGTCGCTGATTGTTGGGCGTTATCCGCATCACAAGCAAAAGGAGTCAGATTAGTAATGTTGGCGACCAATGCTGTTGGTTCGCTGATTGTTACCTGATCAATAGCTATACAGTTTCTGTTAGAAGTAACTGTAATATCATAAGTGCCAGCAGGCAGTCCCGTAAATAAGTTCGTGTTTTGTGTGGTGGTCGTGGAGCCGTCGTTTATCTCAAAGGTATAAGGCGGGTTGTCGTTTACGCCAGCGCTTGAGGGCTCTAAATTAATTGTAATTGTACCATCTGAAGCACCTTCACAGCTAATATCAGTCGGATCGGTTGCCAAAAGCGTAACAGGAGTAGGCTCTTCCAATGATACAGGGGCATCGGCAGTACAAGATATAGCGGTTAAAGGCGTATCGGTTACACGTACGATATAATCTCCAAAGGCAAGTCCGCTAAATTGATTTCCAACTGGAGTCAAGCCGGTGTCTACCATTGTGGCAGCATTCAATAGCGTTACGGCATTACTTGCGTCACCTCCTATAACGGTAAACGCTATAACACCGTCATCAGTATTACAAGTTGGTTGACTTATGATTTGAGCTGTAACACGTAATTCAGGATCTACAGTGATATTTTCTATTTCCCCACATCCGTTCGCATCTCGAATTTCAACACTGTGAAGGCCAGCACTTAGATTTGTATAAGTATATGGGAAGCTTGGAATATTTTGAAAACCAAGTCCGTCTATGCTCATGGTGTATGGAGCAACACCAAGGTTAATCGCATCAAGAGAAACCGTTATTTCGAAACTTCCCTCGGCAACGCATTCATCGTCTAGCACTAGGCTAATGTCCGGAATGGTGTCGGTATCAATTAGAACCGCCAAAGGACCTGCAATTACACAGTTATTGGCATCTTGAACATATATATCCCAGTTCAGACTTGTCGTCGGATCTAATTCTATGGTACTGTCAAACAGGAATGTTGCAGGAATCCCGGCACCTCCAATTGAAGCCCCGTATGAATAAGGCGCGGTACCGCCAGATGCCTGTACGGTAACTATGGCATTAGCCTCATTACAGTTTGCGTTCACATTATCTACCAATTGAAGTGCAAGTGGTTCTGGCGCATCAATGGTTACCTGATTCGAAACATCTTGACATTCTGGAAAAGTAGTTTCTGTAATCTGAATAGAATATATTCCCGCTGGTAGCGTGCTCGCCAGATTAAAGGTATGTGGATCGGCGATTGCATTGTCGGAATTCAATGTTCCGGCAATCGGTGTTCCGGTATTGTCCAAAACTTGATAATCGAAAGTACCGGAATATCCTGTAATGGTAACCTGTATAACCCCATCTGCACTATCACTACAAGTAGCATCTGTAGTAACGGCTGCAACTACTTCGATCAAGTCGTAAGGAGCAATGATATGTTCAACCGTTACAGAACAATTGGTAACGGTATCCAGAATTTCAAAAACATAAGTACCAGGCTGGGTTAATATAATGTTGGTAGGGTCAGCCACTATATTACCACTAGGCAATTCAGTATAAGAGTATGTTCCGGAGCCGTTCGAAGCTACGATTTCGACAATTTCCTGAAGGTTGCTACAATCAATCGGTTGCAGTTGATTTACAACCGCAGTGACTTCTTGCATTACCGGGATCGGAACAATTTCAGTATCCGCACATCCGTTGGCATCCCTAACGACCACATTCACATCAGGCGAACCAAATGGAACTTGAGAGGTGTTGCCAGGTTGAAAATTGATACCATTGTCAAAGCTATATACATAAGGCCCAGTTCCTGAAGGATTTCCGGTGCCGTCATTGTTTATAGTTACGGTGATTGTGCTTGCGGCATCATCACAGCTAAAAGCAGACGCTGAGGCGCTTACATCAAGTGCCGAAGGCTCATTAATATCAATAGACCTTGTATCCGCACAGCCCTTATCTGAAATAACGGTTATGGTATAGGTTCCCTGAGTTTGACCAAGAAAGACATTAGATGTCTGCGTGGTGGTACCACCATCTAAACTATATTCATAGGGGATATCTATATTCCCCGGGTCCAGGGTCACGGTTATTGTTCCGTCTGCACCACTAAAACAACTCACATCCGTCGCATCCAATGTAAATGTTGGAATGGCTGGTGCCGGCAACGTAATGTCAATTGGCAATGTACAGTTAGTAGTGGTGTCCAAAACTTCGAACGTATAACTAACAGAGTGTGTCAATCCGGTGAAAACACCCGTGGGGTTTGTAGGTCCGGCAGGAGTAATTTGTGTATATGAGTAATTTCCTGAACCTCCGTTCACAGTAACTGTAACTTCGCCGGAATTTGCTGGGTCACAATTTTCGACCGCGCTAATATTCGCGCTAATATTTAAAGGAGGATAAATAGTTATAGGGTCAGTATCGGCACAACCGTTAAGGTCAACTACCGCAAAAGTATGTGGACCAGAAGAGAGGTTGCTAATAGTTATCCTATCTCCAGCATTAACAAGCCCAGGAGCAGCTTGGGGCGCAGAACCATCTATGCTTATTGCGTGCGGAACAATTCCCGGAACGTCTAAGATGATATCAACGCTAAAGCCACCTTCATCGGCGGTACATTGGTCGTTAAGGACTAGGCTGATTTCTGGTTCTATGTCAGTAGGTACGGTAACTGCGTCGAATCTGATACAACCATGGGCGTCCATGGCATAAACGATATAATCACCACCTTCAACATTGAAAAAATTGGCAGTACTTCCGGCCCAGGCCAATGCTGTAGGTGCGGGGTCTGTACTTAAGGCAATTTGATACTCATAGGGTCTTGTTCCGAATTGAGCGATAGCTGATACCTGGCCGGCATTTACATTACAATTGTCATTTTTTTCCAATGTTGCGGTGACCGCTAACTCGTTTATCGATTCGGTTATTGTAAATTGAGCAGAGGCTACAGAACAACCCGAATAGGTACCATCATCCTCACTAAAAAGAATATAATACACACCGTAGGGCAAGGGCCCTACATTGGTTACCGTAACACCTGTTCCTACCGGAGGGGCGTTTACCGATTCAGTACCTGTAATTCCAGTGGAGGCATTAGATTGCGAATTGAATATCTCATAAGTGACGCTGGTAGCATCCGCAGCATAATTGTCAAAAGAAAAGCTTACACTACCATCAGCACTACCGGTACAGGTAATGTTGTTAACGGCATCAAGGGTCGAAGTTAGATTCGAAGGTGAATCGATTGGCGCAGCGGCTGTTTCAAAATAATAACAGTTCGTCGTCATATCGTGAACGACGAACGTATAGGTAATGCCAGGTGTAAGCCCCGTAAAGGTCCTAGTCGGACCACCAGCGGTATCAGGCGCGAAATATGTAGAGGCATATGGCACACCAAAGCTGTCCAAAATACCGAATTCATAATTCGTTCCAAGAATGGCCGTACTTACTGTAACTATTGCAGTACCACCAGAAACGCAATCCGCCGTAATTGCAGATACATCAATATCGAGATCATCAGGCGGCGAAGCGATGATGTTGGTTGTAACAACAGAGCACCCATTAGCGTCGATTACATCAACCTCATAAATACCAAACTCGAGTATGGCAAAAGTGTGATTTTCACCACCAGAAATAGTGGCATAAGATGCGCTATAGCCATTATTTCCAGTTAGATGATACTCATATTCGGCGGTTCCTCCGAGTAAGTTCTCTACCGATATGGAACCTGGGTCCGTTCCGGTAGCTGGATTACAGGTGATCGGAACCAAGCTGATATCGTAGGTTATGGCATCAGGCTCATCGATAACGATAATTTCCATATCGGAACATGATTTGGCGTCAGTAACAGTAACTTCATAAGTGCCTGCCGGAAGACCAGAAGTCTGGGTTCCATAATTTGTGGAAGTCGTAGTGTTCAATACCGAAATAGTAAATGGCGCAACACCTTGTATCGTATCCAAATTAACCTGTATGGAAGCACCGGCATCGCCATTACATAAAATGTCGGCGGTCTGCACTAGGGAGGTTATTTCTGGATTAACTATAGGGCCAATAATTGCCTGTGTAATAACGGCACATCCCTGGTTATCGGTTATTCTAAAGTCGTAGGTGCCAGCTGAAGGAGTTGAGTATGTAAAATTAGCTCCAACAATAGCAGTTGTAGCTGACCAAGATGTACCACCGTCAGAACTTACCTCATAGGTGACATAGGGAGTATAACCATTACTAATGGAAACATCGATTATGGCATCGGGCGAAACGGTACAATCCAAGGCTTTAGTGACGATGGCCGATGCACTTAATTGCGGCGCAATGGTTTCGTTTAAAATATTCGAAACACAACCATACCCATCGGTTACTTGAATAGTATAGTTGCCAGGAATCAAATTGGCGATCGTAAAGGGATTGCCCACGGCAGCACCTTGATCAACTCCATTAATACTGTATGTGAATGGGGCTACCCCATCGGATATATCAATAACCAGTGATGCCTGATTTGTATTATCAAAACAGTAGTCTGAAACAGCGTCTACTGCAATAGTGGGGGTTACTGCTGGGTCGAGCACTATTGGTTTGCTAACAACACAACCTCCAGCGTCTCGCACATAAATGGTGTAGCTTCCAGCAGGAACATTTACAAAAGTGTTATTTGCTTGATAAGCGTATACAATGGCAGGGCCAACCGTATTTTCTAATTGGTATTCATAACCGCCCCAACCATCGGTTGCCGTAACTATTATTGAAGCATTCTCAATACAGGTTACGGGGGTATTGGTAAATGTAAAATCCAATGCGGCGGGAGGGTTGCTAATAACCATCGATGTTGTCGCGGTACAATTCGTGGTATCATCGGTAATCGTAACTGTGTATGTATCTGCAATAAGACCGGCTACGGCTATGGCAGTGGGCAAATTAATATTGGGCTGAGATTGTACAACTGTAGCAGCGCTATTTTCAACCGTATAGCTGTAGGTGCTTGCAAAATCACTAGTGGTAAATGAGAATTCGCCATCAGAAAGACCAAAACAACTAACATTATTGGTCAATTGCGAAATAACATCCACTCTTGGAATATCTGTAACCGTATAGTTTTCCTGAATAATGCAGCCCTTACCATCTGTAATTTGGAACGTATACGTACCAGGGTTCAAACCTGTAAATACGTTGTTGTTGCCATTATTGTCAATGCTTGCAGCCGGTGCTGTAATTTCATAAACATAGGGAGCAGTTCCATCGATGACGGTTACTGTTACATCCGAAACAATTGCCGGACACGTGGGTGCTGATTGTGTAAAAGTTAAATCAGTGGGAGGATCAAGTGGATCGATGACAACCGCCGGTGTTGATTCTGTACATCCATTGGTGTCTCTAACCGTAATGGTATAAGAACCTGCAGTTATGCCTGTGCTAAAAGTATCGGAAGCTTGGAAGGTAACCCCGTCAATACTGAAGGTATATCCTGGCGTTCCACCAGAATAGTTTATTGCCTGCAATGTTGCCGAAGTGTTGTCGCAACGATACGCTGTCACTAAATCAATAGTTCCAGGTAACAATACTGCCGGAGCGGACAAAGTTACATCGTCATTGAGAATACAGCCTTTTGAATCAGTTACAGAATAATTATAGGTTCCTGCAACTAGGCCAGGATAGGCTGTCTGAGTTGAAGGCGCACTTCCGTCAAAAACGATTTGATAGGGTGGCGTACCTCCTGAAATCTGTAGTTCTGCAATGCCATCTGCGCTTGTGGCACACAAGGGGTCAGTTAAGACCTCCACTGCCGTAGGCGGATCATTGGCCGTTACTAGCACTTGATTAGTGGTCACCGTACAGCTTTCGATATCGGTAATAATGAATTCATAGGAGCCGGCCGTAGTCGTAAAATATGAAAACGGAATGCCGGGTACAGGTGTATTCGCTTGAACCGAAGCTCCATCTCTAATAACCTCGTAGTTGAATGTCGGATTCCCGCCTGTAATATTGATACTGATTTCTGCGTCGGGTGTTGCGCTACAATCAAGGTCCTTGACCAGATTGGCCGATGCGGTCAAAGTCGGGAAGACATCGATACTGGCAGTTGCCGTACAGTTCTTGCTGTCTATTACCTCAATGGTATAAGCACCTGGGCCAAGTCCGGAAAACACTGGATTACTTTGGTAGGCACCACTAGGCGCTAATCTATATTGGAAAGGGGCTTCACCCCCAGAGGTCACATTTGCCGTTATGGTGAGTCCTGTTGTGCCGTCATAGCACAAGCTATTGGCGGTTACCGCCAATACTGGAGCTATAGCAGGACTAAGCATAAAGGTCTGTGTGACTTCGCAACCACCTGCATCTCGTACGGTTACCGTATAATTTCCAGAGGTGTCGGTGAGACCGGTAAAGGAATTGGTAGGTTGAGGCCCTACAGTTCCCCCAGTCGGATCTTCCAATTCATATTCGTATACACCCCATCCGTCAGTAGCCGAAATTACCACCGAACCAGGGTTTGTGCCAATAGTTGAACAGCTCATGTCGGTCACGTCAAGATTAGCGATAACCAAAGCGGCGGGTGGTGCTGCAATTGTAACGTCCGTTGTCGCGATACAATTGGTGTCATTGTCCGTGACAGTGATACTATATGTTCCTGCTGCCAAGCCGGTCAATGGAATGGTATTGAGGAACACTGCTGTGCCCGAAAAAGTTGCGGGTCCGGTTATGGAATAATCGTAGGTCGTGTTGAAGTTGCCTACGTTGAAATTGGCCGCCCCGTCCGACAGACCCAAACAGCTTATATTACGATCTAGTTGGCCGGTTACTGTTATCGGCACAACGGAGGCAATAGTATAACTTTCCTGAATTACACAACCCTTATCATCAGTAACCTGAAAAGTATAAGTGCCCGGTGTTAATCCAACAAAAAGCGGGTCATTCACATTATTTGTTGCGTTGGCAAGGGGCGCAATAATTTCATAGGTAAATGGCGCATTCCCATCAACTACGGTTACCGTAACATCCGAGGTTAATGCCGGACATAGGGCTTGGGTTGAAACGAAGGTCAAATCGCTAGGCTCGTTTCTTGGATTTATTGTAATTGTATTCGTTGTAATGGTACAATCTAAATCGTCTCTAACGGTAATGGTATAATTGCCATCGGTGAGGCCGCTAAATCTTTCAGCACCTGGTCCGGAGAAAAAATTAATCCCATCAATACTATAGGAATAGGGTGCAGTTCCGCCCACTACATTTTGGGCCTCGATAATGCCATCTTGCACGCAAGTATAATCATCAATCAAGACTGCTTCGGCCGCAAGAGCATTCGCAGGGCCGGTAATGGTATGGTAATGAGGAAAATTACAGGACGCACTCCCTTTACGCATATTGACAATTATGGTGTAATCACCAGTCATAAGACCAGGAAAATATCCTGAGGCGTTGGAGGCGAGGGCTAGGTTAATATCAAAATTTTCAGCTAGCGCATCTTCAGCGGATATCGAAAAATCGAAAAGATAATACGTCAGCTGATACCCTCCATTATCGATAAGGTTCATCTGAATGGCGCCACTGGCATCTCCAAAACAAGCTTGATGCGTATAGCTAGCTTGGCCGAATTCTGCTGGAGGCCGGAATTCTATTTCAACGGTATCGGAAAAGGCATAGCAATTATTTCGATCTACTACTACAAAAGTGTATTCCCCAGGTTCTAGGATGTCGAAAATCACACTGGTCTGATATTCAGAAGGGGCTATTGCGCTTACATCGGGATACGATGTTACAACAATTCCATTGACATCAACAAAAGACCAAATGGCATAAGTATGAGGCGTTTGACCTCCGTTTGAATCCATTAGAATATTTCCTTCCTTACAAGTAACATGTTGTGATACGCGCGCTTCAAGTTCCAGATCGTTGTCGTCAATTATTGTTATTTGCTCACTATAAGAACATCCATCCGCCGTTCTGGCCACAGCAATGTAGTTTCCTGGATTTAGGTCTGTGAATGTGAAATTATTGTCAGGCTGGGCAGTTTCACTGTCTACAAGAGTTCCCAATCCACCGTTTGAACCATCATCCAATCGAATCTCGTATTCATAATTTGGTTCAGCGTTGAGCACTTGAATATTTACCTGTCCCATTGCCGTACAGGTAACATCTGTGACATTAACATTATAGGTCACATTCCTGTCCAGGACTCCGATTTCGGGAGTACTAAAAACACAAGCTCCAACTATCGGGTTTCCTGTGCCATCCAACTGTGTAACCTCAACAAAATAACCGCCATTTTCTCCTGGTCCGAAATCGAAACTGGGACCGTTGTTGGCGCTAAATGGAATCAAAATAGCGTTAGTAGCTTCATCCACCAATTGGAAACCGTAATTGGCGCCCAGATTGGTTATGGTAATATTTCCATTGGTAGTACAAACAATATCCCTTTTGTTGTATTGAATGTCGAGTGTGTTCTGAAAAACATTGAAGTAAAAACGAGAAGTACAGCCATTTTGATAGGTGACCGATAAACGATATTTACCCGCATTTGTTACCTCGTATGATGAACCGGTGCTCACTTCATTCCATGTACAGGTAAGGTTTTTGTTCGCACAATCATCACCTTCCGGAGCACAACTGCTTTCGTCCAACACTTCCCAGGAAATGCTTTGTGCGTCAAGTATGTTTACTAAGAGCGGAGCAGAATCATTAATTCCACAAAGAAATATTTTGGGTAAAAGATCGCCATCAATGGAACAAGTAACAATTTCCCCCGCAATATCATTTGAGGGGTCGGCATCACCATTTACGGTAGTATAATATTCTATAATAGGGTTGGGAATCGTACCCGAACCATAGGCCTCCACATTTATGATTTCCTTGAAACCTTTACACGGATCGGCAACGATTTTATCAACGATATAAGTACCAACGGTAGTTACGGTCATCGTGCTGGGATCATTGTCTGGGTCACCATCGGTAATTACGGGGTCTGATGGATCAATTTCATTGTTATTATTATCATCCCTTACCCAAATGTAGCTGTCGAAATTATCACCGGCATCCAGTAATGCGCTACTTCCACAAAGCTCAACTGAGCGCGTAAAATTACAGTCAGATAGGTCATCCAATAAAAAGTTGGTAGCCCCTGGGGTTGGTGGCTGACAATTATTAAATGCCGTGACACTGGGATCATCGGTAATCTGATTGTCGTTGATTCCCCCTTCGTAGGTAGAATATGCCACATTTTGAATCAAATCGGTACAGGCATCAATGAAGTCAAAACAATTTTCCGCAACCTGAACCCGCAAACGAATATTAGCCGTGGGATCGCCTGCTTGAATGATATCGTCGGGAATGGTAAATTCAACAGTTCTTGTTGCAGGGGTATAGACGTAGGTCGTTCCTGGCGGCATGGTGATATTGGCCTCATCAAGTGTTACATTTATCGGTAAAACATCCCTTATGGTGTAGTTGGTCGCATCATCATTACCATAATTTGTAAAATACAGCACATAATCCAAGACTTGTCCAAGATTGACACCTTGCCCGGTAATATCATTTCCCCCGATATCCTCTACTTTTTTCTCCAGAACGATGTCTGGCTCGATAATTTCGATATTGAAAGAATTGAAAAAAGGATAATACTGATCTCCACTAGTTCCAAATCGAAAAGTAGCAGCAGTTTCATTATTGGGGATGACACCGTTAATTGGATTGTTGAGTTGAAAAATATCCGTGTCCCACCCAAGGGTGTTTGCACTGCTGGGGGTTCTTCCCGGAAGCAAGGCCCCATCAAGCGTGATATTACTATTGAAAAAGTTGTTTGCCGGATTGACGGTGTTGCTCATGGTTGTAAAGCCCGAATTGCTCGCAGCCTCGATACTCATGAAATCACCGGTAATTCTAAAGTCACCTTCCAATGCTGCGGCACCAATATCGGCGTTTACCGGACCAACGGGAATGGTTGTAAAACCATTATAGTTGATATCAATCTGATCCGTTCCGGTCACTCTGGCAAAACCGTCGAAAGTAGTGATGAGTTTGCCTGTCAATGTCGGGTTTTCGTAAACGATTACCAGCGTCCAACCACCGGCGGAGCCTCCAGTCATATGGCTCGTACCCGTTGCAAGGTCATATCCTACACCTTGGGCGACAGGGATGTCGGCGACGGTATAATCTCCGGTTGGATCTGCGAGGGCCGAAATTTGAGCGGTCACGTCAGCATAGGCAGCATACGGGGCATTCGCCATTAGAGCAGGGTCAAAAAGTCCATCATAGAGTACCTCATCGGCTGTAATGTTGACATACGCTCCACCGGGTACTTTTAACTTTACCTGATCAATCGCATATTGTCTAGGCGTTCCTATGGGGTCGGTAGTATTGTCCCTTGGATAGGTAGCGGACCAATAGAGTCCGGCATATCGTATAAGATTACAATCTGTATTCGGAAAATTGAAGGTTGTCGTACTCGAATTGAAAGTGGAAGGGTCACCATCAACATCGATGTACCGCATATCTTTATAATCGTTGTAATTATAATACCCCCCTGTTTCTACATTTCTGTTGCTAGAGGGCCAATAGCCATTGGTATTATTAAGGTTGTTATAGGCGTCCTCAGGCTCTGTAGTAGCAGTACCTCCATCACGATTAACGATTTGATTCGAAATAAAGGTCAAATCGCCTTTGATGTTGTTTTGATAGCGAACCTCAAAGTTGTTGTACTCTTGTGAGAACCCGACAAAAGCGATCAGGAACACTAAAACAACGACTAATTTTTTGGTCAGGTTTGGTAGCATTGGGTCAAATTAGATTTGGGTGTACTAACCAAACGGCATGAAGCCAATTGGCAAGTTCTTTAATAGATTTTCTCGCGCCATACTTGAAGCCCAAGTAAAATCGGTATTACTAACAAATATTAAGCTTAATAATGAGGGGCAGAATTTATTGTTGTATCATGGTCATTTCTTGTTGTGAAAGCCTAATTTATGAGTGTTTAATGACCCGATTCGGCCGAAATAGCTTCATCATGTGAAACACGGACAGAAGGGCTAAATCAGGCGGTTTTAAACGAAGTAATGCGTTTCTGACGTAATGACTAACCGCGCATTGGAATTCGTTTTGGCAAGGAAAAACAAGCTAGAATCCGATGCAATAGACGCCTTTGAACGGTTTAAATAAGAGCATTGAATAACCTAAGAGGCACTACTGGAATTAAATCCAAAACGAAAAAAAATAAGGATATGAAGAAGCTCATTTAATGATGGAATAACATCTTTTCGCGCGCAATTAGTTTGCTACAGGTCTTTAAAACAGCTGCCATTTTCTATTTGAATGCTACCGTTTTGAATTAAGGATGTTCTATAAAATAGGTTTGAAGAGTGCAATCGGCAATAGGAACTTAAAATTTTCGCATGAACTGAAATACGAATCGGTTAAAAAAGGCAAAAGATATTTGATAGGAAACAAACAGGTTTTTATCCATGTAATTTTTAACGGAATCTAGTTTACTCTTTACCGAAGGATTGTGTGATAGATTTTATCAGGGATATGATTTCTTCTTCATAGAAGAGCTGATCCTAAAAATTTAACCAAGTTGGATTTGTAAATAATCTAGGAAAGGAATACCATAAATTGACTTGCTGTTTTGATTTATTGCCAAGTGTTCATTTTTTCGATCATTGGTTTCCGTTCTTTTGGATGTTGCTTGAGGGCATATGCGCTTTGTGTTTAATGCATTAGAATTTACCTGGTACAATTGGCAATATTCAGTTTCGGGTTAACCTTCTAGCCGGCAACGGATTTTCGTGAATGGCTACGAATTTCTTTGGTAAAAGTTGGTCCCAGCTTTTGAAGCAATTCTTCGCGGAACCATTTACGACTTGCAATACTTGTTTAGGGAATTATTTACATAAGGCAGCCTGGCAATTGCCATGGGGCATTAATTCTTTTAAGAGCTAAAAAGAATTCAATACAAGCCATACGGAATAGGGATATCAAAAAGAGTAACCGGGTTCGAAATTCTAAGAAGGTCTGAGATGCAATTATGGTTTGGTATTTAGGCAACAGCCTCTGAATTCACACGCATAATCCACATCTTATCATCATAGGTATCATTCAGTTTTGAATAGTATGATATCAGTGCGTTGTTCCAAGTGTTATGTCGCTTTACGTATACATATCTCCAGTTGTTTTCCGGGTTGATGAAGTAACTTGCGCTAAGACCATAAGAGTTCAACAGTTTGACAAAGCGATTGGCATTGTTAGGGTTGGCGAAAACATTGGCAATGATATAAAACCCTTGCCCTAAACCATCGATTTTGTACGTGCGTGATTTAAGATCGCTTCTTACGACCTTATCCCTTTTAACGACATTTTTCTCTGGAACATCGGTAATATATTTTGATGCTTTTCGCTGAAGCTTATCGATGTTGCTGGCATAGGCTTCGTTGGTGTAACGGTTGTCTACATTCATGATCCAAAGTTCATCATTATAGGCTCCGTTCATGTTACTTTTATAGGCTTCGGCCGCTTCGCTCCATGAATCGTAGCGCTCCAAATAAACATATTTCAAGCCATTGTTTGGGTTGTCTATATAATCGGAATTGAACCCTTGGTCATTCATGGAGCTCATGAATTTCTCCATATATTTTCCACCCTTATAGACGTTGGCCACCACATAATAACCATCGGTAACCCCATCAAGATTTTTGAACTTTCTACTCTTAATTGCCTCTCTATTTGTCGAGGCTTTATAATCCGAACCTCGAGTGTTGTCTTGAACGGCCAGCGCCGTAGTTTTAGGAGTAGCAGTATTTTTTGGGAACTTCTGCCGATTCGCATTGGAAGTAACAGCGTCATTTCTTGTATTATCTTGTACGGTAACAGGAGCTGTCTTCGTTGACGAAGCATCTTGAATATCAGTTACATCTTGTTCTTTTGGGGGAATGTGATTTGCTTTTCCATCATTATTGGTGTTGTCGGCAACAGTTGTTTGTGTTTCTCGACCGGTCAAGAATATATCTTCGGCCCTCTTTTCTATATCAGGTCGCTGACCATTGGTTTCATTGCGGACCATGCGCATCACCATTTCAAAGCGACGTTCTAAGTCCGACTGACGATTAGCCTCCAAAGAATCTTGACGGAACATCAATTCCGCTAAAACCTCTTCGTTTTCGGCTAATTTCTTTTTCAAGTCCTCCAACTCATCGTTTGTAGCCAGATCTTCTGGCTCTAAGTTGTTATTCTCAACGAGCTCATCATCGGCCTCCAGCATCACGCGGTCTTCAGAAAGGTTAGGGGTAAATGAATAGGCAAATGAAATCTCGTGTGTTATTCCTAAGTTATTAAAGTCTGTTCCCAACCCTTTTTCCATGGTATAACCCAAAGACATTCTTCTGTTGATATTGAATCCAGCACCAGCGGAAGCTCCGTAAAAGGTATCATACCCCCCCTGAAGCCAACCTAGTTTTGGCAAATCTAAAATCAAACTACCTCCTAAGGAATAGTTTTGACTTTCGCTTGCAATAGCTTGCGTTAGGGTATTTAATCGCACCCGAGCAAGAGGCATTAGGCGTGCACTCTCCAACACACCACCATCATTACTAAATTCATATGTATATTGTAAATGGGCAGAATAGGTTTTATCCTTGAATTCCGTAAGTGATTTGCTGGTTTTTAGATTGTAATCAAAAAGGTTTTCGGCGTATACCCCAAGATCAAATTGACCATAAGACAAATTGAACCCAGGTTGAAAAGATAAAATATTACTGTCCTCCGTACCATTTAAACGAAAATCGTTGGGGTCTACAACATCCACATCATTTCTGTTCAACCCAGTGCTATAGTAGGCCAGGTTTCCCCCAAAGGTAAAATTGCTTTTATCACTTAGTTTAATGCCGTAAGCGTAGTTGGCCAGAACACCGATATTTTGAACAGGCCCTAGTTTTTGTGAATAAAGACTTAAACCTAAGCCACTTCTATCTCCTATTCGACCACTATAACTCAAGAAATATGTTTGGTCATTATCTTGAAATTGTACCGATTGGTTTCTGTGTAATAAATTAATATAGGATTTGTCTTCACGTACCGTGGTAAACGTTGGATTTATTAGGAACCTATTAAATTTCAACAAATTTTGAGGCGCTACCTTATAAGGAAGAATAGGATCATCTTCTTGTGCATTAACAACGGTTAATGCCAAGAAGGCTATAAGGGACAATGCTATAAATTTTCTTAGTTTCATTTATGTTGATTGTTATCGAATAACGGTTATAGTACCTTGTTTCAATGTTTCATTGGCGTTTTTGATGATATAGTAAAACACCATGTTTTGTTTTGAAAATGTCATTGTTGAACCAGGCCAGCTGTTTTGATAATCCGTTTGGTTGAATAATTCCTCCCCATTGGTATTGTATATGACCACGGTAACATCACTCTTGTTGGAGTACGAATTTGGAATGACCCATTGATCATTGGCGCCATCTCCGTTGGGAGTGATGACATTAGGCACATTGAATAAATCCAAATATGTCGCTGTTAATGTTCGAGATACTTCACAGTTGTCAATGTTGGCTATTAGAAGATAATCACCTTCTTCAGTAAATACCATTGCCTCATCACTGCTCATTAAAACATTGTTGCTGTCAAACCATTGGTAAGAAGTTCCCCCACTTGCTCGAACGGTTCTCGAGCTTCCTTCAGGAAAAACCACCTCGCCGTCAACATCTAAGGAGATGAGATTTGGATCTAAGGGAGTGATGGTAATCTCATTTGAAATAAGATCGCATCCGTTTTTATCTAGTACCAATCGGTATGTTCCTGGTTCTGTTACTATAAGTGCATCATCAGTTGTATTGGTTGATGTTCCATCTCTTTCCCATCGGAAAGTTTCGGAACTCAGGTCTGTGGTTGTGCTGATAGTTATGGTGTCCGAAGAATTACAATAAATGCTACTTGTACTGCTTATTGTAGCCGTTTCGTTGGTCAACAACTGAACCCCTACGACATTTGATGTTTCATTATAGGTACTGAGCGTTGCGTCAACGGTATAATCGCCATTTTCGGAAGTAGTTGTCAAACTTATACTTTGACCTGTAGCTCCGGAGACATCGGTGCCGTCCTTTTGCCATTGATACGTAAAAGAGGTTTCCAATTGTGTGGTTACATCTGTTTTGCCCCCATCACTGGCTACGGCATTTATGGTGGCGACTTCTAAAATGATATTTGTACTAACACATGAGGTATAGGCGCCATTATAATCGGCAATAATTTCGAAAGAAGCGGGCACGACGGCAACAGTAATTTCAGAATTTCTTATAGTGCCTGGGCAAGTTCCTCCAGCTTGCGTGACTTCTGTATAATAGGTTCCTTCTTGAGTAATATCAAGTGTGCTTCCGGTTGCGCCTGCTATGACAGCTCCATTTCGAAACCATCGATAGGTAGGCGACACGGCATTTGTTGTTACACTCAGGGTTTCAGGGCCTGAAGGAAATACTACAATATTTGCCGGGTTGTCTCGTGTAACTGTGAAGTTGTCGGCATTCGTCATCGTTACAGCGACTGAGCGCTGTGTACATATTCCTATCGCGGATATTTCTACTTGATAGTCGCCTTCAAATCCAATGACATTCGCATCAACGACATAACTTGTGGTAGTAGCCCCAGCTATGGAAGCATCATCTTTGTACCATTGGTAACTCCATGATGGGTCTGTGGTATCTATAGTCAAGGTCTCAGTGTCACCGGCACACAAGGTGGTTTTACTTGGAGGTGTGATTCCTATACCAGGACCGGTCGAACCAATGGTGACCGTTACAATATTTGAATCCGTATTACCTGAACCGGTACAGATATCACCATAATCGATAAAAGCCTGATACATGCCAGATTGCGTAACGTTCAAGGTGTGACCGCTTTCCGAGGTAAGCTCGGTACCGCTTCGGTACCAGATGTATTGATATGTTTCCGGATTGGGGATATTATCAACCTGTAAGTTTAGAGAGCTGATTGCACAAAGGCTTCCCGGGGGATTACCATCACCCAATTCGCTGATGTTAATGTTCGAAGTAACATCCATATAGTACATATTGAATGATTCGACTGATTCTTCCTGGTCGGCCGGACTAGTACTTCTAACCCTCATCTTGTAACCATTACCCCTTGTTGTTGTGGCTATTGAGAATTCCAGATCGAATTCTTTGGGGTTATTTGTATTCTGGTCACTGGCTCTTCCCAACTCTACGGCATTCGTAAAATCACCATTAGGATCCGAGAGTTCTAAAATAAATTCGTTGTCGGAGTTGGCCGTACCCGCCCAACTGATTTTCGCGTAATATTGATTGAACCCTCCAACGCCTGCGCAAATTGCAGTCCAGGGAGAGTTTCCGGCCAAATTGGGATTGTCCGCAGGCTCGGGAGCCTTTACTGATATTTGCGAAATTGCTTGTGATGTAACCAACAACAGCACGGTTGCCAGAAAAAGATGAACACGAGTAAATAGTTTTGTTCTCATAAGTAGTCGTAGTTTTAAAATCACTACAGTTCTATTTGGATTTGGGTCCTGATAAAACGATAGGCGGATTAGATTAATTACGGATAACGCCCATTTCCGCTCGATTTAGTCTTTAAACTGTATTCAATAACAAATATGTCTTTAATTTATTGTGCACCGAATTTTATGTTGTAGCGCGAACGGAATTTGTTGTGAAACGCGTGTATTTGTATGGCGAGGCTTTTTTGTAGTCTGTAATCAGGGCTTTTTCGCTACTTTTGTAGCTTATAAAAATCACCCTATGAGCGAGTCGGAACGGTCGTTGAATTTTTTGGAACATATCATTGAGGAAGACTTGAAAAATGGCTTTCAAAAAGAAGCTTTGCGCTTTCGTTTTCCACCCGAACCGAATGGCTATTTACACATAGGCCATGCCAGTTCAATATGCCTGAATTTTGGACTTGGTTTACGTTATGATGCACCTGTGAACCTTAGATTTGATGACACCAACCCTGCCAAAGAGGAGCAGGAGTATGTGGATGCCATAAAGCGGGATGTGGAATGGCTTGGCTACGAGTGGGATACCGAACGGTATGCATCTGATTATTTTCAACAACTTTATGACTGGGCTATTTTTTTAATCAAAGAAGGAAAGGCCTATGTTGATAGTCAAACCTCAGAGGAAATGGCAGCCCAAAAAGGTACTCCTACGGAACCAGGGACAGAGAGCCCTTTCCGAAATCGTACTGTAAACGAAAACCTTGAGTTGTTCGAGGGGATGAAAGCAGGCAAGTTTGAAGAAGGAAAACATGTGTTAAGGGCGAAAATCGATATGAAGTCCTCTAACATGTTGATGCGAGATCCCATTATGTACCGCGTCTTGCATAAAGCACACCATCGAACAAATACCGATTGGTGTATTTATCCGATGTATGACTGGACGCATGGTGAGAGTGATTATATCGAACAAGTATCGCATTCACTCTGTACCTTGGAGTTTGCTATGCATCGTGAATTATATGACTGGTTTTTAGATCAGGTGGTTGATAGTAATAAAGTACGCCCAAAGCAACGCGAATTTGCTCGAAGAAATCTTAGTCACACTGTAGTTAGCAAGCGAAAATTGTTGCGGCTGGTTGAACAAGGTGTAGTGAATGGCTGGGATGACCCTCGAATGCCGACTATCTCCGGATTACGAAGGCGCGGATACACTCCTGAAGCTATTCGTGGATTTGCAGATACTATTGGCATTGCGAAGCGAGATAATTTAATAGATGTTTCCCTTTTAGAATTTCAAGTTCGGGATCATTTGAACAAAGTTGCCCCAAGAGTGATGGCAGTGCTCGATCCCTTAAAAGTGGTTATTACGAATTATCCAGAGGGAGAAGAAGAATGGTTGGAGGCCGAAAATAATCCCAGTGATGCATCTGCAGGATCGCGGATGGTGCCTTTTTCCAAAGAACTATATATTGAAAAGGCTGATTTCAAGGAAGAAGCCAATAGGAAGTTCTTTCGGTTGAAATTAGGCGGCGAGGTTCGTTTAAAGAACGGATATATCATCAAAGCTGAAAGTTGCACAAAAGATGCAGACGGAAATATCATTGAGGTGCAGTGCAGCTACGATACAAAAAGTAAAAGCGGAAGTGGAACCGAAGAAAGTCTTCGAAAAGTAAAAGGAACCCTTCACTGGGTTTCAATCGAACATGCCATTGAAGCGGAAGTTCGATTGTACGATCGTCTCTTTACAGATGAAAGTCCAGATACGCATAAGGATAAGGATTTCATGGAATTCATCAATCCTGACTCCTTGGAAATTATCACGGGTTATTTAGAACCTAGTTTGAAAGATGCTAAGGTCGAAGATCGCTTTCAATTTCAGCGTCTAGGATATTTTTGTGTTGATCCTGATAGCAGTTCAGAGAAATTGGTTTTTAATCGAACGGTGGGCTTGCGTGATTCGTGGGCTAAGATTCAACAAAAAGATTGATATAGGATTTTCTTATCCCAATAAATATATCAATCGGTATTTTCTATTAAAAACGCCTTTGTTTAAAAGGTTTTCAGAAGGTTTTCATTTTAAGGAATGCATAGCCTTCACAGGCCCCTATTAAGTGTTTAATTGCCTTTTAAAGGCCCTAAAACAAAAAATCCCGCGTTCTGATATGAAAGCGGGAATATTTATAGAAATTCTGGTCTATTCCAAATTCTTGGGTTTATTTTTTTTCATGGCTTCCCCGATTTGATTGCTTGCCGTGAAACTGGCAACCATATCATTTAGCATTTGGCTACCGGCCTGAGGTGAATTGGGCAACAAAATTAAATTACTATTGGTTTCTTGTCCGATGGACTGTAAGGTGTCGTAATGTTGTGTAACAACAATTAACGCGGATGCCTCTTGTGAATTGATACCCACCTTGTTCAATACTTCAACGGATTCTTCCAGGCCTCGGGCAATTTCACGACGTTGATCGGCAATACCTTGTCCTTGCAATCTTTTGCTTTCCGCTTCCGCTTTTGCTTTTTCCACAATTAGAATACGCGCAGCATCTCCTTCAAACTGCGCAGCGATTTTTTCACGCTCCGAAGCGTTGATCCGGTTCATTGCTTCTTTTACCTGAGCATCAGGGTCGATATCGGTGACTAGGGTCTTAATGATATCGTAACCATAATCCATCATGGCTTCGTTAAGCTCTCTTTTTACGGCGATTGCAATATCATCCTTCTTTAAAAAGACATCATCAAGTATCATTTTAGGAACTTCTGCCCGAACTACATCAAAGACGTAAGAAGTTATTTGGTCGTGCGGATAGTCTAACTTGTAAAATGCGTCATATACTTTGTCTTTAATTACTTTGTATTGTACGGAAATTTTTAAGCGTACAAATACATCATCCTTGGTTTTAGTTTCAACGATAACATCCAATTGTTGAATTTTTAAGCTAAGCCTTCCGGAAATTCGATCAACTAAGGGAATTTTGAGATGAAGGCCAGATTGGCGAATGCTATGAAATTTTCCAAAACGCTCTATGATTACGGCGGTCTGTTGTTTTACGATAAAAAAGGCGGAAATAAGGACGATTACCGTCAAAAAGATGATTGGAATATAAATGAAACTTCCCATAATAGTGTTTTTAGTTTTGTAAATGAATATAGTAAGACTTTACTCTATCTGTAGCCGTTTGAACTTTTTGTTACAAAAAAAGTGTCGTGAACTTGGTTCAAAGGAAACTTTTGAGCAATACTACTTGTTACTTACCCAAATTCTGATATGGCTTTTTTAATTCTGGAAATACTTTCTTGTTTTCCGATCAGTTCTAATATATCGAAAACATGTGGACCTTGCATCGCTCCAACAATAACTAAACGAAGCGGTGCCATAACTTTGCCAAACGATAGCTCTTTCGCCGTAATCCATGATTTTACTTGGTCTTCGACGTTTATAGACGAGAAATCAGAAACATTTTCAAGTATAAATACCAATTGGTTCATAATAACCGAGGTGTCTTCCTTCCATTGTTTCTGGACCGCTTTTTCGTCATAGGATACAGGAGCGGTAAAGAAGTAATGAGACAATTCCCAAAAATCAGAAACAAAAGTGGCGCGTTCTTTTATGAGGCCAACTACTTGCTCAACATACTTGTTATTTAGAACATCGGGCGAAATCCCCTTTTCCGTGAGCACGGAATTAAAAAGACGTGCCAATTCTCCATCGCTCTTGTTCTTCATATAATGCTGGTTGTACCATTTGGTCTTATCAGGGTCAAAACGGGCCCCGGATTTATTTACGCGCTCCAGACTAAAGGCAGAAATCAACTCTATCAAACTGAAAATTTCCTGTTCCGTTCCAGGATTCCAACCTAATAGTGCCAAGAAGTTGATAACTGCTTCCGGAAAATAACCCGTTTCACGATACCCTTTCGATTCATTCCAAGATAGCGGAAAGACGGGAAACCCCATTTTCTCTCCATCTCGCTTACTTAATTTGCCTTTTCCTACGGGCTTCATGATTAGGGGCAAGTGTGCAAATTGGGGAGCATCCCATCCGAAAGCACTATAAAGTAGTTGATGTAAGGCCAGAGACGGCAACCACTCCTCTCCACGGATGACGTGGCTAATTTCCATCAAATGATCATCAACGATATTCGCGAGGTGATAGGTGGGCATTCCATCACTTTTAAAAAGAACCTTATCATCAAGAATACTGGCATCAATATGAATTTCGCCTCTAATGATATCTTGTAATACCAGGTTTTCATCTTTTGGAGACTTAAACCTGATGACATAATCCTCACCGGAATCAATTTTTTGCTTGGTTTGTTCTGGAGTAAGTGAAAGGGAATTAGACAGCTTTAAGCGATTGTGCCAATTGTAAATAAAGGTTTTTCCCCTGGCCTCATGGTCTTTTCTGTGGAAATCCAACTTTTCCGAAGTGTCAAAGGCGTAATAGGCATGGCCTTTTTCCACAAGCTCATCGGCATACTGTTTGTAAAGATGTTTACGCTCGCTTTGTCTATAGGGACCAAAACGACCTTTCTTACCAGGGCCCTCGTCAAAAGGAATTCCGCACCAGTTCAACGCCTCGATAATGTACTCTTCGGCACCTTCAACATATCGGTTTTGATCAGTATCCTCAATGCGAAGTACGAAAACGCCACCATTCTGTTTTGCAAACAAGTAATTAAAGAGTGCGGTGCGCACTCCTCCAATATGCAAAGGCCCAGTTGGACTGGGTGCGAAGCGAACACGGACAGCTTTATTCATGAATCATTAAATTTTGCAGCAAAGATATAAAACGTCACCTTGCAAATACCATGACCTTTTAGTGGTTTCCTTATGATGGCTTCAAAAGGAATGAAAATCAAAGGTAATTAAGAGTTTACGCTGGCGTAAACCGTCCAATAGCAACCTTTTAACAAGAATTTGATGTTTAAATTTGCGATATCGGGTATCTTGGTCTCAAATTAAAGAATAATTGAATAGTTATCAGAACATACAGCATAAACTGGCAGAGTTTAGTAGAAAATACTATGCGAAAATACTGGTGGGTGGAAGTTTGGTTTTTCTAATCTTGGGCTTGCTATTTTTCTTCATAATACTTGCGGTCGAGTATTTTTTATGGCTCGATTCAACGGGGCGCTTGATTCTTCTTATTTTATTCGTTGGGGTTGAACTATTTCTTTTGTACAAATACATACTTACCCCTTTATTTTACCTGTTTAAGATTAGGGAGGGAATCAGTAATAAACAAGCGTCTTTGCTGATTGGGAAACACTTCCCCGATGTTGATGACAAACTATACAATCTTCTGGAACTTACTGAAGACAAAGCGCAATCAGAATTAATTTTGGCCAGCATAGAGCAACGTTCTGAAAAGATGAAGCCCTTTCCTTTTACGAAAGCGGTTGATTTTAGAGAAAATTTGAAATTTGTAAAATATTTCACGATTCCATTACTGCTTTTCGTATTGGTTTGGATAGGTGGGGATGTGAATGAATTCTTTGGTTCTACCAAGCGAATTGTTAATTATGACCTGGCTTATGAAAAGCCAGCGCTATTTGGCTTTAAATTACTATCAACCGATCTGGAGGTATTAAAAGACAAGTCATATTCGATTGAGGTCATTATAGAAGGCGACCTGCGTCCGGATCATGTTTTTATTGATATTGAAGGCAAGAAATTACAGTTACAAGAACAAAAAGGCGCCTATAAGTATACACTTTCACCGCCTTTGCGATCTACCGCCTTTTTCTTCTTAGCGAACGACGTGAAATCTCAAACCTATCATTTAAAGGCGCTCGAAACCCCTTCGATTGAAAATTTCGAATTGGTTTTGGATTACCCGTCTTACACGGGACGTAAAAAAGAAGTTTTAAAGAGTACAGGTAATGCCGTTTTTCCGGAAGGAACAAGC
>JARFRH010000045.1 GCA_029287355.1 Maribacter sp. | reverse complement strand
TCTTCTTGGGTGTGCAAGAACTCTAAGTGTTATCTGTGAAGCTTTTAAAATGCCTTCTATTGCAGGTGAAATTCTGGCGGGGATCATATTGGGGCCAACACTTCTCGGACGAGTATCACCTTCCTTACAGCTCTGGCTCTTTCCTTTTGATCGGACACAATCGACCATGCTTGAAACTGTTTCCTGGCTTGGGGTATTCTTTCTTTTACTCTCTTCCGGTTTTCATGTTGATATTTGAAAAGCATTTCGAAGTGGTCGTGCTGCTGTGCATATCGGATGATCTTCGTAAGAGTGTGTCCGACACTTTTCATGCAATTTTTGTTCCCCTCTTCTTTGCTACACTTGGTCTCAAAATCGATTTCTTGGCCGGTTTGGTACTATGGCCTACATTTATCTTTTGCGCAGTTGCGATCTTAGGTAAATTTGCAGGAGCTTGGCTAGGAACGAGACTTGGCAAACAGTCTCAACAAACATCGATTTTAATGGGTGTTGCCTTCATTCCAGGAGGTGCAATGGAAATTGTAGTAGCCATGGGTTGTCGTCTCCTTAAGTAGCCGAACGTATTCAAAAAATGGAAGAAGCTGGGGTCATCGAAAGCTATAACGCAAAAATCAACTTAGAAAGCATTGGGCATACCATGGGGGTTTTTATTTCTGCAAAAATAAGATTCGGGGAATTAGAGAACTTTCATTCGGTTGTCAAAGAAATGCCAGAGATTACGGAATGCCATTCACTCACGGGAAATGATTGTCTATTGCTAAGGGCTAACGTAAAAAGTACAGCGCACTTGGAAAAACTTAACAGAAGGTTACATCATTATGGTGAATGAACTACATCATTAATTTTAAGAAGCCTAATTGAGAATCGTGTGCATTCCCTATAACATTGCATTGTCGTAAACAAAAATCAAGTAAGATGGCGCGCTGGCATACTGCAGTTGCAATATGTATTGAAAGTCATACTTCTATAATAGAACAAAATTACTACCCGTTACTACAACACTGCACTATTGTCTAACCACCGTTGCAAAAGGGTGTCGTTATGAGAAATAGCGACTAGGTGAAATGTAGTAAAACCCCTGAAAACACGAGATTCTTTGAGCGTTTCCATACAAACCGAGACGGGGGAAAAATAGTTGGAATGGATTAGAAATAGTTCGCCTTTACGTTTTAATAGATAGCCCACATGCCCCTCGTCAAAACCTATAAAGTAGAGTCCCTCTTCCGTTAATCGATCGATCTCTTCAAAGGCCTTTTCTGGCGAGTCTTTTACAACCTTGTTAATTACAGCACCACAACTAATCATTTTTGCCTCGTCAATGGGTGATTTTTGAGCCAATTTATAACGGTTCAGATTTATACCCATATCGCGCAAGGTGGTCGATACAAAATAACCACATGCAATTTCACCTTGGTTAGGTACAGCGGTATGACCTCCAAAACTCCAAGGAGTGCCGTACCAGTGCGGTATAATTTTGTCCACCAATTGATTGGCAAAGGCTGTTCTAACCCTGTCAAAAGAAATAGTGCCCGACCGAAGGCCTTCTTTCAAACCCAAACGAAGTCGATCGGCAGCTACTTTTGTACTGGCATAAGAAGCCCCAATACTATCTAAACCTCTTTTAAACCTTACCGTTACCCCCTCTTTAAAACTCCTGGTTTTCAATATAGGCAATGGCTTTTCAATAACAACGCTATCGTATGCCACCTTATCTATTTTGGTAGGTATTTCATTTGTAAAGCCTAAAGAAAGTAATAGCGAAACTAATATCATGGTTTTTTTATAGCTGTAGCAATCGAATGCTATAAGTATAACTTATTAGACAAGAAGTAATTACATTAGAAATGTTAATTTATTGTTGTATTACATAGGGGCCTTCTAAATACTAAGGTTCACTCCCCACCAAACTTCATAATCACTAGGTACTAAAGGTCTGTAGCTTTGAAAACCTTGATCGGCAATTTCAAGCCCAATAATGGCATTTTTTTCATCGCGTACATAGCTTATGAAAATGAACGAATGTCCATAGGGATCTAGTTTCTTAACATTTACACCTTGAACTACCTGTTCATAGTCTTCTTTAAACCGCCAAACTTGCATGAGCGCTCCAGGTCTTAATAGGCCACTCCAAACGCCTGATGTATCAACCAAAGTACCCATACCGGCATAAGCAATGGCACCAGCATTGCCCTTACCCCTATATTTTTCCGGAAGGCTTCGCCAACCCTCTTGTGTTTCCGAAGCGGAGGTGTAAAGTAAATTAAACACCTCTTTAGGGCCATGAAATTTTGATGCCATGCTGTCCGGTAAATCTTGATAGGGCAAATGACCATAAACCTCTTTATACGCCCGTTCAAAACGACCTTTACTTACGGAAAGGCAATGACCTTTAGGCTCTTTATTTTGGCTGTTGAGATAATTTTCTACGATCTTATCGGCCACTGGACTTTTAATAGCTAAACGCGCCGGTGATGGAGCTTCGTTTACCGCTGTAGCACTACCGATTTGGTTCAATGAATCTTTAGCATTGGGTTGGATCGGTCTTCTTGGGGCTGATTCCAAACTAATATATTCATGATCCTCAAAACCATAATCATATAGGGCAGTTGCCGCATCACCAGTGCGGCTTTGTGCTTGTGAAGTATTTTGAGTCGAACCTAAAAAGCTTGTTTCCCCCTTACTTTTTTTGGTCGACTTACAACCAAATAACATAAGGCCTAAGATAATTATCAATGCCTGGCAAGTAGCAGAATTTATCAGCAACATTTTTGATAGGATGATCTTCATTTCTCAAGCTTGTATTCACTTTTTTTATCAGCTTAGCTAAACTTGCGAATTGCTATGGCCGGCAACCCGCGAAACCGTCAATACTCCCGAACTGATTTTACGTGGGCAAATATTTTTACACCATGGATAACGGCCTCAACCTCCTCATTGAACATTTTTAGGCCTTTTACATGATTCACCCCTTTATGTGGGGAAATGGAAATCACATTATAGTGTTTTTGTTCCTTGTCTATGGCCCTGACATCTACAATACTGCCCATTCTGCTCACTCCTTTTACGTCAAGTAATTCCCCATTTTCACCGATGGCCTTAATATCCAAGATGCTGCCATCATTATCAATGGCCTTAACAGGATAATATTCATCGTTTTTCTTTACAATCATTTTTATGGGGATGGCCTGTCCGTTTACCAGGGCTTTGATACTTAAAATACTAAGGTCATAAGAGTCCTGTATGGCCTTTACGTCATAATACACCCCCTTCTTGTCAATAGCCTTGATATCTAATAATTTGGCTTCAGGGAGAACGGCCTTGATGTGCCAATAGATTACATTTTCCTTGGTATCCTCCTGCGACTGCGCATCCGTGACGGAGAAGGTGAAAGCTAAAAGGGTTAAGAATCCGATGTGTTTCAAAGCCGCTGAGAGGTGTTCGGTTGTTTTCATCTATACCATTTTACACCAAATGTATAGTAGAATCCCGGTTCAGAATATGACAAAGATCAGGACTAAATTTGTGGCTCAACCATCAACGACTTCATAAAAACGCTTTAGAAACAATTGACATAGATAAGTCACGCCCTATCCCACAGCCACTAAACACTACTAAAAAAAAGTTCACTTCTTAATATGACGTTTCAGACCTGAATCGATCTCGAAGGCCCTGTTCAGCAAGGAGTCCGCTTCTGCTTCCCTTCCCAGTTTACGTAATGCCCGCGCTTTATTGGCCATTGCCGGGGCATAAACCGGATCAACTTGCAAAGCCTTATCGGCATTTTGGAGCGCAAGCTCAGGCAGTCCGAGTTTATGGTAAGCGCTGGCCTTGCTGCAATAGGTGTACGGGTTGGTGGTATCCAGTAGCAAGGCACGGTCGTAACTCAACAGCGCCTGTTCAGGCCGCCCTTTGTTTAGGAGCCGGGTGCCGTGGTTGGCCCATTCGAGGGATGTTTGCGGCCTTGGTTCGTCTACAGGTTCGCCATTCCCTTTTTCTGAATTTACGCCCTTACAAGCAACAAGCATAAGCAAGGCAAAGGCAATCGAAAGTGTACTCCTTATCCGGTTCATATCCTATAAAGCTAATGAATTCACAACAGTTTAAGCCAATTTGAGGTCCTTTGCTAAACTTTGCATTTTATGTATCATCTGATATATATCATTGAACTTCATAATCTTGAAAAGTAATTTTACATGATATCAATATGTGCTATTGCGCAAAATCATCAACCAAAAGCCATTCCTATTAAAAATTTTCTATCTAAAATATCGTCTGGAAAAGCTGCACTGATCGTAGGGCTTTCATTCATCACTTCGGTTTTTATCGTAACCTTAGTCGATGATTTTCTTTTAGCAAATTTTGTTGTGCCTGGAGATACTGAAGCTTTAGCCAGAGATATAGCGGCTAATAAGAGGCTGTTTGGTTATGCTGTTATTGGTTATCTACTCGTCCTTGTCTTAGATGCCATTATTGGTCTCGCACTTTATGTAGTTCTTAAGCCAGCAAATGAAAACCTTGCCTCGGTTACCGGTGCGCTCAGGCTGCTCTATGCTTGTTCATTGCTAATTGGGATATTTGCGCTGGTTTTTCAAATTATCGATGTTTATGGCTATGCATCTATAAAACTTTTCGGATACATCTTTTTTGCCTTACACATTTTTGTACTGGGTTATTCGGTTTTCAAGTCAGGCTATATCCCTAAAAGCCTTGGGATATTTTTAATGTTCGCATCGTTGACATACATTGTTTTTTTTGTAGACCTAAACCTGCCTGGAGTGCTCATGGCAAGTATTATGGTGCTAATGGCGCTTGCCGAACTTTTACTTAGTATATGGCTTGTTCTGAAAAGGAAGAAACTACCCTAAAATAGAATTCATGGATTCAAATAAGCGTATTGCCAAAATTGTCGGAATATTGTTTATAACCGCTACGGTTACTTCTTCGCTGAGCATTTGGATGACCGAACCCATTCTTGAAGCCACGAATTCGCTTAAAGCATTTTCTGATCAATCCGGTCAAATTTCACTAGCGGCGATTCTGATGCTTATAGATGCTATAGCGGTCGCATTTATAGCGATATGGTTATTCCCTATTCTTAAAAAGAAAAGTGAACCGCTAGCACTGGGGTATGTTGGAATGCGAATCATGGAAGGCATACTATTCATAGCTTATGTTGCCGTATTGTTAACTGTTTTGTTTATGAGCAACGAATCTTCAGCCAGCAATGTTCAGGACCTCAGTACCTTCAAAGCCACAAGTCGATCCTTTTTGATTTTAGCGGAATGGCTATTCGACATCGGACTCGGAGTGGTTTTTGCCATTTCCGCCATCATATTGAATTACATGCTATTCCGATTTGCACTCGTGCCTAAATGGTTGTCCGTTTGGGGCTTTGTTGGGGCACTTATCACAATGAGCATAGTGCTATTGAAATTTTATGCTATTCAAGTCACCGAAGCCCTTGATTTTGTCATAGGCATACAAGAGATGGTGTTTGCCGTATGGCTGATCGTGAAAGGATTCAATGAATCTGCCCTTGTTCCGGAACAAGTCGATACGGCTAGGTCAGCATGAAAAGAACTCCAATAGAAAGCGGCATAAAGAAATAAGATCGTAAATGGAATACCTACAAAAAATAGTGGACGATTCGCTTAAAAATAAATACCTGTTCGGTATTTCATTAGGGGTGCACCACGATGGAAAGGATTGGTTCGGCCTTAGTGGAAATTTTGTTTTGGATGAGGCTTATTTTATTGCGAGCACGACCAAATTATTCACCAGTACCTTGATTTTTAAATTGAGGGAAAATGGGAAACTGGATTTCAAGGATCAGATTTCTAAATATGTATCCGAAGAAGTACTAAACAACCTGCATTTGTACAAGGGAAAGGAGTATTCGAATCAGATCACCATCGCTAATCTATTAGCGCATACTTCTGGCATTCCGGATTATTTCGAAAAGAGACGACCAAAAAATAGAAGTTTGAAATCACAATTAACTAGTGGGAATGATATGAATTGGGATTTTCAGCAGGCAGTGGACTGGAGTAAGAAAATGACCCCCTTATTCGAGCCTTCAAAACCTGATAAAGCCCATTACTCAGATACAAATTATCAATTATTAGGGAACATTATTGAGAATCAGTACGGTAATCGGTTAAAAGAAATCATTCAAAAGGAAATTTGCAATGGATTGGAATTAAGCCAAACCTACCTATATGCCGATACTTCGGATAAGAAGCCCAAAAACCTTTATTTTAAATCCAATGAATTACATATTCCAAAAGCGATGTCTTCTTTTGGGGCAGATGGTGGGATAGTTTCAACATCGAAAGAATTGATGATTTTTCTAAAAGCTTTTATGACAGGGAAGCTATTTCCAAAATCATATCTAAAGGAAATTAGCCAATGGAATCGTATATTTTTCCCATTGGAATCAGGCATAGGGATGCATAGATTTGAAACACCTTGGTATTTTTCACCCTTTAAAAGAATACCCGAATTGATCGGCCACTCCGGATTGTCAGGAGCTTTTGCTTTTTATGCCCCTGAAATGAATACCTATTTAACGGGCACTGTAAATCAGATTCATTCCCCTGGAAATTCGTACAAACTAATGATAAAAGTGTTGCTTGAACTCATGAAAAAATCAGGCAGCCAACAGGCACTATGACCATCATGTTCACACAAGGTCGGCCACCTTGCATATAGGGGACCTTGTAGTAACTGATTAGAATATTTTGTTTGACAATTACATAATAGAAGCGACTACACCTCATATAACAGAGATTTGATATGACAAATACCGGTTTAGAAATACAAATAAAAAAGAACGCCAAAATCTCAGGATTCATGTTCCTGATGGTCATATTATCCTCCCTACTGGCTTTGATCATACTGAGTCCTAAAATTGAAACCATCACCGATATTATTGAAAACGAAGTCTACTTTCGGTTCGATATGGCGTATACCCTGTTCATGTATATAGGTGTAATCATTCTTGCTACGTATCTCTATAGGACCCTTGAACATATTGACAAAACATTGGCTTCAGTGGCTTGGGCATTGCGATTGGCCGAAGGCATTTTAGGAGGGGTGAAAGTACTATGTTTCTCCCTTGTCTTACTGCTGTTAAAAACGGAAAACCATGCGCAGCTATTTGAGGTAGAACACCTACATGCCTTGGCCGAAGTATTCAGAAATGCGTATTGGGCGATGACGATCGTCATCTTTTCATTTCTCGGGCTAGGGTCAATTGTATTTTTCATTGTGTTTTTATAATCAGGGTACATACCAAAAGCGATAGCCATCTGGGGAATTTGCTCCTACGCCTTGGTGACCTTGGGATCTTTTATCAGCATTATTTATGGGAATAATGCCTATATGATTCTTGGTTCACAAACCATCCTGTTTGAGATTTTCATTGGTGGATGGCTATTGTTTAAGGGCGTAAATCTGGATAAAAAAGAAACATAAATAGCTTCAATTTGTTTTATGGTTCATTATTTGTGCCTCAGCGTCTCATTGACCTTAGCGCCTACCCAAAAAATGTTGGCTTTACTTTCCTCTAGATTTTCACCTAAGAAGATCCTATTGAAGAAGAAATATTTCCCGTCCAACGTGATGCTGCCATAGGTAGCGTCGCGTTCGGTGTTTATGTCTTCTCCCATATTGATGGCCGGCCCCCATGAACCATTTTCCTGGCGGAAGCTGATATATAAATCCGAAGCGCCGTAGCCCCCTTCTCGTTCGCTATCCCAAGTCAAATAACTTTCATCTGGCCCAATGAACGGGTGAGCGGTATATTTTATTTGCCAGTGTTGATTTCTTTGTCAAACGCTTTCTGCTCTTCTCGTTTGCCAACTACTAACTTAGCGTATCGAATGACGTCGAATTCCTTTCGTTCTTCAAATACATAGGTGTTAGCCGCTGAAGCCGTAAGCCGCATGACAGGAAATTTTTCAAATAGCGCTCTTAAACTCTTCTCGGTTGTCCATCCCGAAGCCGTTCGGTCTTTATATTTATTTCCAAGGTACATCGTTTTGTTATCTGTCGAAATAAAGACTTCACCGGAACGGCGTTCCACTTCTGATTCTTTGCACCTACCATTTTTATATTGCAGGAGATGTGATTTAGGTTTCTCACCTTTCTTTTGTCTCACAAAATAAAATTCTTCCATACTTGGTGATATGGCCGCTTCGATGTCTAAATCTTTTGTTGAAACAAGACCAGGCGCAAACATTTCAGGGATCAAGCGCTGTGGCTTTTGCCCAAAATAAGGGTTCTATAGCTAGTGGATCACTATCTTTTGAGTGCTGTTTTTTAGTAGTGCATGCATTTACTACTAGTGCGGATACTAGTATCAAAATAAAATACGCTTTTTTCATTGTTGGCAAAATTGTAATTTCTACTTAAGTACAATTATTCTCGTTATACAAGGATTAATATCCTGTTAAGCACAGTATTTCTAGCGAGAAATGGCGTTGGACGGGTGTATGTGATTCCTATCCCATTCCACACACATTGCCTTCCCTTACTCTCGATGGCCATCGGGATCGGTCAATTGATTCTTGTGTTTATTCATTGCTTGTTTATTGTTTTAAGCGGAGGCAATAGCAAAATTTTAAACAAAATAGTATGAAGGCTATATCGGCGTTTCTCAGCGAATCATTTGCCAAGCTTTTGAATTAACCGGTAGTGCATGAATAGGAAAGTTCATGGTAATACCTACCCATGTCGATTTTGCTGTCCAACAAAGGAATTTTCGGTATCCGTTCCCCTGAATTTTGGTAGCGCATTAGGATACTTTTCTTGAATAAACGCCATTAGTTGTTCGCGTACGGTGCAGCGCAAATTCCATATATCCGATGCATTCCTTGCACTAAAAGTGGCCCTGAGCTCCATAGCTCGGTCATCTATGTTGGTCACCAATAAATCCGCCTTATTTTTATCCCATAAAGGGTTGCTGGTTAAAACCTTCGATAATTCTGTTCGTAGAGCTGGTACGGGAAATGTATAATCCACATAGAAAAAAACACTCCCGATAAGTTCGTTCGAATTAAAGCTCCAGTTCACAAACGGTTTTTCATTAAAGTAGTTCAATGGCAAAACCAATCTTCGCCAGTCCCATGTCTTAACCACCACATAAGTAAGGGTAATATCTTCTACAGTTCCGAATTCGCCTTCAATGATTACTTGATCATCGATTTTCAAGGGTTGTGTAAAGGCCAATTGAAACCCTGTAACCAAATTGGCGATTGACTTTTGTGAAGCAATACCAACAATAATCCCGATAATTCCCGCAGAGGTTAAAATGGTTTCGCCTAGCTCACGTGCCGCAGGAATATTCCATAAAATGGAGGCAACTGACAGCTTTATGATAACCACAATGGCCACACTTTTTAAAAACCGTAGTTGGGTCACCACTTTTCGCTCCTTCGCTTTATGGCGACCATCTATCTGAAACTTTTCTTTGACCACGACTTCCATGGCCTGTAATAATGCCATCAACATCCAAGCAAAATTCATGATAAGAAGGGCTTCTACTACCTTATGTGCCGCTGCATTTAACTCAGAATAAAAAACGAGCGAGAAATAAATAAGAAGTAGCGGTATGAAAAACTTGGCTGGCCTTTTTAAATAATTTAGTAATTGCTCTTTTAGAAGCGTAGGTTTTTTGCGATTGTAAAATCGCAAGGCCGAAAAAATTGCCCACCTCAGTAGGAGGCCTCCAAAAATACATACAAACAATACCGTCAGGTGTGTCAACCATGATTCTTTGCCAAAAAATTCGGAGGCAAGCGTGTCCATGAAATTTTTATGTAAAAATAAGAATGCAGGCGATTCTTAAATATGACCACGGTCATGATGGCTATCGCAAAACCCAATCTTTGATTTTCTTTAATCCGGATTGGGTTGTAACGTTTCCTTGCGTTTTTATAGCTTACTATTGGTGGCCATTATAAAATGAGGTTTCGATAAAAGGTGCGAATTCTAAAAGTTGTTCATCGCTCATTCCCTGCCCAAAATAGTAGCCCTTTCGATTACATTCTCATAAACGGCCCTTCCTTGTTCAATAAGTTGCAACACCTCCTTTTTTTGGTTTTCATTGTCAAATAGGCCTTTATTTTTGACCCAGTCGGACAGGCGGTCAATAACTTTGATAAACTTTTTAGCAGGCTTAGCGCTCCCGGCCGGTCTACCCTCAACATTGATATATATAGGATTGGAGTGTGCCCCATCACAGCGTACCATCACCCATCCAGAATCGTTCAAAGTGACTTGAAAAGAAGCCTCCGATGTTTTTAGAATAACGTCTCCATTATAGATAACTTCAACAGGAATAGCGCCATTTGGGGTAAGCGCTTTGACATCAACCTGAAAATCCAACTGTCCCTTTTTGACTAGCAAGGTACTCCCAGGTTCTGCTCCATTCACGGTAAAGAACAACATAGGTCCACGGGTTATAAAACTGTTGCCCTCTTGCAGGCCTTTTCTCCAGTTGTCCATAGTAAATGGTTCTTCCCCTAAATGGACATACGCCCGTGGGGTATCTTTTAAAAACCAGTCCGGGCCAGCGGTGGCAGGAATCTTGAACCCACAATTGAGCAGGTCGTACCAAACATCGAGCTGCCCGCCATTGCCCTCAATTTCTGCCATTTGAATTTTTCCAAGCGCGATATCGACAGGCATTTCAAATCCGGTAGAGGGCCAACCCGTCTTGATCTGCCCAACCTTTTCTGCCCTGAAATTACCGAAATGTGCTGCAATGGTATTGGCGCCCTGGGCCAAGGCCTCGTCCAAAACGGTAGCATTGGCTGGATAGTCAGGACCTCCGACTTCACCCAATGCCCCTGTACTGATAGGTTGTATCATAGCGGTAAGGCCAAGAAAGGCAAGATGGCCGTAGGGATTGTTTCTAAACTCTTCCCCGTAACTAATATGATGCTCAGCGGTGCTAAAAGCGTTTCTTGGTCCCATGGGATACTCATTGGCGTAAATGGCATGGGTGTCCCATTCCCCTTTAAGGGTCAAGATATAGGAAGCGTGCAAATCCTCCGCCTGGGAAACCAAGGGCCAATACTGGCTGAACTGCACCGGACTTCCCAAGTCTGTGGTATGTATATGGGTCTGTCCGGAATACCAGCCTAAATCGGGCATATTGATCCATCGTTCCATCGCAAGATGCACTTTTCCATCATCGGGGATTTCCATTTCTAGCGGCTTGTATTCAAATCCGTGATAGATCTTGACCGTCTTTCCTTTCGGATTTACCCCTAAGGTTCCTGTGCCGCCTAAGTAGAAGAAGGGCCCTGGCTGATGGCCCCAAAGTGTAGTTCGCCAGCCCACTTTCCTATCTCGATCAATTGCATAGGAAGCCCCCTTGATGGGTGTCCAATATTGACGCCCATCGACATCCTTTACTTCCACCCTGACCGCCAACTCTTTTCCGCTTTCCTTGTCGGTAATTGAAAAATCAATGCCTTCCTCAAAAGAGGGAATTTTTTTTGGCGGGCCGTTAACTGCGGTGGGTAATACTACGTGGGTTAAGTTATCGTTTGAGGGCGACAAGTTAAATCTGGCATTGCGCATGGGTGTTCCTTTTAGTTCAATAGTCACAGCCGAAGCATTGCCAAGTCCGTCATCCATGCTGAGGGTATTGGTGGTCACGGTTTCCATCAATGGGCTGAGCACGACGAAGGAATATCGTGTGGAATTGGCCGCTATTGAAATCTGTTTGTTCCAAAATAATATGTCATCGCTCATGTCGCTTTTCAGACGTACTATGGCAGTGGAGTCTCTCTTGTTCCGTATTTCGACCAACAAGACCTTAAAGTGCTGTACCTGGACTTCAATCGGGGGGGAATCCCATAAACCGCTAACGGATTGAGCTATGCTAAAACGGATGGCTGGCCCTTGTTGTGTCAGTTCTGCAAAGTAGGTACGGCATTCCTTTAAAAGTTGCTTTTGCTTGACCCTGGTCTTGCCTATCTGCGTCATTACCTCATTCGAATCGATCAGTAAATTCATATCATCCGTTAGTCTGCGTATCTCCCAGGATTCGAATTTGAGCTCTTGCCAAGTTTTGAAGATATCCGCAGCCCTGGAATCGGTGATC
>JARFRH010000153.1 GCA_029287355.1 Maribacter sp. | reverse complement strand
GATGTGTATAAGAGACAGGCATTAGAATGGAGGAGTGCCGATGATAGCGACGGCTATGACCTGGGTCATCAGATTTCAAACATAGCTTAATTGGATGCAAACAAAAAACCATCCCTTCGGGGATGGTTTTTAATGCTATCGATTCTCGAAAGTGAACTATCGAGATTCTTCTTTTTTCTCTATTTCTTTAATAATAATTTTTGCCTCGGTTGATTTCTGATTGTAAGTATCGACCTTGGCTTTTACCTCTTCCATAGTACCTTCAAAAAGTTCTTCCTTTATTGTTTTTTTACCATTTTCGGAAGTAGTTGTGGTAACGGTGGCCTTTGCCGATCCGTCATCATTTTTTTCTATATTCACCTTGACCTCTTTCTGTCCAGCCTCACCAATTTTGGCATGTGCCAAATGAAGGTCTTCAGATTTCAATGCCTCAATTTTTGCCTTGACCTCGGCTTCAGTTCCTTTGAACTTTTTGACCTCCTCGGATTCTTGGCCATTCTCAGTGGTAGTAGTGGTAACAATAGCGACTGTCATATCACCTTCTTTTTCCATTTTTACCCTGATTTGCTTTTTGACATGGTCCTGACCTTGTGCATCTGAAAAATGTATTTCTTTATCTGAAGAGATTTCATGTTTCTTACCATCTTCATCGATCCAAATATTCATTTCTTTAGAATTCGCCATTCCACCTTCAACACTCATAGCAATACTCGGAGCGATGACCAAGGCAACGACCGACATCAATTTCAATAAGATATTTAAAGAAGGACCTGAAGTATCCTTAAATGGATCTCCAACGGTATCACCAACAACGGCCGCCTTGTGTGCATCCGAACCTTTACGTCCGTCAGATTCGATCATCTTTTTTGCATTATCCCAGGCACCACCAGCGTTTGACTGGAAAATTGCCATCAAAACTCCTGCGGAAGTAACACCTGCCAATAGACCACCTAACATTTCAGCTCCGCCAATAAATCCTACTGCCACTGGCACTGCTATCGCCAAAAGACCTGGCAATACCATTTCCTTTATCGAAGCTTTAGTTGAAATATCGACACATTTGTCATATTCGGCATAACCATCCGCAGCATCAAAAATAACACGTTGTTCGGGAGTCGCTTTTGACATATCGGAATCAACGGCGCGCATCACTTCCAATGCCGCTTTCAATTGTGGAATATCCCTAAACTGACGTCTAACCTCTTCAATCATCGCCATGGCCGCACGGCCTACAGCGTTCATTGAAAGCGCAGAAAATACAAAAGGTAGCATCGCCCCTACCAAAAGACCAGCCATAATTTTAGGCTGAGACACATCAATGGAAGTTACGTTTGCAACTTTCATAAAGGCTGCGAATAAAGCCAAAGCCGTCAAAGCTGCTGAAGCAATCGCAAATCCTTTTCCAATAGCAGCAGTTGTATTACCAACAGCATCTAATTTATCAGTACGCTCGCGTACTTCAGGGTCTAACTCTGCCATTTCAGCAATACCACCGGCATTATCGGAAATAGGTCCGTATGCATCAACAGCTAACTGAATACCTGTGTTTGCCAGCATACCTACAGCAGCAATGGCGATTCCGTATAGGCCAGCAAAATGATGTGATACCAAAATAGCTGCAGCAATCAATAAAATAGGAATCATCGTGGACATCATGCCAACACCCAAACCTGCAATAATGTTCGTGGCAGCACCTGTTTCAGACTGACGTACAATTGAGTTCACAGGTTTTGAACCTGTACCCGTGTAATATTCCGTAATCTTACCAACACCTAAACCAGCAACAAGACCAGCAATAGTAGCCCAGAAAATGCCCATTGCTCCGTGTGGCAAACCTTCAACACTTTCAGGAATTAAAGCATTGATAATAAAATAAGAAGCGATCACCATAAGAATAGCTGATCCGAATTCACCTTTATTCAAGGCTGTCTGTGGATTTCCACCATCCTTAACTTTTACAAAGAAGGTACCGATGATAGACATCAAAATACCTACGGCAGCTAATACCAAAGGAAGATACACAGCGCCTAAACCTGCAAAATCAGGAGTGATAATAAATGCCCCCAATACCATAGTACCAATAATAGAACCAACATATGATTCAAATAAATCGGCACCCATACCGGCAACATCGCCTACGTTATCACCAACGTTATCTGCAATGGTAGCAGGATTCAAAGGGTGATCTTCAGGAATACCTGCCTCAACCTTTCCTACCAAATCAGCACCAACATCGGCAGCTTTAGTATAAATACCACCACCAACTCTTGCAAAAAGTGCAATCGAAGATGCGCCTAAAGAAAAACCGGACAGCACATTCAAAACCAAGCCTAAATTTTCAGCGCCAGGCCAAATGGATTGGTATACCATAAACAAGCCGCTAAGTCCTAAGACTCCAAGGCCTACAACACCTAATCCCATAACTGCCCCACCTGCGAAAGCCACTTCTAGGGCTTTACCTAATGAAGTTTTAGCAGCCTGAGTGGTTCTAACGTTTGCTTTAGTTGCGACTTTCATTCCAATAAACCCTGCCAAAGCAGAACAAATTGCACCGACTACAAAAGATAGGGCAACCATTCCGTTTGATCCCACTTCATTATTACCTTTGAAAAACAAAAGAATAGCTACTGCGATTACAAAAATCGACAGAATTTTGTATTCCGCTTTTAAGAAAGACATCGCCCCGTCGGCAATGTTTTTGGCAATTCGAGCCATTTTGTCGTTACCGACCTCTTGTTTGCCCACCCATGCATTCTTCCAAGCCACAAAAAGAAGGGCCAATACTCCAAATACAGGTAAAAATTTTACAATTAAATCCATTTTTGTTGAGTTATTTTTAGTTTTTTTTAACGGCTGCTAAAGTACTAAAATCAAATAGAACTAACAAAGCCTCTTTTTCTAGGAAAAGAGGCTTTGTTAGTTCTAAATTCAGCTATATTGTAAACGTACGTTTCTTTTTGTGCTCGCTGTCATCATAGCGCTTTACACATTGATGATATATCTTTTTAGCTTCTTCGGCATTACCCCAACCGCCAACATCAACTTTTTTCTTTTCAAGATCTTTGTACACTTGAAAGAAATGTTCGATTTCCTTTAATCGATGAGGGTTTAAATCTGATAAATCATTCTTTTGATTCCAAATAGGATCTGAAACAGGTACACAGATTATTTTTTCATCAGGTCCTTTTTCATCAGCCATATGAAAAACACCAATAGGCTTTACCTCCACTACCACCATCGGATATGTTGGCTCTGTGCACAAAACCAAAACATCTAATGGGTCTTTATCCAGTGCAAGGGTCTCCGGAATGAAACCGTAATCACCAGGATACATCATTGATGAGAAAAGGGTTCGGTCAAATCTGATTTTATTCAATGTAAAATCATATTCGTATTTATTTCTGCTTCCCTTTGGTATTTCAATCAGTACATCAAATGTAATATCGTTCTTAGCGCTCATTCTTTGGTTTTAGGTCTACAAAAGTACTGTAAATGCTATGGTTATGGAACAAAATCAAAAAAAACCTAGGTAGCTGAATACAGATTTCCACCCCTGTGTGCCGGCGGGCAGGTTCGAAGGAATGAACATAAATTTAAAAACTAAAACCAAAAGTGCCTTTTATCGCAAATGGTCTTGCATTTGGGTTATCAAGATAATTCCCTCTAAAATTAAAATCAATCCTAAGTATTTTAAAAATGTTTCCGACACCCACCGAATACTCATAGTAGATTCTGTCCGATGGCGCCTGTAATGGTGTAGTTAAAGAGGCTGGTGCGCTTAACGCAATATTCGAATCGGAGAGTTCACCCCAAACCCCTCGCAGACCAATAATTTCTCGTAGATTTAATTTTCTCAGAAATGGAATCCTGGAAAACAAACGTCCGTTGAAATTATGTTCCAAATGTACAGAGGCATAGGTATCGGTAACGAATTCATAAAAATCAAGATTCGGAAAAGTACCATAATTTGAGAAAAGGGTCTGATTACCAGGCACCACATTCAACAAACCTAGGGGCACATCACCAAAAGTCTTACCAACCTCAATGGTACTGAATAAACGGCCAAAACCACCTACCTGCCAAGGTTGACTATACGAGAATTGTAGCTTACTGTAGTTGAAATCACTATCCCAAATGCCTTCGATGCCCTTGGTATATTTTAATAAAAGCGTGCTGTACTCATCATTGATATCACGACGTTCGACACCATAACCAATAGTACGCTTACCAGGTGTATAAATCAGCAAGCCTTGAAAATCAAATTGTCGTATTTCAGAGGAAATCCCAGTCGGTGATGTTACATTTATATAATCTAAACTAAAATCGTCCGGTAGTGCAGAACTCAAAGTTCGAAACGTACCCCCAACAGCTAACCTTAAATTGGTCACAGGTTCTATTTCCAATCCGAGAGTACTTAAATTAATATTAGTCAAACGATTGTTGGCTCCAACCGTCAATATGGATGATGAGGCAATGCTTCTTCCTAAAACGTCATTTGTCGCAGTTAGGCTTACGCCTAATTGTTCAATATCACGACGGTTTCCTCCTGATACAATCAGCCTGCTCTTTCTATCCAACAAGAACTTTCCCGAAGCCCCATGTTTTACTTTTTTATCAGTAAAACCATAGGCCGTATAACCTTCCAAACGCCAAAGGTCATTTTCGCCAAAATAGGTTCTAGCACCTAATCTTATTCGTGGTCCTTCAGCGTCGTTATATCCGAATACATCATAAACAGAGCCAATATCCATATCCCATTTATCGATTTCAACGTAGCCCGATCCGAGAATACTCACCAAGTTATAATAGGACTTGAATTTTGGAACGGTTTTTAAGGTGTCGAGCAATTTATAAATACCCGACTCATCTTTGTTCAGTGATTCAAGGCGGTTCTTTTCCCAAAAGGAATCCTCTTGCACCAATGCCCCAGGGTCATATGGGTTTTTATCCTTTTTGTAAAACTCTTTTGATTGTTCTACATCGAACTCGTAATTATCAAAAACAGTGGTACGTTTGCCATACACCCCCCGTGATTTTTCTTTTTTCTGAAAACTAAAATCACTCAGCATATAGTCACGCTTCAACAGAAAAACCGAATCATTGACCACATCGAATTCCTGTTCGATGTAAATTTCCTTTACCCAATTAATATTGGCACTTTTGGTCACCTCCAAGTTGATATTCTTGATCGCATAGGTGGAATCATTTACCCAAAAATCGCCCTTGAAGGTCAGTTCATTTTTCCTTCTTGGATAGTAGACTATATTGTAACACCATTTGTTATCGATAAAGGCACTATCACGCAAAGCGTAATTATAGGTGTCAACCCCGGTTCTAGAAAGTGGACTTGTAAAACTCTTATCGAAAAATTTAAGGTAATTATCGTAGATATCATAGTCTTGATACAAATCTGCCACGAAAGCGATTATCGCCTGATTGTTATCAAAGCCCGAGTTTTTATTCCCTAATATGTTTTCTTTTTCCTCTTTCAGTATATTATCACCATACACCTTTGAAAAAGTTTCATTCAAGAAAATGGGCAGATAGGTTTTACCGGTAATTCGAGAGGTATCGAGGTCTTGAAATACAAATTCCAGCCCCTTGAAAACCTTTTTCTTCATAAGCGCGCTATCAATAGTATTCAGGTCAAATTCAACCTTCTCATATTTATCGTAGGCATACTGCCTGAATTTACGTACTCCGTTTTCACGTTTCTTTGCCCAAATCTTCTTTAAAAGTTCTACTGCCGGGTTATTCTTTTTGGATTGTTTTCCCGAAATCAAGACGACCTCATTAAGCTGTTCCGTTTCTTCCTCAAGTACAACCTCCATATCATAATTCACCCGGGAAGCCAAAGTAATCTCGTGACTTTTATAGCCAATAAAAGAAACTATAAGGGTTTTGAAAGTACTTTTAGATTCAAAATAGAAGCGTCCATTATCGTTTGTAATCGTTCCTTCTGTAGAGTTTTTGAAGAGTACATTGGCAAAGGCTACTGGCTCACCACTCTCGTCAATCACGATACCCCCTACTTTAGTTTGTGCAAGTGCAAAAAACGGTAAAATCAATATGAGGGTCAATACTAGTCTTTTCATGTGGAATTAGTGTTCACGCTTCTCCGTTATCAAATAACATACCATAAAAAATTGCTTCGCCAACCTTAGTCGAAGAAGCAAATGTATCGTTACTATATGGGTTACCTTATTTATATAACACTTTCTTAACAGCGGTAATCACATCCTCATGGTTAGGCAGCCATTCCGCCAAAAGTACAGGGGAGTAAGGCGCCGGGGTATCAGCAGTATTGATTTTAACAATGGGAGCATCCAGATGGTCAAAAGCATCACGTTGTACTCTGTAGGTAATTTCGGTAGCTACATTTCCAAAAGGCCATGCTTCTTCCAAAATAATAAGTCGATTGGTTTTCTTAACAGATTCAAGAATCGCGTTGATATCCATTGGTTTAACAGTTCGCAAATCAATGATTTCACAGCTGATGCCTTCTTTTTCCAGTTCATCAGCAGCTTTGTCGGCTTCTTTGATGATTTTTCCGAAGGAAACGATAGTTACATCCGCACCCTCTCTTCTAATATGGGCTACTCCTAGAGGAACAGTATATTCCCCTTCAGGAACCTCACCTTTATCACCATACATCTGCTCCGACTCCATAAAAATTACCGGATCCTCATCGCGGATAGCCGATTTCAACAATCCCTTAGCATCTGCTGGGTTTGAAGGTACAACCACCTTCAATCCAGGGCAATTTGCATACCAACTCTCAAATGCCTGTGAATGTGTAGCTGCCAATTGACCTGCAGACCCAGTCGGACCTCTAAATACAATCGGGCATGGAAACTGTCCGCCTGACATCTGACGAATTTTAGCAGCGTTATTTATAATTTGATCAATACCGACCAAAGCAAAGTTAAAGGTCATGAACTCAATAATAGGCCTGGTACCTGTCATTGTTGAACCGACTCCAATACCGGCGAAGCCCAATTCCGAAATCGGGGTATCAATAACCCTTTTGTCTCCGAATTCATCCAACATTCCCTTAGAAGCCTTATACGCACCATTGTATTCGGCAACTTCTTCGCCCATTAAGTAAACAGACTCATCTCTTCTCATTTCTTCGGACATCGCCTCGCAAATAGCCTGACGGAATTGTAGTGTCTTCATATAACCAAATTTCTTGTTTGTGCTAAAAACGCACGCAAAAATAGGAAAATATATCTCAAAAAAATCGGCCATGGTCTCAAATTTTTACTATGCATGCATAGTAGTTTCGAAAATTAATACCTATCTTCGCCTTGCATTTTTAAAGGCGCGATACCCATGAAAATTTTAGTTTGCATAAGCAACGTTCCAGATACTACATCCAAGATAAATTTTACAGACGGCGACACCAAATTTGACTCTAATGGTGTACAGTTTGTTATCAATCCGAATGATGAATTCGGCTTGACCCGTGCGATGTGGTTCAAAGAAAAACAAGGTGCTAGCGTGCATGTAGCGACTGTTGGCGGCCCATCTACAGAACCTACTATAAGAAAAGCTTTGGCTATTGGTGCTGATGAAGCAGTGCGTGTCAACGCTGTACCAACGGATGGTTTTTTCGTTGCCCAACAGCTAGCCGATGTGGTAAAAAAAGGAGGCTATGATTTGATTATTGGAGGTAGAGAATCTATTGATTATAATGGCGGCATGGTACCGGGCATTTTGGCATCACTTTTAGACATGAATTTCGTAAACACCTGTATTGGCTTAGAAATTGAAGGTAATAATGTAACGGCGATACGCGAAATTGATGGTGGAAAAGAAAAAATTTCAACAACGCTCCCCTTGGTCATTGGAGGCCAAAAAGGATTGGTAGAAGAAAGTGAATTAAGAATACCAAATATGCGCGGTATAATGATGGCGAGAAAAAAAGCACTCCATGTTGTTGAGCCCATTGTCGCAACAAAAGCAACGCAGGACACCAAATTCGAAAAACCTGCTGCTAAGGGAGCCGTTAAATTGGTAGATAATGTAGACGATTTAATACATCTACTTCACAACGAAGCAAAAGCCATTTAAAATTACAAAAACAAATTCCAAAACAAACTAATTGGAATTTGGTGCTTGTAGTTTGGGATTTAATTCAAGTATGTTCTTAAATATAAATGATTTAATTATCCGCTAAGGATTAAAAAATAAATAAATGTCAGTTCTAGTATATACAGAATCAGAAAACGGAAAATTCAAAAAGAACGCCTTTGAGGTTGCATCTTATGCGAATGCCGTGGCAAAACAAATGGGTACATCCGCAACGGCGATTTCATTTAATGCCGAAGGCAACTCCGATCTCGGAACCTATGGGGTATCAAAGGTTTTGAATGTTTCCAATAACAGCTTAAAAACATTTAATGCAAAGGCTTTTGCAAATGCGATCGCTGAGGCAGCGGAAAAAGAAGGTGCTAAAGTTATCATTCTGAGCAGCAGTGCAGACACCAAATTCTTGGCGCCGTTATTGGCAGGGAAACTAGGTGCGGGCTATGTACCAAATGTTGTCGCAGTGCCTGAAAATACAAGCCCATTCACAGTAAGGAGGACCGCATTTAGCAATAAAGGATTTGCGCATACCGAAATTAATTTGGATATCAAAATCGTTGGGGTTTCAAACAATGCGTACGGTGCCCATGAAAATAGCGTTTCAGCTTCAATCGAGGATTTCAGGCCTTCATTAGGAGAAAGTGACTTCTCAACCAATTCCGTTGAAATAGATAAGGTATTAGGTAAGGCTACCATAGCAGATGCCGATATTGTTGTTTCAGGTGGAAGAGGACTGAAGGGCCCTGAAAACTGGGGAATGATAGAAGAATTGGCCGAAGTACTTGGCGCAGCAACCGCATGTTCAAAACCAGTATCGGATTTAGGCTGGAGACCTCATGGTGAACATGTTGGCCAAACCGGCAAACCTGTGGCCAGTAACCTATATATCGCTATAGGGATCTCTGGTGCTATTCAACATCTCGCCGGAGTAAGCTCTTCAAAAGTAAAAGTGGTCATCAATACTGATCCGGAAGCGCCTTTTTTCAAAGCAGCAGATTATGGTATCGTGGGTGATGCCTTCGAGGTTGTGCCGCAGCTTATCGAAAAATTAAAGGTATTTAAAGCCCAAAACGCTTAAATTTTATTAATTTGCCTTCATAAGAGGCTGTTTAAATAATGAGTCCACCCTCTTGTTTAAACAGTCTTTTTTTAGTTTAGAAATCTATGAGTCTAGTACGGTTGAAAATAAAGGGAATATCCTATAGCCAAACACAGAATGGGGCTTACGCCCTGATATTGAATGAAGTGGATGGCGATAGAAAGCTACCCATTGTCATTGGAGCCTTTGAGGCCCAATCTATTGCGATTGCTTTAGAAAAGGAAATCAAACCCCCAAGGCCTTTGACCCATGACCTTTTCAAAAACTTCTCTGACCGTTTTGAAATCGTTATCAAGCAGGTCATTATTCATAAATTGGTTGATGGTGTATTTTATTCCAGCATAATTTGCGAGAGGGATAAAATCGAAGAAATCATTGATGCCCGAACGAGCGACGCCATTGCTTTGGCCTTACGATTCAATGCACCGATTTTTACCTATAAAACTATTTTGGATAAAGCGGGTATCTTTTTGAAATTTTCATCAAAAGACAAGGAGAAAGAAGAAAATGATGACAGCATCATAGTGGATGAAATTTTGCAAGAAGGCGAAACCGTAGAAATCGAGCAAGGAGCCAGCGACGGCTATACCGAATTAACCATTGATGAATTAAACAAAGAGCTCGATAAGGCCGTGGCGAACGAAGATTATGAAAAGGCCGCCAAACTCCGAGACGAAATCTCCAAACGCAATTAACATACTCAATAAAAGCATATGAAAGCCAAATGGTGGATTCTTTTGTTTGCTTTATTTTTTGTATTCCCTATCCTATCCCAAGAAATTCCAAACACATCGACTACTGCAGGCGTGGTTGACGCTGCTTTGGTCAACGACATAGACATGATACTTCCAAACGAAGGCTTTTCAGTCAATAGTCTTTGGCGTGGTATTTTAGGGATGGTAGCACTTATTTTAATCGCTTTTCTCTTTAGCTCAAATCGGCGAGCCATCAACTGGAAAACCGCAGGAATAGGTCTAGGAATTCAATTATTAATAGCCATCGGAGTTTTAAAAGTTCCTTTTATTCAAGCAATTTTTGAAAGTATCGGAAAAGTATTTGTTAGTATTCTAGATTTCACCAGGGCCGGAAGTCAATTTCTATTCGAGGGATTAGTGGCGGACATGAATACCTTCGGCTACATTTTTGCCTTTCAAGTATTACCTACAATTATATTTTTCTCCGCCTTGACTTCTGTCCTTTTTTATCTCGGCATTATTCAAAAGGTGGTTAAGGCTCTCGCTTGGTTACTATCAAAAGCATTACAAATTTCCGGTGCAGAAAGTTTAAGTATTGCAGGCAATATCTTTTTAGGTCAGACGGAAGCACCTCTTTTGATCAAGCCATACCTCGAAAAAATGAATAGGTCAGAAATGCTATTAGTAATGATCGGCGGCATGGCCACCGTTGCTGGTGCCGTCTTGGCTGCATATATCGGTTTTCTTGGAGGAGATGATCCAGTATTGCGACTGCAGTTTGCAAAACATCTCTTAGCCGCTTCGGTAATGGCCGCGCCAGGAGCAATTGTCGTCTCTAAAATTTTATTTCCACAGACCGAGACCGTTAGTACGGATGTCCATGTTGCTACCGAAAAAATTGGCGCTAATTTTCTTGATGCCGTTGCAAAAGGCACCACCGAGGGCTTGAAATTAGCAGTAAATGTTGGTGCGATGTTACTGGTATTTGTCGCTTTCATAGCTATGTTCAATGGTATTTTTGGTTGGATTGGTGATTGGACTGGTCTCAACAACATGATTGCAGCGAACAGCATGTATGACAAACTCTCATTGGAGGCCATTTTAGGAACAATCTTTGCGCCATTGATGTGGCTGATTGGTGTGGCGAAAGAAGATATCATGCTCATGGGCCAGCTCTTGGGAATTAAACTAGCCGCCAGCGAGTTTGTAGGTTATATTCAATTGGCAGACCTTAAAAACATGGCCAACGCTACCCATTTCACTTACAATAAATCCATTATCATGGCGACCTATATGCTCTGCGGATTTGCGAATTTTGCTTCCATCGGAATTCAAATTGGAGGCATCGGTTCTTTGGCGCCCGGGCAACGAAAGACCCTTTCCGAGTTCGGAATGAAGGCCGTATTGGGAGGTTCTCTGGCCTCGCTACTTTCGGCTACGATAGCTGGGATGATTTTGGGGTAGTTGTAGTTGATAACATTTGGATAAAATCAGCGAAAAAACTCTTATCAAAAGCACTCATTTTTTAATTTTGCTTTCTATACAAATTGATTTCATGCAACAATATCACGACCTCCTCAAACATGTACTGGAAAACGGAAACCAAAAAGGAGACCGCACTGGAACCGGAACGCTAAGTGTTTTTGGATACCAAATGCGTTTTGACCTCAGTGAAGGTTTCCCAATGGTCACCACCAAAAAATTACATTTGAAGTCTATTGTGCATGAGTTGTTATGGTTCTTAAAGGGTGACACTAATATTGGCTACCTACAAGAAAACGGAGTCCGTATTTGGAATGATTGGGCCGATGAAAATGGCGATTTGGGACCTGTTTACGGACATCAATGGCGCAATTGGAACAATGATGAAGTCGACCAGATTAAAGAAGTGATTCATTCTTTGAAAAATAATCCGAACAGTCGCAGAATGCTAGTTTCTGCTTGGAACCCTAGCGTTTTACCAGACACTTCGAAGTCCTTTGCTGAAAACATAGCAAATGGAAAAGCGGCATTACCACCTTGTCATGCCTTCTTTCAGTTTTATGTAGCCGACGGAAAATTATCTTGCCAATTGTATCAACGTAGTGCGGATATTTTCTTGGGAGTTCCATTCAACATCGCTTCCTATGCTCTTTTTACCATGATGATAGCGCAAGTTTGCGGATATGAACCAGGTGATTTCATTCACACCTTTGGAGATGCGCATATTTACGATAACCATATGGATCAAGTAGAATTGCAATTAAGCCGTGATTGTAGACCATTGCCGAAAATTCAAATCAATCCTGCCGTAAAGGACATTTTCGATTTTAAATTCGAAGACTTTACTTTGCTAGACTACAACCCACATCCACATATAAAGGGAGTTGTAGCGGTTTAATGTTACATTAAAACCCGATTATGTTAAAATTTTATTTCCCTAAATTCTTATCTTTAGAGCATTGAAAATCAATGCTATGATTCTTACCGATACCCTTTTGGATTTCTTTTTAGAAACCCGAAAACACACCGAAACTATTTGTAAACCTCTGGCAATCGAAGACTATGTCGTGCAACCCATAGTCGATGTCTCGCCACCTAAATGGCATTTAGGACACACCACTTGGTTTTTTGAAGAATTCATTCTAAAGCCCCATGCTAAGGACTATGTGATTTTCGATGAAGATTTTTCCTTTGTGTTCAATAGCTACTATGAAACAGTAGGTAAACGTGTAGTCCGTTCTGACAGGGGAAATTTATCACGGCCCTCGGTACAGGAAGTGTATGACTATCGTCATCATGTTACTGCGGCGATGAAAACGTTGTTCGAGCAAAACCAAGAACAAGAACTTCTCGAGTTACTGAAAATAGGAATCCACCATGAAAAGCAGCATCAAGAATTGCTGTTGACCGACATCAAATATATTTTAGGAAATAACCCTTTACTACCCATTTATTCAATTGATTTTAAAGAGCATAAAGAAGAAAACCATACACAAGAATGGATTTCTGTTGAAGAAGGTATTTATGAAATAGGGCATACTACTGAAGACTTCTCTTATGACAATGAATTAGGAAAACACAAGGTTTATCTACACCCTTATGAAATATCGAACAAATTAGTGACCAATCAAGAATTTATTGATTTCATAAATGACGATGGATACCAAAAATTTAATCTCTGGCATGCCGAGGGATGGGATTGGGTGAACTCCAACAAGATTAACGCCCCGTTATATTGGCATCAAATTGACGAAGATTGGCACTATTATTCGCTGGCCGGATTGCAGAAAGTGGACCTAAATGCACCTGTTACCCATATCTCCTATTTCGAAGCCTTCGCTTTTGCACAGTGGAATGGTTGTAGATTACCTACAGAATTCGAATGGGAGGCTTCGCAAGGTTATTTCCATTGGGGAAAACGCTGGGAATGGACCGAAAGTGCTTACTTACCCTACCCCAATTACAGAAAAGCTAAAGGGGCTTTGGGTGAATATAATGGAAAGTTTATGGTAAATCAAAAAGTACTACGTGGCGGTTCTGTGGCCACTCCTTCAAAACACACGCGCTATACTTATCGCAATTTTTTTCAAACCAATTTAAGATGGCAATTTACCGGACTAAGGTTAGCCAAATAATTACGACCTACATTTTATGAATAATGAAACAGCAACTATTTTCGAAACGGCTTTCGAAAATGAAATCTATCAGGGTTTAAAAGACTACCCCAAACATTTATCTTCAAAATACTTTTATGATGAAAAGGGTGACGCCCTTTTTCAAGATATCATGGATATGCCGGAATATTATTTGACGGATGCGGAGTATGATATTTTCACAAATCAAAAGGAAGAAATTGCGAATCTTTTCTCAAAAAGCGCCTCTAGGTTTGATTTAGTGGAACTGGGAGCGGGGGACGGAAAAAAAACAAAGGTGCTACTGCATCACTTTTTTGGTAAAGGTCTTCAATTTCAATACCTACCTATTGATATCAGTCAAAATGCACTGGATCAATTGGAGTCTTCTTTGAAAAAAGAGTTTCCTAACATGAAAGTCAAAACAGTACAAGGAACTTATTTTGAGGCTCTTGAAGAAGTCACATCAACACAAGAGAATAGTAAAATCATTCTGTTTTTAGGATCTAATATCGGTAATCTATTACATCCTCAGGCGGTCACATTTTTAAAGAACGTTCGCCAATTGATGCATGAAAATGACCTGTTTTTTGTCGGTTTTGATCAAAAGAAAAATCCGCAAGCTATATTGGACGCCTATAACGACCAAACCGGAATTACGGCAGCTTTCAATAAGAATATCCTAGCTAGAATCAATTCAGAACTGGGAGGAAATTTTGACTTGGAAAAATTTCTTCATTGGGAAGTATACAACCCAGAAACAGGCACTGCAAAAAGCTATCTCGTATCACAGGAAGAACAAGAAGTAATAATAGAAAAATTAGCACTGAAAATTGATTTCAAACCGTGGGAAACCATTCATACGGAAATTTCCCAGAAATATGATGATCAATCAATTCATTGGTTGGCCGAACAAGCGGGACTGGAAATCATAGGAGAATTTATAGATTCAAAAAAGCAGTACAAGAATTACGTTTTTAAAAAACAGTAGATTACCAAATAGGTATAATGAACTAAAGGCTAAGCACTCTACAGCAACTGGACCTCCGTTTCAAGATCTCATTCAAGGCAATAACCTTTAAGATAATATAAAATCAATTTAAGAAGAACACAATGAAAGCTATTTGGAATAATACCGTAATTGCCGAAAGCAGTGACACGGTAGTCGTGGAGAACAACCATTATTTTCCCACTGAAAGTTTAAAAAAGGAATATTTTAAATCGAGTGAAACACACACGACTTGCCCATGGAAGGGTGTAGCCTCGTATTACAGCTTGGATGTTGAAGGAAAGATCAACGCCGACGCAGCCTGGTACTATCCGGAAGTTAGTGCACTGGCAGAAGGTATAAAGGGAAGAGTTGCTTTTTGGAAGGGTGTTACAGTAGGGAAATAATATAAAAACATTTTGGTATAATAAGAAGCCCGAAACATCTGAGATGCTTCGGGCTTCTTATTTGTGTTTTAGAAGACTACAATTCAAGAACTGCATTCTCAGAACCAGCATATTCGTTCCACTGGTAGCGATCAGCACTATCATCATTAACATAGTTACCGTCGATAATGTACTTGAATTCAAAAGTAGACGCTTTAGGAAGTTCTAAAGTACCTTTGAAGTTTCCATTTTTCAATTTTTTCAAAGCACTAGCTTTGTTCGCTTTCCAGTTGTTGAAATCGCCAACAACGGCTACTTTTTTCGCTTCCTCGGCTGGTACAGTGAACGTCACTTTACAAACTGGTTTTGTTTTTAAATACTGTTTTGCAATTGCCATGATAAATTACTTTAGGGTTATTAAATTAGATTGTCAAAATGATATCCGAATTTGGCTACAAAGCTAAAGCATTAAAATGCTCATTAACAATGACTAAAGTCATTTTTGTCATTTTCGTAATATTTTAATAACATTTGATTTTCAATGTCAAAAAAACCTCCTAAATATTTATTCTTTAACAATTGCTACCTTGCTCTTATTAAGATTCTTACAAACTCGTTAATCTCTTCTTCGGTATTATAAAAATGAAAGCCAAACCGAATTCCGCCACCCCTCTGTGCGCAAATAACATCATTCTCAATTAATAATTTAAAAAGAGCATCATTTGCTTCAATATTGAAAATAGTACTGTGTTCTTTTCTAGTGACCACCATATTCTGTAAAAGGCCCAATTGGGTAAATTCTTGTTTTGCTTTTTCGGATAAGGCTTTGTTCTGGCGTTCAATGTTCTCCATACCTATTCCGGATAAGAAATCCAAAGAGAATTTTAGGCTCCCAAAATTCATACAAGACAAATGGCCTGCTTCAAAACGCCTTGCAAAACGCACCTCGTCTTTCAATTCAGGTCGTGCATTTGCCGCATTAAAACCAATGGTTTTCAAAGCACATCTATCTTTTACCTCATCTTTAAAAAGCATCAGTCCATTTCCATATCCAGCCAACAGCCACTTATAAGCACTTGCACCCAGCACATCAAATGCGGATGCCTCGAAATCAAAGTGAGTGGTTCCTAAAAACTGGGTTGCATCCGCGATTATGAACAAATCAGGATATTCTTTCTTTAATTCTTTTAGAAAATCCAAATCGATTTTAAGACCGTTTTGCCATTGTACGACACTTAGCGCAAGAATCGAAATATGTTCTTTTTTAACAGCATCGCGAATATGCTGCTCTAGATGAGCATCCATCTTGACGTAGGTCATAGGAAAACCTCTACTTGCGAAAGGCCAATCTACCGAAGGATAATCGTTCTCCAGCAACAGCACTTTTTGTTTCGTATCCAAACCTTCCAAAAGCATATTAAGGCCTGTGGAAAAATTATTGATCAGTGCTACGTTTTCCCTTTTACAATGAAAGAAATTACCGACTGTTGTTCTAGTATCCGAAATGGTTTTCAGGCTTTTCTCTCGCATCTCACTGGCTTTCAATAAGAAATCGAGATCATGCTCTTGTCTCCAATCGAGCAAACTATCATATAGTGGTCCATACACTGGTGTATTGACATAAATTTGATTGCGAAGTGCAGGGAACTCTTTTCGGGCCTTTTCCATAGAAATCATAAGGTAAAAGTGAATTACAGTATCTTTACGCTAAAGATAGGTATTGCGATGTTTTCAAAGAAAAAAGACAGACCAAGATTGGATTTGGAACAACATGAATTGCTTGAAAATGCCCAAAGGCGGATTCAGCAAAAGAAGAACTTATTTACTCATTTTGTCATCTTTTTGATTGGAAGTGTCTTTATCGTCTTGATCAACAAGATTTTAAAATATGGAGAATCCTATGATTGGTTCATTTGGGCAATAACGGCTTGGGCTTTTCTATTTTTTATTCATGCTTTCAATGTTTTTGTGACTTCGAAATTTATGGGCAAAGATTGGGAGCGGTCACAGCGAGAGAAATTAGTAGCCAAGCAAAAGCAACGCATTTCAGAGATTCAAAAGGAAATCGAAACCGATTTCCCACTTTCGAACATCAATAAAAAAAAAACTTGAACCAAATCACACTCATAGCTGCCGCAGCTGAGAACAATGCTTTAGGCAAAGACAATGACTTATTATGGCACTTGCCTGATGATTTCAAGCGTTTTAAGAGCCTGACCACTGGGCATAAAATCATTATGGGAAGAAAGACCTTCGAGAGCTTTCCAAAACCTTTGCCAAATAGAACACATATTGTTATTACGAGGGATAGCAACTACAAAATTGACTTTGAGTCGTGCGAAGTTGTTCATTCTTTGGAAGCCGCTTTGAAACTTGTTAAAAACGACCGGTTGTCTTTTATTATTGGTGGAGGGGAAATTTATGCGCAAGGAGAGCCTTTCGCCAACAAAATAGAACTCACGCGCGTGCATACTACTTTTGAGGATGCTGATACCTTTTTTCCTGAAATAGACCCTACTATTTGGAAACTTGAAACCGAAGAACACCATCCAGCAGATGAAAGGCACAGCTATGCTTTTACGTATATGACCTATGCTCGAAAGTGATTTCTTTTTGATTTAAGAACCTCTCGATGGTCAACTATTCTCGAAAATTCAAGTCCACATAAAGATGGAATTAAGGACACAATGATCGGTATATGGTTTGTTGCGATGTCACTAAGAAATAGAAAAGAGCCTAATCCTTGTTCGGCAATATTGAAATTCCGAATAGAAATTTCGGAGTAATGAACCATACACGTTGCAAGGCACTTTAATTTAATCATCGCCTCTACCTAAATACGCTCTTATAAATTCTATTTGACCTTGAGAATTAAATGCAATAACATCAACAAAATAAAGTGGCTCAGAATTGTCCACATTAATTTTCAATTCCGCTGCTAGGGTATTGTTATTCTCGAATATTGAGAGCACATCAATTTCGATAGAATCGGCCGCTTCAAAATTTTTGCGCGTTTCCTCTAACGCATTCCTTTTTCCAGTTACTCGAATTTTCCAATCAGGTAAAACTTATGTTATCGGAAAACATCGCTTCATTTCCCTTTAAATCTTTCGGCATAATTTCTTAAATATGAAAGACATAAATCTCTTTTTGAATCTTTTATCATCTTTTTCTGGTAATTGTGCCTAACAATTGGATATGGTTACTAGTACCTGTATTACTTTTATTACAGCAATTTGGTCAAATCCTTGTATATCGGCTGATTTACAAGGCTATCGTAGAATTTTATCCGTATAGCATACGTTTACAAAAAATAATATAGTACCAAATGAATAATAATTTGAGAAGGATATTTAAATAACGGCTTACTAGAATCTATTAAAAATCCAGATAATTCAGTTCCGCAGCACGCCGCATATCCTTTAAAAAATACGCTAGAATAGAAGTATCGGCATTCGTATAAAATTGATCTTTGGCCCTTATATCGGAAAGATTGTTCAAATCGTATTTTTCCAAAACCGCTTTTGTCCGACGCGCAACGGCCTCACCAGAATCAATGATTTTAACATGTTCTGGAAGTAATTCCTGTAACACTGGTATCAAATACGGATAGTGTGTGCACCCTAACACCAAATAGTCAATACCTTCCTCCAACATTGGGTTTATGAATTTTTCAAGTAGATCCCTGGTTTCAGCAGCATGTACCTTGCCTTGCTCTATTAACGGTACTAAACCAATTCCTTCTTGTTCGACTATTTTGATGGCATTCGCATGTATTTCCGAAGTACTATGAAAAAGACTGCTCGCCAAGGTGCCTTTTGTTGCCAGTACACCAATGGTCTTGGAATTTGACTTCAACGCGGCAGGTTTGATCGCAGGTTCAATGCCTATAAAAGGTACCTGGTAGTTTTTACGAAGGAAGTCTATAGCGTTTGTGGTAGCTGTATTACATGCCACAACGATGAGCTTGCAACCTTTTTCCAATAACAAATCCGTGTTCTTGATGCTCAATTGCAAAATCTCATTCTGAGGCTTTTGACCGTATGGGGCATTTTTACTATCGGCCAAATAAACGGTATTCTCATTGGGTAGCAATTTTTTGATTTCTTTCCAGATGGAAGTTCCACCTACACCAGAATCAAAAACACCAATAGGACCTGTGTTCATTATCGCCTTTATTATTTCAATACCCTAGCAATTGGTTTTCCAGTAGTTCCACTTGGGAATGCAATACCCAATAGTGCGGAGATAGTCGGAGCGATATCGGGAATTTCCGTCCGCTCTACCGTACTTCCCGTTCTTATACCTTTTCCGTAAAAAAGTAAGGGCACATGGGTATCATAAATTTGAGGAGACCCATGCGTAGAACCTGTTTTAGCGTAGCTAATAACCCCAGGCGTAAGCACTATTAAAATGTCACCTGAACGTTTCTGATGGTAACCCTTCTGCAAAATGTAAGGAACTCCCGAGGTATAGTGATTGTTCCACATCTGGTGCCCGGTAAACACTTGGTCGATACCCTCATAGGTCAATAATTCCTTCGCGATGATCTCTTGAGCAGTTGCCAAATCCATATCTAAATTTTTGATAATCTTATGGTCTAAAAAATACTGGTAATTTGAAAAATTCTTGATAATATCAGTGGTGCCAAAAGTGTATTTCAAAAACTCACTGAACTTTGCTTGTATTTCTGCGAAATTGATATATCCCGCAAGTATCTTTTTATCCTTTAAATAGGCTGGCACATCTACCGCACCGTGATCCGCGGTAAGAAATACCGTATATTCACCAATGCCCACCCTCTTGTCAAGTGCCTTGAATAGGCGTTCTAAATCCTTGTCTAATCGAATATAAGTGTCTTGAACTTCTTTAGAGTTCACACCATATTTGTGACCGACATAATCGGTGCTAGAAAAACTAATCGCCAAAAAATCAGTAATCATATCAGTACCTAAGCGCTCCTTCTCCAGTGCTTCAATGGCAAAATCGGCTGTAATGCTATTACCATAAGGGGTAGCTTTTAATATTTCAAAGTCGGCATTTTTATTCAACATATTTGCCGTGTTGTGGGGAAAAATAGGAGCAATCTCCGTTTCAAAAAGTCCTTCGTAGGTATTGTTATCCAATCCACTTTCCAAATACGTATTGATATCCTTTAAAGTGGTCCATGATTTTTTGTATTGTTCAACCTTGTCGGATGCATTAAAATCGGCGACCCATTTTGGCAATTCCTTCATGTAATAAGCACTACTGACCCAATGACCAGCATCTGCGCCATGAAACCAATATGCAGCATTCGCAGTATGACCACCTGGCAGTACAGCCCCCCTATCTTTTAAGGCAATGGCGATAGTTTTACCCCGCATTTGTGTGTGTAAGCGCAACTCGTCTGTGACGGTCGTGACATTCATACGATGTGGTGACATTTTACCTGCGTCAGAGGTAGTGCCCACCGATGCATATAAAGAATCCGAAGCACAATACACTTCCACATCATTTTCCTTGTCATACCAATTATTACCAATGACCCCATGCCTCGCCGGAGTCGTTCCAGTATAAACCGAAGCATGCCCAGGACCGGTACTGGTAGGAGCATAATTGAAGTGGTTATTCTTGCAATTGAACCCTTCGTTGACCAGGCGTTTGAAACCTCCTTCTTCATAGTGATTCCAAAAACGTGTCAAATAATCATAGCGCATTTGATCAACAACGATACCCACAACCAATTTGGGGGTGGTCTTAATATCGCTTGATTTCTGTTCTTTTGATTTATGCTGCGCAAGCAAGAATAAAGGGCAAGCAGCGATAAGCACTACAAAAAAAAGAAGGGTCGATTTTTTCTGTAACATCGAATGGGTTTTAAAAACAAAAATAGATAAATAAAACCTTAATCTTTAAAATGAAGGTGAATTCCAAATCCTTTATTGTTATTTTTACATCAAGATGTATAATAACTTTGAATGAAGTATCTCGCTGATATTGGCGGCTATGCGATAATGGTTGTCGAAGTATTCAAAAAGCCCACCAAATGGAGGATTATGAAGACTTTGATTTTGAAAGAGATAGATGAACTCATCTTCGGATCACTGGGCATCATTATCTTTATTTCATTCTTCATTGGTGCTGTTGTGGCCATTCAAACCGCACTGAATCTCACTAATGAGTTAATTCCGAAGAATCTAATCGGATTTGCAACAAGACAGTCGATCATATTGGAGTTCGCCCCAACCTTTGTGTCGATAATCATGGCCGGGAAAGTGGGCTCGTATATCACCTCCAGTATTGGTACGATGCGCGTAACCGAACAAATTGACGCGCTCGAGGTTATGGGGGTAAATGCCTTGAATTATTTGGTATTTCCAAAAATCATCGCAATGCTTTTTTATCCCTTCGCCATAGCTATTTCGATGTACGTAGGCATTTTTGGAGGTTGGTTGGCTGGCGTTTTTGGCGGTTTTCTTACGAGTGCAGACTTTGTTGAAGGGTTAACACTTGAGTTTATTCCATTTCATGTATCCTATGCTTTTATAAAGACATTGATTTTTTCATTTATAATAGCCACGATACCAGCATTTCATGGGTTTTATATGCGTGGTGGTGCTTTGGAAGTCGGTAAAGCGAGCACAACGGCTTTTGTTTGGACAAGTGTTGTTATCATAATTACGAACTATATTTTAACCCAGTTACTACTAGGCTGATGATAGAGGTAAGCAACATACACAAATCTTTTGGTGATGCGCATATTTTAAAGGGTATATCAACCGTATTCGAAACAGGGAAAACCAATCTGATTATCGGACAGAGTGGATCTGGCAAAACGGTTCTTTTAAAATGTCTCCTTGGTCTTTTTTCACCTGAAGAAGGAAGTATTATATATGACGGACAAAAATATTCAGAGTTAAGCGGCGCGCAGCAGCGTAACCTAAGACAAGACATGGGTATGGTCTTTCAAGGAAGCGCCCTATTCGATGGTATGACCGTTGCCGGTAACGTAATGTTCCCCCTTGAAATGTTCACAAAATTGGCAACATCTGAAATGGAAGATCGGGTCAATATCGTTTTAAAACGAGTGAATTTAGTGGATGCAGACCATAAATATCCTTCAGAAATATCAGGCGGGATGCAGAAAAGAGTGGCAATAGCTAGGGCCATTGTGATGAATCCTCAATATTTGTTTTGCGATGAACCCAATTCAGGTCTTGATCCTAAAACAGCCATTTTAATCGACAACCTAATAAAGGAGATAACAGAAGAATATAATATCACGACCGTAATCAATACCCATGATATGAATTCAGTCATGGAAATAGGTGAAAACATTATTTTTCTCAAAGATGGGTTAAAAGCATGGGAGGGCACTAAACATGAGATCTTTAAAACCGACAATGAGGCCGTCACCAACTTCGTTTATTCATCTGAACTTTTCAAGAAAGTGCGCCAGATGTATATTGAGGAACGAAATTGAGTTAATGACCCTTGGCTCTAAAATACCTTAATCTTGAATAATCTCGGTCAATAGTATTGTACTATCCTTCAATCGCACTTTCAACCAACTGTGCAATTTTTTAGCATCTTTGACAATGTCAACTCGTTTGGCATCACGTTTCCATTTTGCTTCAAATACGCTAACAGTGTCCAATTTTTTAAAATCTGTTCGAATGGCATTGGAAAAAGCCAAATATTCCAAATTTTCGTAATTGGTCTGCGCTTCTGCACTAATATCCTGGAAAGGAATCTGACGTGCATTCAGCTTGCTCAAACGCTTTAATTCCGTCTCCAATAAGCGAATTTTTTCATCTTTTCCCAATAACTCACTTTTCTGTGACCGATATAGTTCCTCAACATATTTAAGTTGACTGCCTTGCTCGCTTTGAGAACCTTGAATAACTTTCAATTCACAATTATCAAGGTCATCGAAGTTCTGCTTCATATTCGATTCCCAGGTTGCGATTACACTTTCAGGTACGCCTTCATTTCCCATAAAAATAAGCTCAATCGTGGAAGCTTTATCTCTTTTATAATTCAGAACGGACAAATCTTTTAAAAATCGACCATCCTTAGTGAATTTATAAGGCGCAACATTTTCTTGAATAAACTTATTCGCATCACTCATAAACCTAAATTCTTGATACACTCCCCAAAAAATCCATCCGGCAGGAATCATTACGGCTAAGGCGGTAAGTGAAACCAGACGAGCTATTAGTCTTCGTCTTTTTGAATTCGCATAGCGCACCATGGGAAAACGCAAAAGTTTCAAGACCAAAAAGGTGGCCAAAGCAATAAAAATCGTATTAATACCGAAAAGCAACAGCGCACCCCCTACATACGACCAGTTGCCTATGGCCAATCCAAAACCTACAGTACATAAAGGAGGCATCAAAGCCGTTGCGATAGCAACACCAAAAATGACACTGGCGATAGTTCCCTTTTTCGCACGAGCAATGACCAAAGCCAAACCTCCAAAAAAAGCAATTAGTACATCTCGAATATCAGGCTTTGTTCGTGCCAAAAGCTCAGATGATTCTTCTTGTAAAGGAAATATGGCAAAAAATAAATATGCGGTCAAAACACTTAAAACAACCATAACGGCCAAATTCTTAAGTGACCTTCTTAAGGTATCGATATCGTTGATTGCTAGAGACATCCCCATTCCCAAAATAGGGCCCATGAGTGGCGAGATTAACATCGCACCAATAACAACGGCTGTAGAATTGGCGTTAAGACCAACAGAGGCAATGAATATGGAGCATATCAAAATCCAAGAGGTGTGGCCCTTAAAAGGTATATCGGCAATAATCGCCTCTTTTGTGGCCTCTTGATCGGTATTCGTTCGAATATCCAAAAGCTCTGAAAGAAACTTCTTGGTACTTCCTAAAAGTCCCTGAAAGTCCTTTTTTATGTCTTCCTTACTTTGAATTGGCTCATCTGCCGGTCTTATGTTATCTTGGTCAAGTTGTTCGCTCATGATTAGGCATATTCGTCTCCGAATTTGGCTTTAACCTTATTCAAGACTTGTTTGATATCTTGTTCTTTTGATTTTGGATAAATCAAAAGTACGTCTTCTTTATCCACAATAATATAATCATTTAATCCGTCGACAACGACAATTTTGTCTTTTGGAGAACGAATCATATTACCTTGGGCGTCTTCTGAAAGCACTTTGCTGTTTACAACGGCATTGTTATTTTCATCTTTATCGAGCTTATCATAAAGTGAACCCCAAGTACCCAAGTCGTTCCAGTCGAAAGTTGCAGGAAGCACATAAATGGATTTTGAATTTTCCAAAATCGCATAATCAATCGATATATTTTCAGCTTTTGGATAGTTCTCTTTTATAAATGCAGCTTCTTCATTTGTATTGTAGTAAGACAGGCCTGAATCAAACAAGTCGTATTGTTCTTTTTGATAATTTTTAAAGGCGTTCACAATCGTTTTGATGCTCCACATAAAGATTCCTGCATTCCATAAAAAATTACCTTGTGCCAAAAATTCTTTTGCAGTTTCGTAGTCTGGTTTCTCTCGAAATTGATCCACTTTTTTGAGACCTATATCACTGCCTTTTTGATATTCAATGTATCCAAAACCCGTATTTGGAAAAGAAGGTTTTATCCCTAAAGTGCATAACACTTCTTCTTTTTCACACTTCTCAAAACAGGCAATAACATCTTTCGCAAAAGCATCTTCATCTTCTATCCAATGATCACTTGGCGCTACGATCATCACCCCATCAGGATTCATCTTCCGAATCTTCATTGCCGCATACAAAATACATGGCGCCGTATTTCGCATGGCAGGTTCTAAAACCACTTGATCTTGTGTTACCAAAGGCAATTGCTCTAACACCAAATCATTATAACGTTCATTGGTTAAAATGAGAATGTTCTCAGTCGGCACAAATTTATTTAATCGCTTAAACGTTTTTTGAATTAAGGTATCTCCAGCACCTAACATGTCATGAAATTGTTTCGGATTTTCAGAAGTGCTAATTGGCCAAAATCGTGATCCAACACCACCAGCCATCAAGACTGCATAATAATTTTTATTCATCGTTTAATCTTTTATCATTTCCACTTCAGCATTGGGTTGGAACAAGAACATTTTTCCTGATTTTAACTCAATACATTCGTATCGTTTTACGCGTTTTTTACCTTTTTGATACAATTTGCCATTGTGAATTCGGAATACGCAGCCAATTGGCAATTCGAAAACGTATGAATTATCTGATTGTTGTAAATCAAATTGCTTCAAAGC
>JARFRH010000269.1 GCA_029287355.1 Maribacter sp. | reverse complement strand
TGTCAAGTTTATTTGGCTATTTCAGGTATCCCATTGGGTATCCCATTATAATACTCAGGTATCCCACTCTGAAATTGAATTGTGTGCCAATTGTTTAACACTAAATCAATTGGTTATGTATCAACGAAATTTACTCATCCTATTCTATTTGAATAAGGCAAAATTGAACAAGAAGAAGACCTGTCCACTTTATTGTCGAATCACTTATTTAAAAAAGAGAAAGCAATTCTCAACAGGAGAATTTATAAGTCCAGCTAATTGGGATAGAAAAGCACAGAGGGCAATATCTGATTCCATTGAAAATCAACAATTAAATACTCAGCTTCAAATTATTGCAGCCAATATCAAAAAGGAATATTTGAGATTACAACTATCCGAAATTGAATTTACTGTTGAGGATATCTTTCAGCATTATCTGGGAAAGCCCGCCCAACATGAAACCTATTTGATAGCCTATTTTAATGAGTTCCTAAAGAAAAAAAAGAAGCTTATTAGCATTGACATTAAATTAGCCACATGGAAGAAATACAATTATGCTTGTTCGCAGGCAAAGGAGTTTATCAAATGGAAATACAGGAAGCATGATGTTCCTTTGAACAAGATTAAACTTCACTTTTTAGCAGATTTTGAGTATTATCTTAAGACAGAAAGGAACCAGAGCCAAGTAACCATAAACAAGGCTATTCAGAGGTTCAGAAAGCCTATTAAGATCGCCGTAGCCGAAGGATATCTGGACAAAGATCCATTTGCATTACACAAGCCAGGAAGGGTCAGAACAGCCGTAATTTTCCTTTCTGTGGAGGAGCTGGAAAGATTTGAAAAGCATCATTTTGTACAACTACGATTACAGCTGGTCAGGGACCTATTTATCTTTTGTTGCTATACAGGATTGGCGTATAATGAAATGTCTAGCTTAAAAAGAGAACACATCATAAAAGGCTTTGATGGCAATGAGTGGATTCAGATGACAAGACAGAAGACCAGCAAATTAATATCAATCCCATTGCTACCAAAAGCAAAAGCAATTCTAGATAAATATGTTGAGGTCGCAGACTATGCACTTCCAAGGTTCAGTAACCAAAAGATCAATTCTTATCTAAAGGAGATTAGTGAAATTGTAGGCATTAACAAACCAATTAGCCACCACATGGCTAGGAAAACCTTTGCTTCTACGGTGTTATTATACAATGATGTCCCGATGGAAATTGTGAGTGAGCTTTTAGGGCATTCCAGTGTAGCCTTACCCTTTCTGTAGCCTTCCCTAAAAATAGGACAGCTTAAAATTAGAATTTTCTAACTTTAAATTTTAACTGTCACATGAAAAAAAGCAAGTTTACCGAGAGCCAGATCATCAAGGCACTGAAAGAGAACGAACATGGGCTGCTTCTCCACCACCGGTCATATGATTTGCCAAATTAATGTTATTAAACATAAATGGGAGTTCCATACAATGTAGCGATTTGTATTTACCATCAAAAACAGGTGCTTGGCTACCCGCTAACACTTCATTTTGTACCGATAGGGAAAGGCCAAAGACTAAAAACAAAGTGGATAATACGTATATTTTATGTGATTTCATTGTGTCATTTTTATGGATTTTTCGTTTTTTCTTTGCATGAAACCAGGCTACACTTATCGCAAGTGCGAAAATTGAATTTAGGATTGATTTTTTAATCTAAAATTGGATTTATGTTCGCTATGCTAATTGTTTATTTTAAAGGTATAATTTCCTGAGGATAGTTCCAGTTTTACTTTTGCCCCTTCATTGGATAACACTCGAATTCCTTTTGCTCTTTTAAGTTTACGTCCATTTTCCGTAATATTTTTTTGTGAATCGGCTTTTAAATGTAAAGTAGCCATGGTGTTTGGTGGAATCGTCGTTTTATATATCCATCCTTCATCTTCCCATTTCCATTCACTTTCAATTCTTCCGTACATACTATCGTAATGGCCCTTTGCCCAGGTCATTTTTTTATCGGGATCCGGCGTTGGCTTCAAAACAAAATGTTTGAATCCAGGATGTTCAGGATCTCTTTGAATGCCCAGAGAATACTCGTACATCCAACCTGCAACAGCACCAAATGAATAGTGGTTAAAGGAGTTCATGCTGTTGTTACCGCCAAAACCTTCCTCTATGGTATACGAATTCAACCTTTCCCAAATAGTGGTCGCCCCATTGATGACTGGATACAGCCAAGACGGGTACGAAGTTTGCTGCAAAAGGCGATAGGCCAAGGCATCTTTGCCATTTTCGGATAGTGCATGGTTCAAGGAGGCCGTGCCTATGAAACCCGTCATCAGGGAATATTCAGGACGCTCTTGTCCCAGTTCATCAGTATTGGTGCGTGCGATAGTTTCCGCCAAATGTTCAACGGCCTTTTCCTTATTTTCTGTATTCAAGACTCCCATGTTCAACGGTATTGCGTAGGAGGCTTGGGTATCCACAAAATCACCGGCCTTTTTTTGCATGTTTTCAGCAAGGGGCGGACCAAAGCGCATGCTTTGATTGCCCAAATGAAGGGATTTTCCCGTAGAGGCATCAACATACGTTTTATTGAAAAATGCTTTTCGCAAATCATATTGTCTTTTGAATTCCAGAACGTCATCCGTTTTGCCTAACAATTCGGCAGTCTTGGCCAGTATCTCCAAATTTTTCAAATGATAAGCTGCCCAAAATGCGGTATCATCATTTTTAAATCCTTCGGGACTCAACCAATCGCCCAAAGGACCTTCCTTGAGTACGCCTGTATCGGGTTCGATTTTTGAATTCAGAAATTCAACATATAATCTCATGGCATCGTAATGTTCTCGCAAGACTTCCATGTCGCCATATTGTTGATACATTTCCCATGGGATAATAATACCGGCACTTCCCCAAAGTGTGCCGCCGAAACCACCTCCAACTGGGGCCACGTCGGTAAAACGGCCATCCTCCCGTTGGATGTCGCGCATGGCCAACAAATGCCGTCGTAGAAAAGGTTCGGCATGGGCCAAATAGGTCGAGGCTTTTGAAAATACGTTGATGTCGCCGCTCCAACCCATTCGTTCATTTCGAGCTGGTGTATCCGTGGGAATCGATAAAAAGTTGCCTCGTAGCGACCAGGTAATATTCTCCCAAAGTTTGTTGACCAGTTCGTTGGTAGTTTCATAGTTGGAGGCCAGTTCATCAATGGAACTGACGACCATTCCCTTGACGTTTTCTAAGGGAAGTGCTTGATTGATTCCCGTGATTTCCAAAAACCGATAACCGTGAAAGGTAAAACGGGGGCGAAAAGTTTCATCGCCGCCTTTTCGAATGTACAAATCTTGTGTAAGTGCCGCACGGATGTTCTCCAGCATCACCATGCCCACATTATCGCCCGAATCGTCAAGATCAGGATACCTTACCTCTGCATAGCGTAAGGAAATGGTGTCCCCGACTTTGCCCTCTGGCAATTTAATTTCTGGAAAACCGACCATGTTCTGACCCATGTCGTATACATAGACCCCTGTTCGGACCTCCTCCATTGATTGAGCGGTAAGGGTTTTTACTATGGATGCATTTTTGCCCAACTGTCCAATGATCTCTAAATTCGTATAATCAAGGTTTTCATCTTGATAGGTGGCGCTTTCCAAGGGAACTTGAACCGCATTTTTCCATTTAGAGTCGTCGTAGTCGGTAGAACTCCACCCCTGTCTCTTATACACATCTCCGAGCCCACGAGACCTTCT
>JARFRH010000236.1 GCA_029287355.1 Maribacter sp. | reverse complement strand
ATCATCTATTTCGGAAGCATTAGACGAGGAACCGAAAATTTCAAAAAAATTTTTGAAGTCAGTTGATTTATATGTCACTTTTATTTCCAGACAGGATAGGATCAAAGACAAAACCGAAAGCAATAATAATCTTTTCATAATCAAGTTGGTAGAAGTCAACTAAATATACAAAAAAGCGTTAGAAACGAGTAATCTTAAAATGCATTCATGATTTCTCTAGTCCATTTTTGTGTAAACCACTTCACCATCGAAGATGGTCATTGCTATCTCGGTTTTTAAGATTTCATCTTCGGGCACTTGCATCAAATCTTGATTATAGATGGTAAAATCGGCAAGTTTGCCTGGGGTTATAGAGCCTTTGATATTTTCTTCAAAAGCACCGTAAGCCGCATCTAGGGTATATGATTTAAGGGCTTGTTCTCGTGTCATTTTCTGTTCTGGCTCATAACCACCTTCGGGAAGGCCTTTCAAGGTTTTACGACTGACACTGGCATAAAAACTGGCAATCGGATTCAGAGGTTCTACTGGAACATCCGTTCCATTCACAATCGGAATACCGCTTTTCAACAAATCTTGCCACATATAGGCGCCTTCTTGTATGCGTTTTTCACCTAAACGATCAATGGCCCACTGCCTGTCAGAAGAAAGGTGTACGGCCTGCATTGCAGGGATGACCCCAAGCCCGGCAAAGCGAGGAATGTCATCAGGATGCAAATGTTGGGCATGTTCGATACGAAATCGATGATTTGCTTTTAAGTTGGGCAGGGCGCTGAAGGCCGCTTCATACCGGTCGAGTATTTCCCTATTGGCGCGATCTCCGATGGCGTGTGCACAAATTTGGAAACCGTTTTGCAATCCGTTTAATGCGGTCTCTTTTACAAAATCCATAGGTAGGGTTTCATGACCGAAATGTTCTGGTCGATCTGTATATTCTTCCAATAACCAAGCACCTCTTGAGCCCAAGGCACCATCGCAATTGAGTTTCACAGATCGAATGGTGAACAAATTATCAGGATCGATGACCGGTCCTTTTTCGTACCATTCACTTAGCAACTCTTTGTTCCATCCTGTGAGCATCGCATACATTCTGATCTTCAGCTTGTTCGCAGTTTTCATTTTGTTGTAGAGTGCAATAGTCTCCCTGCCAATTCCAGCATCATGAAAGCCCGTAATACCATGTTTATGGCACGCAGACACAGCAAGTTCGAACGCTTTGACAGTTTGTTCAGGGGTGCTCTCCGGAATATGTTTTGTAATCAAGTCCATGGCCCTTTCGTTGAAAATTCCCGTGGGCCTTCCAAGACCATTGCGCATCACTTCGCCCCCTTTTACCTCTAGTTTGTTGACGCCTTCTTTGTCCAGCATTTGAACCCCTGCTATTTCCATAGCTTGGGCATTGGCAAAACCCGCATGGCCACTGGCATGTCTTAAATATACAGGATTGTCAGGTGATACTTCACTCAGTTTATCATGTGTTTGAAATCCATTTACGGCATCTTCCGGCAATGCATCCCATTTGCTTTGATGCCACCCGCGACCGGTAATCCATTCGCCTGGCTCTGCATTATTCACGGCTTCCGCAACGGCATCGACTATTTCTTGATAGCTGGTGGTATTGATGAGGTCGAGGTTCATTTCATTGAACCCAAGTCCCATGAAATGTCCGTGCCCTTCTATTAAGCCGGGGGTCATAGTTTTCCCTTCTAAATCAATAAGCTGTGTTTGGTCATTTTTATAAATCTCGGCTTCGGCGAGCGAACCGGCAAAAAGAATTTTGTTGCCTTTAGTCGCGACTGCTTCGACCACGACTTGAGTAGAGTCGACCGTATAAATGGGTCCACCGTGAATCAGTAGGGTAGCGGATTCTTTTTCGGGATTTGAACAGGCGGTTAAGAGAAGTAAACCTATGAACAGACTAAAGAAAAAAGTGTTTGTAAAGCGCATATCGGTTATTTTTAAGAATCTTGAAATTACAACTTTAAAAGACATTCGAAGCGGGCTATATCAAATTTAAAGGAACTTGAGAGCACTCGATGATGGCTTTGCATCGGATAACTTGTTCTTTACACTTTCTTTAGATCCATGTTGCCTGTATTTCACGATTTAAAGGTTGATAATTGATATATTGTACGATACGTGGTTTCACTCCAGAATTCGGCGAGCTTCCATGAGGCAACATTTGGTTCCAAATGATAAAATCACCGGCATTTCCGGAAATTGGTTTCGTTTCAAATTGGTGTAAATCAAATTCTCTCGGATTTACATTTTTGGGTAAATTTTCTAACCATGCCTCGATTTTTAGATGGAAACCTGGAACTAAGGTAAAAGCTCCTTGATTCTCAGATGTTTCGGTTAGATACAATAATCCTTGAAGACCGAATGGAATAGGTCGTTCAAGACTTACATCCCAGTGTAAATCGGGACCAGGAAATTTAAAGAATTCGTTCTCTGGAGGATTGAAACTTATTCTGTCAGTACTTACCATTAAATCATTTCTTTTCCAGAGTTGCCGGTAAGCCTGCATGATTTTTTTTGAAAATCTGTTTTGATTCAATTGCTCGTGCCGGTACAATTGTACCATTATTCCTTGTTTCGAGGAATGCTCATTATACCAAGTTGATTTGTCTTTCGGGTCAATTTGCAGGAAATCATGAATAGCATTCACGCTAGCCTCACATTCAGCTTTGGAAATGGCATTTGGAATAACGATATATCCTTCTTCTTTCCATTGTCTTAGTGATTCATCATCTAATACAGGATCTTCAATTTTGTTATTTTCGAACGCTTGATCCACAGATGAAATCGCCGAGTTAAACAGTGCTATCATTTCAGTTGAGATATTCCCATTTTCAAGTATCCAATCTTCGAATTTATCAAAGGAGGGAGACTCTCGAAACAAATACTGATATGTAGGCTCTATTCCAACCCCCAATGCATCAAATACAGCAGAAACGTAGTTATGGCCAAGTTGCGTTTTTTCATCAGCCAATCCCTTCTTTTGAAGCATTGTCGATGACCAAATCTGTTTTAGATAGGATATACCCAGCTTTCCCTGTTCATTTGAAATATCTGTTTGTTCCTTTCTCATTTTTAAATGGTAGATGACGCTGAATATATACTACGGTTCAATGCTGTTTATAAAGTGTTGGTTGAAGTTATTTTATATTCAAGTTTTGGTTCAGAAGAAATTTGATATTGCGTGTCAATTGTTATGGAACCTTTTAGGTTGTCCGAAATATCCTTTATGAAGATCGGTGTGGTCAAACCACTACTATTAATATCAATTTTCTCATTTTTATATACCTGTATTTCAGTCATGATTACAAGTTGATCAAACCCCTTCAACTTTTCACTACCAATGACCGTTTGCTTTTTTTTGAATGAAATTTCTTTAGTATTCCTTTTTTCAGATTGATTTGGAGAAAACATTGATTCTTTACTGACTTCGAATACTTTCTTCACCTTGTGGAAATATTTTTCCTTAAATTCTTCCATTGGAATTCCAGATTTTTTTAGTCCGATGAATAATTCTATTCTCTCAGGTATAAATATGGAATCGTACTTAAGCTGACTCATCAAATTTAAAAAAATCGGGACTTGTTGTTCTTTGGCCAATGCAGTTTGCATTGTTTCACTTACAATAATATCCGGTTCATTTTTGGCATCTATTTTATAGGTAGTCGCATCTTTCTTTTCTAAAGTAATATCATACGCCTCCAACCCTAATTTTGAAATAACATTTTGTAATATTTGAAAGCTAAATGGATTTATTTCCAAAAATGTATATTTTATATCTTGTTTTGAATATCTAAAAATAAAGGGTAGCATGAGGGCAGCAAAGGGTCCGGTTCCTGCATATAGAATGTGAATTGGTTTTTGTGTGTTGATTTTTTCTTCAATTACTTTTTTTATTCCACGCATGAATTGTCGTGTTCTCCACAAATCATCAAGACAAAGAGCTGCCCAATATGTGCCAAGAGCCTTACCATTATCAAATGCTATATCATTTTTTCCATGTTCAACGTCCATATTTTGCCCACAAACCTCATTCAAAAGATATTTATATTCTCTTGAAGCATTCAATAACTTTTGGTAATCAAGAGGGTCCTGAAAATAGGCTGATGTAACTCGAATTATTTCTTTGTGTATATCCATTATTGATTTATGGTTTGTGCCTATTTTTCAATGTTACCTAAAGGTTTCACAACGATGTGTTTCGGACGCGGAACGAGATTGTAGTAGGCGAGGAGATGTGTTGGCAAAACAGGCTTTTTCGGCCGTCGTTCTTCGTTGATAAATAAGCGTTGTATTTTCGTTTAGCCCCCATGGCTGTCGGGACGCCGCAATGGATGATGGGTTTTGTGATGCACTAAATTCAATTACTAAAACCATATTTTCTAAAAGTTAGATTTATTCTCGGGTTTTTATATTCAGGGTTAATGGGTAAACTATGTTCATACCTTTCCTGACAATATTTTCCCATAGTTATTAAACTTCCATGCTCTAAGTCGGTCACAAATTTATTTCCACTTTCTATTTCCCTAAAAATAAACTCCCTTTCTTCTCCCAAACTTATCGATGGTATAATGGATGTATCTCCAAAGGCCACAAAATCTGAATGAAAATCAACTCCTGAATGGCCATCTGGATAATAAATCAATACACAAACCTGGAATTTTTGATGTATATGGTTTTCAATTAGTTCTTTAACGGTTTTCAATTTATCGCTCCACGGCTTCGTTGGACCCCAATGTTGTTCAGGGAAAATATTTTTGTCATGCAGATCTTGGTCAACGAACATGATTTTTCCAAAATTGACATGATACGTTTCCCCATCTTCAGTTTGAGGAAGGTAGTTTAAAGTCTTAACAAGACCGATTAATTCAAGGAATAGCTCATTTGCTAGACTGAGTTCCAAAAAATCTTTAAAATACTCAACTTCACAGTTTAATTCTAATTTCATTGGGTTATTGGATTCTAAATCCCATTGGTTATAACGAAATGGAATTTCTATTCTTAAAGCCCTTTTTGCCTAACAATCGGATTGCCTAACACCTTACTATATTACTATTTAAGACGTCATTTCATCAAACTCCAAAAAGAAAAATCTTGTACGTGTTTAGTAGTATGCCATAGGTATCACATGCGTTTATAAATGATTCTTGATGGTAACGAATCGGAACACTACTCCACCATAAAAATGGCATTGGCGAAAAAGAGTTTTCCATTTTCCCAGAAACCCCTGAACAGCGGGTTGTCGACCATATACACTACACTACCACGACCAAAGTCCTCAACACCGAACACCAAGGTCTTATCAATGTTCTTTTGTGCGGTACTGCCCGCAAAACCCGATACAGGTTTGTTTTGGTTTTCTTCTAAATACACCACATTGCCTTTGCCCATATAGTCAAAGGAATCATTGCCCAGTTTTAAAGTGAAGTAGGTAGTATCATACCCAAAGGCCAAGGGGTGCGTATTATCGACCTTAGTCTTGAAAATAGCCCCGGTGATGGCATTTTTGATGCGTTCACGCTCTGACCCATCAAAGGGTTGCATTGATTTGCTGCTGTCTTTTTCGATTTCCTTTTTTTCCAGCCCAAAGCCTTTTTCGCCTGAAATGGAACCTATGGCCCCGCCCATGGCGATGAGTTTTCCACCATTACGAACCCAATCTTTAAGCTCCTTTAGGGTATTTTCTTTCATAAAGTCACTGTAGCCCCTTCCTCCGGGCAATATCAAAACATCATATTCTGAAAGGTCGACTCGGTTCATATAGTCTGCATCGATGACCGCAAACGGGTAATGCATTTGCTGCTCGAAAAAGTGCCAGATTTCACCAAAGCGAAGGGTTGAGGTCGGCTCTCCTGAAAGTACGGCTACTTTGACATTATCGATCATTTTTACCCAGCCTGAACCAAAGTCTTTGCCGCTATCCACAAAACCCGTTTGGGATGGCGTCAAGGCTTTTTGGTGTTTAGCGGCAACCTTTTGTAAGGTGCCTAAAAAGTCTTTGTGGTTTTTATTGTCACCACGGGTAATGATCAAGGTACCTCTTTTGTGGTTTTTTCCGTCAAGCGAGAAGGGTTTGTAATTGTAACGCACCCGTATTTTCTCCTGGATCAATTCCGCTAAAAAGCGGGCGTCGTTCATACTGTTCCAGTCCGTTAGGAAAGCATAGGCGCTTTCACTTAAATTGGTTGAAGCAACTTCATTTGTTACGTAATCTGCGCCCGGTACCGTTATCGTTGTTGCTAGCGCATCTAAGCCATAGGCATGTGGCAATGACCAGGCGGTAATATCATATGTAACGGAATCACTTAGTTTTGCATTCGGCTCGAAAAGCACTTTTACCAACGTACCCTTCGATTGATTACCTGGTATGACCAAACTATTCGGTGTGGTTTTCATACTGCCTATTTTACCTGTTCTATAGCTGAACCCCTTTACGGTGGCGACCTTTCCGGCTTGGTATTTTATTTCATGCTGATCTAGCAATTTGGTAAGCGCATTGATCTTGTCTTGTTCACCGTTCAAGACATAACTTTTATAAGTATAGTTTTTATTGGTATAGAATTTCTTGAATTCATCGTTGAGTTTTTGGGCGTTCTCCGAAGCAACTTCCACAGTTGAAAGCCCTGTGGTATGGTGATGGGAAATTCTATCTTTTAGCGTTAGGGTGTCACCGATACTTGTGATGATTCCCAAACCGGCCCGTCCACTGCCACCTTGTTCATAGGTCATACCCACTCCACCATTGTACATGGGATAGGTGTCTCCGTAACTCGGATATAAGAGGTCGAAAACTTCTTTGGTAAAATAAAACCAACCGTTGGCATCAAAATATTTGGCGTGGTTCTTTCCGATTGATTTTTGAAAATCGCGTTGAAAATTGGTAATCACTTCATGATATGGTTCTGCTGCAGGCGCGAAATAATAGGGATTGTCTACGCCTTGCTCATGAAAATCAACATGTACGTGAGGCAACCATTTATTGAAAAATTTCAGCCGCTGTTGGCTTTCTACCTGTGTCAGCCAGGCCCAATCACGGTTCAAATCGAACATATAGTGGTTGGCTCGTCCACTGAGCCAACCTTCGTGGTGTTCCTTACTGTTGGGGTCTACATTGTTCGGCGTGTTTTTGGTCTCATTGTACCAATTAACATAACGATCGCGACCGTCTGGGTTGATACATGGATCCATCAGCACAACGGTATTCGCTAAATAATCGGCTTTTTTCGTCAATAGCTCATATGCGGTCTGCATTGATGCCTCGGTGCTCACACTTTCATTACCATGTACATTATAACTCAACCAAACAATGGCTTTTGAAGGGTTACCTTGGCCAGAGGTGTTTTTCAGATGTTCTTCTCGAATGCTTTCAAGGTTTTTTATGTTCTCTGCCGAGCTGATATAGGCTAATAACAGGGGTCTACGCTCATTGGTTTTTCCATACTCGTTCAATTGTACACGGTCTGGTGCTTCCGAGGCCAGATACTGATAATAGTCGACTACCTCATGGTGTCTGGTGAACTGCGTGCCCAGTTCATAGCCCAAAAATTCGGAAGGTGATTTTAACTCTTGTGCAAAACTGTTGAATGATAGTAAAAGGGGGAATAGTAGTATTGATTTTTTCATCTGACGTCACATTTAGGCCTAATCTCAAATCTAATGAATAATGCCTGAATAACTTCGATTAATCTTTGATGTGCCTGATTTATAAGATGAAGTAATTAACGTATTTTTAATACGTCTAAAAATCAGTAGTTTTATATTTACGGGATTTTTAATTCTTACTGGTATAGTATGCTAGTATTCCTTAAGCGTTTTTTTGTAGTTTGACCTTTGGAATTTGGAATTTGACTTATGGAATTTAAATTTTACTATGGATATTGACTGTTTGCCTTTCAAGAAAACCGGCTATTTCTCTGAATTGATTTGCGATTATTTGGATGAAAATGAGGCATTGAGACCTTTTTATAATCGATTTCCCAACTTGAAGAATTTTGCTGGGCAAATTGAAGAGAAGGCGAATCAGTTTCCTGAAGCAAATCGCGATATTTTATATGATTCCCTGAATAAGCAGTATACTGGTTTTACAACTTCCAAAAAGACCCAAGACCATATCAAACAGCTGAAAGAGCCCATTAGCTTCACGGTGGCCACAGGGCATCAGCTGAATCTTTTTACTGGACCATTGTATTTTTTGTACAAAATCGTTTCAACAATCAATTTGGCGAAAGCTCTTAAAAAAGAATATCCTAAATACAACTTTGTTCCTGTTTATTGGATGGCTACGGAGGATCATGATTTTGACGAAATCAACTATTTCAATTTCGGGGGAAAAAAATTACAATGGAACAAATCGGCCTCGGGGGCAGTAGGGCATTTGGCTACGGATGGCCTACAGGAAGTTTTCGAAGCTTTTGCCGCCGGATTAGGAAATAGCGCAAATGCCCAAACGCTGAAAGAATTATTCACCAAGGCATATTTAGAACACGAAACCCTGACCGATGCAACCCGTTATCTTGCCAATGCCCTTTTTGGAGCATACGGACTTGTAATTGTAGATGGGGATGATGCAGCTTTAAAAAGCCTGATGGTACCTTACGCCAAGAAGGATATTTTGAAGGCGCTTTCATTTGCCAAAGTATCGGAATCCGCAAGTGCTTTGAAGCAGGTTTCAGATGCATACACTATACAGGTCAACCCACGTGAAATCAATTATTTTTATCTGATACCCGGTGTTCGAGAGCGCATCATCAAAAGAGATGACAGCTACCTTGTGAACGATACGGATATTACATGGAGCGAGAGTGAACTGTTAAAGGAGCTTGATGAATTCCCACAGCGTTTTTCACCTAATGTTATTGCGCGACCGCTCTATCAAGAGGTCATTTTGCCAAATTTGTGTTATATCGGCGGAGGCGGGGAAATCGCTTATTGGCTTGAGTTGAAGGCCATGTTTGAAGCGATGCAAGTAGCATTTCCGGTTTTATTGGTACGTAACTCGGCCTTGGTCGTTTCAGAAAAGCAACGTGATAAGTTGAAAAAATTGGATTTGGCTCCGGAAGACCTTTTCTTAAATCAAAATAGTTTCATCAATAAGAAAATACGGGATATCTCGAACATCGATATCGACTTCTCACCCCAAAAGGAATTACTTGAGGAGCAGTTCAAAGCGTTATACTATTTGGCAGAAAAGACCGATGCTTCTTTTCTTGGCGCTGTAAAGGCCCAGGAAGTCAAACAGAAAAAAGGACTTGATCATCTTGAGAAACGCTTGCTCAAAGCACAAAAGCGCAAACTCGAAGATCATGTGCGTCGAATGACCGAAATTCAGAACGAGCTTTTTCCGGGGCAATCCCTTCAAGAACGAAATCTAAATTTCTCTGAATTATATCTGGAAAGGGGAGAAGCGCTAATTCCCGAGTTAATAGCGGTATTGAAGCCTCTTGATTTGCATTTTGATATACTGACGCATCACTAGTATACCGGCCTTATTTTTTTAATAGGTCTTTCTTTGGAATCGGGAATACGCTTTCGTCTTTCCGATACATACAAAAAAAAGCTGCAATCGAAAGATTGCAGCTTTTCAAAATTGGTCAACGGTTTAGGTTATTGTTATTTTGAACACTTAAAGAACTAATTTGCTTTAATCGGTGGCTAAGACCTTATACGACCAACATAGTACTTGCCGGACCCATTAAGAGTAGTACCTGTGTAAGCATTGATATTCTAAACTGATCTAAACAAATTTTAGAATTTGAAAGGTAGCGTAGTTTTTTAATCATAGTTCTTGAGATTTACGTTTAGTTTCTTTATGCAAAGCGACCATAGGAGTGAGTGGTACTAAGATTCGTCCACTTCACCTTTAATGCTAATGGTTTCGGTTCGAAATAGATGCAACAAGGCATCGCTGAAAGAATATTCTACATTATCTTGATTTGTAGTACCAATAAAGTTTGAATCTTGCATAGGTAAATTGATTTGGGTTTCCCTATAAAATTAGTATCCCCAAGCGAAGTCAATAAAAAAATCTAATAAAAGTCGTTTAATGTGCCAATAATTCGGATAAGAGAAGCATCCTGTGCCATTCATCGCAATTATTGACAAAATGAACTTTTTTTTGAATTGCCGTTTAGCTATGAAAATCAACGGATTAACGAGAACTAGGTCAGTAATTACGTGCTAAGGAACCAAGAATTCCGAATGCCAGTCGATATCGGTTTTTGAAAAACGAATGCGAATGTGATTGGGTCGTTTAAGCTTTAAATATTCCATCTTGAAGGGTGTGACTTCAATGATGCAGAAATGGTTCTCTTTGTTAAGGTATTCAATCAAATCAGGATCTTGTACGGTAGTGCCAGGTGCTTTGGAAGTACTGTAATCCTTACGATTATCCGTCTGGATACCACTCCAATGTTTTTTTATTCTTGCGTCATCGTTAAGTACCCTCGCCAAACCCTCGATTTTTAATTGCAATAACTTCTTAGGATGGTAAAAGAGCATGCTGACCATGCTGTTCTCTTTGATATGGATTAGTTTCTTCGAACGTTTATCAGTATAAAATATGAGTTCCAAATTTTCCGTGACTTCACGCAACACAATGGTACGGAGGCGTGCCATCCGCTCAATTCCAACTGTGGCCAAAGTGCAATACCGAAAAGGATGATCTTTTTCAGTCACACCTTTTTGTAGTTCGTCTTTTAGTTCTTTGAAAAAGACCTCTGACATAATTACTGACTTAAAAGTTCACTTAAAGATACTAAAAGTATCCGTGCATCTATGAGACGTTTTGATATCACTTAAAAATATATTTATTCAAAATTTACCACAATGTGGTAGGGTTTTTTAATCCTGTGGTGTTCTATATACAAATTGCTATGAAATTGATTTTGATTTCAGCACGTATATTGAATTAGCTATATGGTGTGCTGAATGATTTATAATAAGTTTATGTGTTTAGGTTGGTTTTTTGATTTTGATGAAAAGTCCGGGGTGGTTCCCGGACTTTTGCTTTTTAAACACGCTGTTACGCAGCGCTCGGTCGATATGATATTGGCCTTTGAAATAGATTGAGTTGACATTGTTGTAATGTACAGAACGCATTCTTTGACCATCTCCTTGCGCGAAGGATCTTATTCCCCCTAAGAATTTCCATACAAAAATGTAAGCAAGGCGAACGCCATTCGTCTAATCGAACAGATAAGAAAAAGAAAGTTCGTTTAAAGAGGTTGGTTGTTTCCGATTCTTAGATCGGAATGAGTTTAAGCTCGGGGTGGTTCCCGGGCTTTTTTATTGGTCTATTTCAATTCCTTTTTTCCTTACGGCGATTCCCTGTAATGACTTTCAGGGTACTTTGTTCACATATGGTATGTTGTGCCAATTGCTTTAAGTTTGAATGGCTATGAATAACGGAAATGTTTAAAAAAGGCTGCCGAGGTAATTTGTAGGAAAGGGTTTAAGTAGATAAAAACCAGTAATTTATATTAAATTATTTGAACCGTAACTTGTCATTATTCGCTCTAGTTTAACGCTGTAAAGATAAAGCCCCAACAAGTTTGTCGAGGCCTTACCACTAATTCGAACCAAACTTAATTGATGACCCAAGGGCCATTGAATGTTCTTGTGGGCGAAGACAAATATTCCATAATTTGATCGCCGGTATCATTAACTAAATACCATCTACCACTACTTCCTCCAAACTCTATAAAGGCAGCCGCTCCTACTTTTTCGAACAAGGTTCCACTTATGTTGTCAATTTCGTCGAACCAAGTGGTAGCCGCTAACGGATTTTGCCAAACCCCATTGTTGTTCGTTGAATATAAGGCGTATTCATCACCTGGTTTTGCAAATAGGGCAAAAGTGCTATCCCCTACGCGTGCCCCGGCTTCAAAACCCCTTCCTGCAAATTGGAAATTTCCACTATCGCCAAAGGCACTATTGACCAGGAAGATAGAATCTCCGGCATCTCCTCCCGTGGTATAAGTACCAATAGGTGTTGTCGGGGCATCACCATTGGTTGCGTTGGCCGTATCTGATTTGGTATATGCTAGTCTAGAATTAAGAAGACCGGTTTTATCGAATAGATAAATCCTATTATCGCTGAGTTGTATAGCAGCCCCAACATGATCTAAAGGAACGATTCCAAGAGGGGAATTCGCTTCCTTGATATCAAATATGGCTTTTACTGCACCGCTATTGCCATTGTACCAAGCGTATTTGGTTCCTTCTTTATTGAAAACAAGAATATTACTATCCGCTATGTGGGCCATGGCACCGATGCCACCACCATCGGCATCGCCTTTAAAAATATCCACTAAAGACTGTAGACCTTGAGGAGGCAAAATTCCCTTCAACACACAATTTACAACATCGTATTCGGTGGCCAGTTTAGTACCCACGATTTGATCGGGACGTTCTACGCTTCGAACCACATATGAAAGTGGCAAACCTGCCCTCACATCCGTACTTTCCGCCAACTTATTAGCGATATCGGAAATATTGGTTTCACCGGCTAGTTGGAAAGTACCGGCTGCATCCCCACCGTAGGCGATGACCTTGATTTTTAGATCATTGAGTTCTTCCATAGCACTTACCCCTAGCTCGCCCTCGACCTTGTTCTTGAAAGCACCGTAAGCGACATTCAATTTGGCCGACATCTCTTGACGGCTTGAAGTAGATTCCACAAGCATGTAGAATATACGACCATAGGTCACGGAAGAAATAAAAGTAGCTGCATTGTCTTGTTGCACATAAGTAGCTAGGTCTTGTGGTGTTACACCGGGGTCGAAAATCTCATCGAGGCTGGTAGGAAGGTCGAAACTCATGGTGTAATAAGATTGATTCAATTTGACCAGAGTTCTGTTAAATGTTTTCTCCGTACTAAAAGACAAATCCGCCGAAACCTTTGTAGTGAACGTTTGTACGTCGAGTCCCATTTCAATGGCCAATTGACTTTCAGATTCTATTTGCACAATGTCAAGCTGAAAGTTCGCGGGCACTACATCACCTGCACCTGCTATAATGGTGTTCATCCCATTTTGTATTGAACTTTTCTTTACTTCATCGACCATAAAGCTCGAATTGAGATTTCCGTTGTTGAGGTTGTAAGAGACGGTGCCTCCGGCCCGTTTTACAACAATAGGGGAAGGTGTGGCGTTCCTTAATGTTTTACCCTGCAGCAATGCACCTGGATAGATCACATCGGCATTTGTATCAAATAGTGGAAATTGCCCGTTGCCGTCTAATACACTCAATGTTTTTCTGGTACATACCCATCGTTTTTCTACGGTTTCTCCGGCTTCCTCTTCCTCATAATCTTCGTTTTCGGGTTCCGATTCACTCAGCACATCCTCAGTTCGTGACTGGGGAAACGATTCAAAATCCGCACCTAGGGCTATAACTTCTGAAAAAGTGTTTTCACCTCCATTGGGTGGGTCTATGACGGGATCCGGCACAGAATCGTCTTTGCTGCATGCCAAAATTAATATGATAAAAAGCAGCGACATTGCTTTGCCGAAAAATCTGTTTTGTGTTTTCATGATACTATTTTTACGTGGTTAAAAATTATACTGCATTTTGTGTGACTTGCCCGTTAACGGTTTGCGGCCCTTAATCGGGCAAGAACACAAAACTGATTTGTCAACCTAATGACAAAGCAAACCTAGGCTGATGGTTTCAGGAAGAAAAAAAAAGAGGGTGGACAAGAGGTGGACACCCTGAAAAGATGATGAGGACAATAGGTGGACAGGCTGAGAGCTCCTTTATTTAAAGGCTTAACACAAGGTCTTGTAATGAGTCTTCGGTAGTGATATGTAATTTTTTTCGAAGCCGATACCTTGCTTTTTTGATTCCTTCAGGGGAAATATTGAGAATATTGGCAATCTCTTTGGAAGATAAATTCATTTTTAAAAGGGCTAAAAGACGCAATTCATTGGAGGTGACTTCTGGGTATTTTGATTTGACGTTGCTATTGAAATCTTTGTGAACGTCTTCAAAATAACGGGCAAAGTTTTCCCAATTGTTATCGTCTTGTAAATCGAAATTGATCGTGCGGATCAATTGGCTGTAGCCCGAAGCCGCACCTTCTTTTTCTTTTAGTTCTTGGGCCTTGGCCTTCAAGTTTTCCAAGGTTTCGTTTTTACGAGCAAGATTTAAGGCATGTGTGGTCAATTCTTTCTTTTTAAATGCCAATTCGGCATCTACTTTTTCATGTTCCAGTTTGTTGCGTTTCATTTTCTGGCGAAGCGCATAGAATCCAATAACGGAAAGTAATAGGCCAATGCCCATTAATAGTCGTTGAAGATTGCTTATCGATACTTCTTGTTCTAAAACCGTAATTTCTTTTTCTTGTAGCGCGATTTGTTGTTCTTTTTTTTCCGTTTCGTAAATGGTGCGTAATTCCTCTATTTGTTTCGATTTGGTTGTTTTGAAGAGGGTATCGTTAAGGGCTTGATATTGTTTTATATCAGCGATGCTTTCGATTAAACGGCCCGTTTGCTCAAAAACAATGGCCCTATATTTTAAAGCGTTTATTGATTCGTTTATAAAACCGACCGAGTCGGAATACCTCAAAGTCTGATTTAAAAAAAGTAAGGCATCAAAGGGTCTGCCCATATCCAAATAGGTACTGGCAATTTCATTCTGCGTCTCTAGAATATTGGCTACAAAATTATTTTTTTTGTGAATGGAAAGACCAGCTTTTAAATGGTCAAGTGCCTTTTTGAAGTCTTCCTTTTTGGCATGCACTTTACCCAAATTTGATAAGGCATTCCCTTCGATATTTGAAAATTCATTTTCACGTGCCAAGTTCAGGCTCTTTTCGAAATAATCCAAAGCCCTTTCATATTCGTTCTTCTGGTAAAGCGTATTTCCAATATCATTGGAGATATTTGCGATATATAATTTATCATTTTGCTCTTCGTATATTTTCAAGGCTTCGGAAAAATAGCGTATAGAATTATCATAGTTGCTTTGAAAAAACTCAATATTTCCAACCTGACGTTGAACATCGGCCTTACGCCAAGGTTTATTATAGACGGTGTCCAATATTTTTAAGGCATCCAAAGACTTTTCCAATGCTAATCTGTAATGCCCTTTTTTGATGTATATATTTCCAATATTACCTAATGTTATGGCATAGTTATAAAGGTTTATTTCTTTAAAGATCAGATTGGATTCTTCCATTATTTCAATGGCCATATCATAATTGCCCTCCAATTCATACGTATTGCCCAAAGACGAAAGAACTATGGCCGTATTTTTTTTATTATTCAAAGCTTGGTGTATTTGTAATGCTTTTTCATAATAAAATCTTGCAGAATCAAGCCTGGCCGAACTGATGAAGAAAGCACCTAGAAAATAATTGCCCCATCCAAGGCCTTCCTTAAAATCAATTTTTTTTGAAATTTCCAAGGTTTGTTTTGCAAATCTCTTGGAAAGTAAAGGTTGACTAAATCGAAAGTTATTGTACAAAACGCCTAATGCATGGATTTTTAAGGTATCATCCTCTTTTTTAAAAGCAATTCGGGCTAGACTATCAACCTTTTTATCCGTGCTGCGATAGTACCTGAATGTACTATCAAGCTTTTTATTTTGTTGGGCACAGAGCGGGGCAGATATGATACCGATAAACAAAAACCAAAAAACGATTTTGGGTTTCATAGGTGTTTGGTTTGTTTTAAAGATACATTTTTTCTCTAAAATGTGAATCACATACTTACCCAACAAAAAACAGACCCGAGGGTCTGTTTTAAGGCAAATTACGATTGATCTTAAAGTCTATCCCCCACAATTCGAACTGACTTCTTGCAAATCGCTCTTAGAATTGAAAATCTTGTCCATGGTGGCCACAGCTCGTATGGTGACTTCGGCATAATCAGGGCCGATTTGAGTGATTACCCCATCAAAACCATTAAAGTGGAATTGCGTAGCGATTTGTCTGCCGCTCAGGGCCATATTGTTGATTTGGTTTCGGCCTTTGACCTGAACCCGCTGTACGACATTGACCTTTATGTCGTCATAGCGTTGAAAAGCGTCATAAGCGAGAACGGCACTTTTGGCAGGTACGGTAATGGTACGTTCTGAGAAAAAGGTTTGACTTGTCGTTCCGGTCGCCTCGTTCCAATTGCTTGTTTCCGTTGAACTTTGGGTCGTAAATTCGGTGCTGGCCGTTGCTGCTGCCGAATATTTGGCACCATTGCCGAAGAACTTCCCTTCGACTTCCATGCCCAAGGTCAATGAGAAACTTGAGGTGCTACTCGACATAAATGAAAAGCTTTCTTCCCAACCCACCGAGGTGATCGTTTCCTCAGTCTGGGAGTTACCAATAGTCTGCTCCAAAGAACCGCTACCGCAATTGATCAGCGTACTGTTATAGCTGAATCCATTTTGTGCAGCAGGCAATAAAGGCTCCAAATAGTGGGTTTGGATTTCTTGAACCGACCAATCGATATTCATGGGTACCAGTCTGACCAATAATTCCTCGCCCTCAGCGGCACCTACAGTGAGACCAACACCTGGTGTGACTTTGATCGGTTCAAAATAGGCATCGGTCATACGGTAAACCCCATTACCTACTTTATGTAGAACAAATTGCTGGTTGAGCTTATCGGTTTTTTCATGGCCTACTTTTATTCCATTATATCCAAAATCAAAAGGGCCATACTTCATCAGTTCGCTTTTCAAATAGCTGTCCGACGCTTGATGTTTAATATTGAAATGGTTTGCTTTGCCGTCTATGGCTTCAAAAGAGAAGGAGGAATTCTCTTCATCACCCGTGAATTCAATGGTGGATGTCATGCTCAATAGATTGTTGTATAAGTAACTCGACGGATCAAACTGGTTTTCTTGTAAAATACGACGAAAAGCCGCCCTGTTTTCGGGCTCAACTTGATTGTTCGCATACTTTACCGCTTGTATAAAGTAGGGAGTGTTTTCAACTAGGTCAACTTCGGCATTCAAATCGGGCAGATCGTTGGCGTCACAGGTGGCCGGATCAGGGTTTGATTTGAACAGAATGCTTGTAAAGGTCTCCGTAAAAATTTCAGAGCCATCCGCATCGAACAGTTTGGCGATAACCTGAACCCCGTTTTTTAGGGTCACGAGGTCAGCATCGCTGACGTCCTCAACCGGCAGTTTGATTTGGCCCATGAAAGCATAAGGGTCTAAATCTACAGTTTGTGAAAAATCGGCCGAGGTACCCTGAACCTCAAGCTGGGCTTTAACGGGGTGATAGCCTTTTTTGGCCAGTTCCCTAGTGTCGATTACCATTCCGACATCACCTTTGTAGGTTTCCAAATCTTCTTCGGTGATGCCGTCATTTTTGGTGATTTGACCATCGCCACCATCGGTGTTTGCCGGACAGCCTTGATTGCTTGCGGGGCCCGCTACGGAGGGACAGTTATCGTTTGCATCGGCAATACCATCTTTATCGGTGTCAATCACCTGTATGGGTGGTTCCATTTCTTCCTTACTACAAGATGTAAGGCCAAGGGTCAATACTATTAACAACACAAGTCTAAAAAATTTGTTCAGCGTTTTCATAATCTATTTGTTTTGTGGTTAAACTTCTTTTTTGCTTTGTGTGACCTACTCGGTTTTGATCTGCAGTATCGAACCGAGCAAGACCACAAAACTTGATTGTTGAACTGACAACACCACAAACCTAGGCCGCACATTCCAGGGCATAAAAAAAAGAGGGGAGACAAATGGTATACTCCACCAAAATAATTCGTAAAGCGTAGTATTTACTGAGGGTTTACTAAATGCTTAAAACAGCATTTTCAAGTGAATCGGTCGAAGAAAGCTGCATTTTCTTGCGTAATCGCTGCCGTGCTTTTTTGATTCCGGGAATGGAAATGTTCAAAATATTGGCAATCTCTTTTGAGGAAAGATTCATTTTCAAAAGGGCCATTAATCGAAGCTCGTTATTAGTAATTTCCGGGTATTTGGTTTTTACCGTTTTACTAAAATCCTTATGTACTTGTTCAAAATAGTGAATAAAATTTCTCCAATTCTTGTCGTCCTGTTGATCGAAATTAATGGTTTGAATAAGTTGCTGATACCCTTGATCTCCAGTATTGGAAATTTTTAATTCATGGGCTTTTTGTTTCACTGTTTCCAAAACCTCGTTCTTCTTGGCAAGATGCATGGCATGGGTGGTCAGTTCCTTCTTCTTAAAGGCGAGTTCTGTATCCAACTTTTCCTTTTCTAATTTGTTGCTTTTTATTTTTTGGCGAAAACCATAGAAACCAATGCTTACGACCAATAATGAAAGGGCGAGCCCACCACCTAATACAAGTTTTTGTAAGTTGCTGATTTTCACTTTTTGTTCGAGTACAATAATCTCATTTTCTTGAAGGGCTAATTGCTGTTCTTTTTTTTTTAGTTTCGAATACCATGGTCAGTCGTTCGATTTCCTTAGTCTTCTCTATGTTGTATACGGTGTCTTTTACGGCTTCAAAACGTTTGAAATCCTTAAAAGCATAACTCAAATTGCCCAGGAGTTCATATGATATAGATCGTTTCTGGAGGGAACCATATAAGTCGTCTTGAATACCTATGGAGTGAGCTATGGGAACTGCCCTATTTAAAAAGGGCAAGGCCTTATGTGGTTGGTTTAATTTATTGTACGCATCTCCCAGATGTTTTAGGGCCCACACTTCATTTCGGGGAATTTTGGTCACATGCCTTGAGATTTGAAGCGATCTTTCAAAATAGACAATGCCTTGATCAATGTGACCCAGAATAACTAAGGTTTTACCGATATTTGAGCAAGTAATGGCTATTAAACTCTTGGCCTCAATTTCCTCCGAAATGGGCAAACTTCTTTCTAAATACTCCAAAGCCTCTTGGTACCTTCCAAGCCCATAGTGCGTGTTTCCTAGGTCATTTAATATATTTGCAATAAAGATTTTGTCATTCATTTCCTCATATATGGCCAATGCCTCTTTTTCATATTTGATGGCCTGCTCTTCGTTTCCTGTGTAGTGATAAAGATCGGCCAGATCTTTTAAGGCATGTGCTTTACGAACCTTATTTTTTAATTTTTCCGCGAGCTCAAGTGACTTAAGAGCACTCTCAATTCCCGCTTTATAATTCGTTTGGTTGATGTGTATGCCGGCTTGCATACTATAGAACCGCAATAGCATGGTGGAGTCCAAGACCTCGTTGGTGAAAAATTCCAGATTAAGGTCTACGATTTCATGGGCCTTATCGAAATTCCCTCGATAAGATTGGATAATGGCTAAATGATGATTCACTTTACCCTCTTCTACTAGCGCGTCTATTTCGATAAACTTGTTAAGGGATTTGTGATAATAATAATCTGCTGAATCCAAAACTCTCTTATTCTTGAAGTCCCTTCCAATATGATAGTAAGATTCTGCGATACCGTATGGGTAGCCTATCTTTTCAGCAAGGGCTAGCCCCTCTTTGGTGTACTCTAGGGCCTTTTTGGGTGATGCGTTGTAATGAAAATCGTAGAGCGCATGTGCCGCTTTAACCTTTTGTTCATTTTCTGGAAGTGCTGCATAAACTTTCAGAAGACTATCCAGTTTTTATTTTCCTGTGAATGGAGTGTTGATACATAAGCACCTGCTAAAAAAACAAATAGGCTAATCGCTTTTTTCATAAACGTATTGCTTGACGGGGGGACTCTTCTAAAATACTATTTTTGGATGAACTCTTCACTATGGGGGGGCAACATTATAAGTTCTGAGGCCTGTATGTAGAATTAGTTTTCGATTAGGGTATCCGATAATTCCCTACTATTTCACTACTTGTTAAAAACCTATCACAAATATCCCTGGATAACCCTTTCTCAAATTTTCGATTTTCCTATTTTTGCCCATGCAAAACAAAGTCCTGATTCTAGACTTCGGTTCTCAGTATACACAACTTATTGGAAGACGTGTTCGAGAGCTGAATATTTTCTCTGAAATAAAGCCGTATAACAAACTACCGGAAGACCTTTCTGAATACAAAGCGGTAATTCTTTCGGGTTCTCCGTTTTCTGTTAGGGCTGAAGATGCTCCACACCCCGATTTATCGGAAATCAAGGGCAAAAAACCGCTACTGGGTATTTGCTACGG
>JARFRH010000184.1 GCA_029287355.1 Maribacter sp. | reverse complement strand
GACTGGGATTGTCATGATAACAATACGAAATCTGAAAAAATTATTGTTCAGGAATTTCCAATGTTACTTGCTTTTATCAGTTCCCCATATAATTCAGGCGGAATGATGATCTGATCCCAAAATCGTCTATGTGGTGATGTACATTATTGTTTAAATTCTTCGCAACGTTAATTCCAAACCAAAGTGACGAAAAACAATTAGAGCTCATTTTTATAAAATGGGATTGATACTCATGGTGGTAGGCTTTAAATATGAAAAAGTGGAGAATCTTTGCCATAGTGCTTGATGTTTAATACCAGTTAACCAGTGTGGATTACAATAGATAGTGTTGATTTTTTGAAATTATGTGGAATCATAGATATTGTGGTTTGCCCAAAACCTCAAAATTACAGATACATTGAGATAAAACGCAACAAATTCTAATTTTTCTATTATTATTGGTAGGTTATTCTCTATTAAACTCCTTTATAATTTTATAAATGTCAAGCAATAATTGATATCCAACCATCATCCAGGAACAAAAAATTGGTTTAAAAGTGGCTGTTCCGAGCGTTGCAGAACATTTCTCATGGCCTTGAAGTAGTCTCTTTGAACTTTCAGGTTAGACACCTTGCAATATCGCTGGGTGGTCGTGATCCAGTTGTGACCCAGAAGATCCTGGATGGTCTCCACCTCGGCCTCAGCATTTAAGAGCTGGGTGGCCATGGTGTGCCGTAACCGATGACAGGAGACCTTTAACCCGGTTTTCTTTGCATAATATTCTATCCGTTTCTGAATACCCCTTACTGAGATGGGTTGGCCTTTATAGGTCCCCTTTTCAACTAAAAAGACTTTTTTAACCCGATAATGAGATCGGATCTTCAGATACGCAACCAGCGCATCATGGGCATCATCGCTGATGTATACGACTCGATCCCTTCCTCCCTTTCCTTGCTGTACAAGAATCCTGCGCCGCTTGAGATCAATGTCGCCAAGACTCAAGTTGGCTACTTCCTCGACCCGGAGGCCGCACCTGAGCATTAACTTGAATATGGCAATATCGCGTTTACCTTTGATCACACCAAACAGTCTTTCAACCTCCTGATCGCGCAGACTTCGTGGCAGCGGTTTGGGGACACAGAGGCGGTGATTTCGTTTAACAGGATTTATCAAGTCAACCCTTTCATCGTATCTCAAATAATTGTAGAACACCCGTATGATGACCAAATACAAGTTGATGCTTGCAGGATTCATCCGTTTTTTGTGTAGATGATCGATATAAACATCTATTTTCCCAGAAGTTGCCTGTTCAAGCGGTACATCCAGCCAGATCACATACTGTTTAATAATGTTGAGATAGTATTTGACCGTATGCGGCGAGTAGTTGCGACGCTTTAGATGTCGCCTGAAGTTAATAATCACATGGGTCATCCGCATCGGACTCTCCTTTTAATATTCGTTCCATGGCCATAAAGTATTCCTCTTCACGGGTTTTATCGGTGAGACGTGCATATATTCTGGTGACCTCCAGACTGGTATGCCCCAAAAGAACTCGCAGACACTCTAACGGTATCCTGGCGTTTAAGAGATCCGTGGCAAAAGTGTGCCTTAAACAATGCAGCGTATATCCACTATACAATAAGCCTGCCTTCTCCAAATATTTATTGAACATACAACGGGCTGCCTCATAGGACAACGGCCTATGCCCCTGACCATAGAAAAGATTTTCTTTGAGGGTATTCCTGACTCGAAGCCAAGACAACAGGGCTTCTTTTGCATCCTCACTGTAATAAACTACCCGGCCAACACCGTTTTTTTGTGCCTGATAGATTAAGATTCTATGGTTGTTTAAATCCACGTCATGTACTTTCGTATTTAACAATTCACCGATTCTCATGCCGGTTCTCAACAAAAGCAATAGCAATGCCCGATCACGGACCTTGTCAATTGCCGACAACAATTGCTTTAGATCCTCAGGATCAATGGCCCTTGGCAGACGATTCGGAAGTTTAATCTTTATCCGTCTTTCCAATAGTTCATATCCCAAAACTTTCCTCTCAATTAAAAACCGAATAAATGCATAAACATCACGCAACCGGGTGCATACCGAGTTGGGTTTTAACCCGCGATCCTGCAATAACTCTATAAAAGCTTCAATATCTTCTCTTGTCATTTGCTCCGGATACTGTTTGCCTGTATCCCGGCAAAAAGAGAGAAACTGGTTCAAGGAAGTAGCTGTCTGGCGAAGGGTATTGGGTCTGCAGTTGCGACGATACTTCTGGCGCAGATATTCTGAAAAATGATCTTTTGCTGGAAGATCGCTTCGAAAGATATCGCCCAAAATACGTTTCAGTAAAAGGAGCCGGTGGGAAATCGGCGGAGAAGTTTCTTTCGGATTTTTAACTGTAAGACAAAATGAAGATTCTCCAAAATAGCTTCGGAGATCTAATGGGTGGCACCCGTGAAGATGGTTTGGATTGAAATTTTGTAATTGGTCTTTTTGCATATCTGCCTCCTTTTCTATTTTTAATAGAAAAATCAGGCTGATAATGCAACTTTAACATTTAAAGGTCAATTATCATTTTGTTACGTTATAATTGAGATACCTCACAAATTTCGGTCTTCAAAAAGTGAATTTTCAAGATCTACATCAATCAACTAAACAATTAAAATTATGGAACCAGAGCATATGAAAGTTTAGATAGAAAGATCTTTTTATATGACAATTTTATTTTTTCGCTGTG
>JARFRH010000119.1 GCA_029287355.1 Maribacter sp. | reverse complement strand
AGAAGGTCTCGTGGGCTCGGAGATGTGTATAAGAGACAGTGTCCAGATAGCTATCGGGATTGAACTTAAAAAATGGTCAGCAGAAATATATATCTACAATTAGTCTTTAGAATCCTATTGATTTCGGCTTCCGCGCTGGCGGTAGGTTTTCTCTTTTTCAGCGAACGGTATATCCTGGCCGGTTTAGCCTTGGTCTTTCTAATTTCCATGACCTATTCCCTGATCTACTACGTAAATCAGACCAATCGAAAAATAGCCTACTTTTTTGATGCGATAAAGAATGAGGATTTTACATTACGCTTTCCTGAAAAACTTAGTGTCAAGTCGCTGGAAGAATTGAACCATAGTTTGAATATGCTCAATGAGATGATTCAGGATATCCATTTAAAAAAACAAGCCCAAGAGCAATACTATCAAGAAATCATCAAGCAGGCCGACATCGGTATCTTGACGATTAATGAAAAGGGGCACATTCTTTTTGCCAATTCCACGACCGAACATTTATTCGATTATACGCCTTTAAATCATATCAAGCAGTTAAAGCAAGTGGACCAAAAACTCTATGAGCTTTTTGAAGGCTTGCAACCCTTTGAACGCAAGCTGGTGCAGTTGACTAACGAAAGGGAGAAGAAACAATTGGCCTTGAAGTCTACCACGGTATCTTCAGAGGGGAAAGAGTTGCTGCTCGTTGTGGTGCAGGATATTCATAAAGAACTCGATGAAAAAGAAACCGATTCTTGGGTGAAATTGATCCGTGTATTGACCCACGAAATCATGAACACGATAACACCGATTACCTCGATATCGGAATCCATTTTAAAGTATTACAAAACGAACAACGGACTGGTTCCTTTAGCGGACTTCAATGAAAGTCATATACAAAATACGGTCAAGGGCCTTGAAGTAATAAAGGACCAAGGGGGTGATTTAATGGATTTCGTGCAATCATACCGAAGCTTTCTAAGCCTTCCAAAACCGGACAAAGGCCTGATCAATGCGGAAGGTTTACTGAATAAAGTCAACGTCTTGATGAGTCAAGAAAACGATGATCAACCCACTGATTTTGAAATAGTAGTTCATCCCAATGACCTTGAATTGTATGTTGATGAAAAACAGATTTCCCAAATTTTGATCAACCTTTGTAAAAATGCATTGCAGGCATTGAACGGGCAAGAAGACGGAAAAATCAAAATGACCGCAGGCCTTACCAAAGACAACAAAAAGTATATACGGGTTGTTGACAACGGCCCCGGTATTTCCGCGGAACTGATGGACGAAATCTTCGTTCCGTTCTTCACCACAAAAGATACGGGTACGGGCATTGGCCTAAGTTTATCAAAACAAATCATGCATTTGCATGGGGGTAGTATGAGTGTTCATTCCGTTCCTCTTCAAGAGACTTCATTTCTAATGGTATTTTAAGCAATACTTGATCCTGTATTAAAATAAGTATTCGAAACTTCCGTTATATAATAGTATCCCATAAAAACTTCTTATATAGAATTTTTACTTTAAAAACTGCTTACCAACGCATTTTTTGAATCACCAGGAAACTGTTGTGGAATGTGTGATTAGAATTTTTAGAGTTCATTTTTGATGTCATTTTAGGCAAAATTTTCTACCCTAGCCTTAGCTACGGTAGAAAATTTTAACGAAGAATGGCGCAAAAAGGGGCATAAAAAAATAATCGGCATATTTCAAAACGGTGTCTTAGACCAAAATCTAATCATGGGGCACAAAACACTATATAATCCTTCTTGGAACACCGTTTACGATTATTTAAACGATTCGGGTAATACCAAAAAACACCGACAATTTTATTCTGCAGTTGAACCCTTGATTAAACATTGGTTACTGCGCTGTGGTGTAAAAAATGACCTTGAGGGTCATGCCAAGAGCATTTTCTCGGATCTGTACATCAAAGAGCTTAAAAGATTGCGATCAGGCAGCTTGGTGCCGGAAAAATGTAGCGCAAAAATCACAACCTACTATTACCCGGTCGTTAAAAATCTTTGTATCGATTATGTAAATGTGCTTAAAAGCAAAATACCATATTCGGAGAGTTCTTCAGAATTTCATGTCGAGGCAGAACCAGGCGTATTCGATACACTTTGGGGTGAACATAAGAGTACACTGCTGCTCGAAATGATTCGAAGTGTGAAAGACTGGATCGAACTATCAAATTTCGAGCCCACAAAAAAAGAGATCCTGCGTAAGCGTTTTATTGAGGGTCAACAATTTCCTGAAATTTTGAATGGTTCGGAAAAGACCGCTTTCGAAGCACAACGCAAATGGGCATGTAGGCAAGGGAAAAAAATCGCCCTAAAAATAGCGGCTACATTATTACCGGCTATTATAGATTTTTACCACCTCCCAATCAGCAAAAAAATCGACCCAAAGATCATCGAAAAGTATTTATTGGGATTACGGACAAAAATAATCGTCTAGTAGATTTTACAGCAATTTAAGAACCTCCGCTTTGTATGAGCGAATGGCGTCTTGGCGTTCTTTGCTCAAAGATTTCACCTTTTTGGGTTCTACCTTTGGAAAAAGAATATCATGTTCGTTGTTCCATTCGCCTTGAAAGTTTTTACGGCCATTATCAATGTAATCGGATTGAATGATACGAATCTTAAGTGCGAATTCTTGATCCAGATGGACCCTTCTAAAAATGCTTGCTTTGATTACAGGTTCTACGTCGGTTTCTCCCTTAAGGTATGCCTGATAAAGCAGTATTAAATAGGTCTCCAGTTTCTTTGCTTGAGTTATGTCGGATGATGTCTGCTCGGAATTATTATTTTTCCGAGGTTTTATCTTGCTATTTTTATCCAAATCATTCATCGACAACACTTCTCATTCAATAACCGAAGTTTTTGCTAAGTTAAGGTTTGGTCGTGATATGAAAGAAAGAATAGCTTACAAGTAATCTAGAGAGGTGTCTAAATACAATGGAATGTGGATTGCGAAAAACTACTTGTACAATTTAGTATACGCCAAGGCAGCGAGAATACCAGCTGATCCTGCACCTGATTTTGAAGGTATCGACGGTGCCCCTTTTCGCTTTAGAATGCCGTCTTCATTTTTTACATAGCCTGCCCACACAACAATCAATTTTTGGCCATCGCTTAGAACCGTCCAGCCGTCTTTTGCTTTGCCCGTAGTACCGGTCTTGCCGTAGTATTGTCTTTCTTTTGGCAAATACCGGAGTAAACGATGGCAAGTGCCGCCAGTTTCAAAAGCCTTGGGCAAAAAGCTTTTGATACTATTGGCACTTGCCTTTGAGTAGCTAGATATTCGCTTTTTCGACCGTAGGTCGAATATCGTGTCCTGCAAATGTGGATCGATGATATATTTCCAGGGACTTAAAGGAATGGCTTCCCCATCGTTTAAAAGCATTTGATACGCTTGGGCCACTTCCCAAGGCGTCATGGTCTTGGTTCCCAAAATATAGGATTCGCCTAAACTATAAGATGGGTTTGACGAGATGTCCAATTTAGATAGTTTGGTTTCCACATGCCTTGCCACTTTGAGAGGGTCTGCATGTACCCGATAGTTTACCGCGGCTTTGTTCAGGCTATATTTGAGTACATCTCCTACCTGAACCTCTTTATTCAAAAGTTTCTTGCCCACATTACTGGGATTATATTGATAGGTTTTCAGATCTCCATTGAACAATTGGGTATTTTCATCGAAATCATGATTTTCGAAAAGCTCCAAAAAAACCAAAGGTTTTAGAATAGACCCACATTGAAAACCTTCACCATAATCCGTAAAATTGGCCATGGCCCCACTATTTTTTCTGTTGCCTAAAGTGGCTTCGATATTTCCCGTTTTGAGATCTATGGCTATCAGTGAGACCTCTAGATCGTATCCTTTGACCCCTAACTGTTTTTGAAATCGTTTGGAAAAAGCAGTTGTTGCTTCTTGCAATTTTAATTGATTCCCATGAGTGATTGATGAGATGTATTGCGTTGCAAAACGTTGTTCGCTTTTCTTTTTGTTTTTATTGAAAAAATTGGTGAGCGCCGAGGTTCTTTTTAGGCTATTCCCTTTGGCGAAATTCAATTCCATCGCCTGCATTTCTTTCAACCTATTTTTATCTACTTCGTCTTCAGCAATCAATTCGAAAAAATTCAAAATGTACGCCTTAATCAATTTACGGTTGCTAACGCTATCATCGCACAAGGTCTTCAGTTCGCTGGCACCTTTTAAGGTTTTTACCGTCAGTAGCATTTCCAAGTCATTCAGGGCATGCGGAGGGCGGTCGAAAATGGCATAGGATGCCAAAATAAGGCCTGAGAAATCACGTTCGTAGAAGAAGTTGCCCGAATAATTGGTATATGCCAACAAAATCTCTTCTGGACTCGCGGATTTCACCATTTGAAAGGCTGCCAATTGTTCGCCATATTTTCGAGATAGATAGATAGTGCCAATTCCTTCCTTTTTATGGATGGCGTTCTTTAGTAATTGCTGGGGTATATTTGACCCTCCGTCAGCCTTCCCTTTGAATAATCGAGCAATCCCCGAGAAAGACATTCCGTATACATTGTCCTTGCCAAAATCAAAAAAGTTTTTGCTTTCCACCTTGGTCAAGAAATACACATAACTCTCCGGAAGTTCACCATAGGACATGACCGGCACAATGGGGAACTTATTCAATCTCCCTGTTGCGTTCAATTCTTTCAATTCCTCTGCTGTCAAACGATTGTTGAGTATGGTATTCTCGCCGAAAACAGCCAAAAGATGATGATCTTCATCACGTACCGAGGAGATAAAATTCGCATTGGGTTCCATCTTCATTTTGGAAGGCCAAATCACATGGAATACAATAAGTGCCAGAAAGATACCTCCAATAATTACTACAGCTTTTATCCAATCTTTCATCGGTTCATTTTCATTTTTGTTATTCGGTCAGATCTAATTCACGAAGAAACATGTTACGCCATTTTAATTGGTTTTTACGGCTCATTTCATCAGGCCTTACGTTTTTCAAAATCGGAAATGAACCGAATCAAATGATACATTGCCGGGCTCACCCACCTCCAAAAAATAAAAAGCAATCCTCCGTTAAAAAGTAAAGCCACTACCCCTCCGAAATCAGAGGTAGCATACATTCTGATATATGCCGGAAGCAAGAATAGTGTCCCTAAACCAATAAAGAAAAATAGCATGTTCTTGGTCGAATCGAATACCCCGCTAAGCCAATGGAAACGAACAGAAAGTACTTTTGAATGCAAAGCCATTTTCACCCAGGGGTAGTGAAAATGAAGCCAAGCAGCAATAAAAAGACAGGCTGTAAAATGAAGTCTGGCCAGAAAAACCGCAAAAAAATTATGGAAGATACGCCAACCACTTTCGAAGGTTTGAAAGGGATAGGAAACATACAGCAAGGTTTCAAAAAATAGATACAAGCCCAAACACATGAATTGTAATTTCAAACGGTCATGGGATAGATTATAACTCGAAGAAATATTGAGCTTGCTCAAACAGAAAAGCAAGGCATACAGCCCTGAAAAATAAGAGACGGAATGAAGTCCAAAATAGGAAACTGGGTATTTGATATTTCGCAAGGGAGAAAGTAATTCAGATCCAAACCAATATACATTGTTCATCAATATGTTGTATTCGATAATACTGGAGGAGATGCTCAAACAAAAAGCTGAAAAAAGTAATTTGCTGAGCACAAAACAAAGTAGGCTCGTGCCCATGCCGATAAAAAGAATCTTCATGGTGCTCCAACCGTCTTCTTTAATAACGCATAGGTTGAACCAATTCTTTCTCGGGATATAAAAAAGAACACAAGCCACTAAAGCCAAAAGAATAAGAATCAGATATACCACTATTGCAGGCATGGCTACAGGGTTGAAATTCCGTCAGCGAAGGAGACACTGAGCCCTAGATTTTGCTCTAAGGTGTATTTCCAAAAGGCCCTTGCCTTATGCACAACCGCGTCGTTTTTTGGCTCCGACATCACAATAAAAATGACCTCCCGTTTGTCTTTTTGATTTAAGATATCCGGCAAATAATAGTTGACCATCTTATCGTAGGCCTTATCCATTTGCTCAGGGGTAGTGGGTGGGTTTTTATAAAAATTAACCGCAGGATTGTTCTCTATTAAATCACTCACGACTATTACAGTGCCCTCTGTTTTATTGATGGCCTTTATCAAGGTGGGAAAAAGCGAGGTGCTTTCCATGATGCCTATGGAATCTAAACTTTTCAAATTTTCTTCATGGGATGCATAAAAATCGCGCCAGCCAATGACCAATTTATTTCTTGCTTGTCCCCAATTCGTATGAGAAAGTGCCGTGGAGGTCGGGTTATAATAACTCTGGGTAGAAATGATTCCGAAATCATAATTTACAGTAAAACATTTGGGGTCTTCTTTAATGCCTAGTTCCTGATTGATCAATTGTTCGAAATTCTCCTTTCTAAGTTCATGCTTCGCCTTACTAATCAAAAGTGAATCGGTAGCATCAATCAGCACCGTTATGTTTTTGGTCGTCACCTTCTCGCATTCCGTTTCGCAACTGATAAATACCATCGTGCTTATGGCCAAAATAAAAACTATTATTTGCTTCTTCATAATTTTTTATATGTGTGTAAAATCAAAATCTCTCCAACGTAACGGATTGCTATCGCTACTATAGTTTTCATAATGTTCGCGGTACTTGTTGAGTTCTTCCAAGGAGTTAATTTCCAAAGTGCTCAGCTCTTTTTCACAATCGCCGATTTTAGCGGATAACCCAGCAGCTTTTTGTTCCAGAACGGAAACATCGCCCAAAATTCGCTTGAACTCAACCTTCCCGGCAATAAATGATTCGGCCAACTGCTCTTCTAACTTCTTCAGCCGTTTATACGATCCTTTTAACTCATGGAATTTCAAATCAAGGTCTAATTGCTGTGGCGTTTTTTCTTTGGACTTAACAATAACCGGTTCTTCTACTTTCTTGGTTTTTGCATCACTTCGTCGATACATACTTTTTACGGCATTAGTTAGAAATAGTGCCAAGGTCACCATCATCACCGCGCCTAGAATCAGGAATCCGTTTTTGATAAAAAATCCTGAAAAAGTCAGGGTTTCATCTAGGGCCTGTGATTCAAAAAACCACTCCACAACAGTAAAAGAGAGGATGGCATATACGCTAAGAATTAAAAGTGTCGGGAGCCAAACCCATCTCATTGCTAGTCTTCGAGAGGTTAGAAAGCTGGCTGCAAATACAATCGGAATAAAGAAAACACTTCGTAAAATAATTTCAGGAAGGTCGTGCGTTTCGGTTAGGATATTATAAAATAAAACCCCTTCCCCAAAGATAAAAAGGACCTCAATAAAATAAAGCAACCAAAATGGAATCCGCTTCGATTTCGATTTCGATTTCGATTTGGGCTCAACCTTAGGGTGTTCTTTTACCGGTTCAAAATCTTCCGCAGCTACAATTTCATCTACGTTGTGTCGGCTTACTAAGCTATCGCCATTGAGTTGACATCGGCGAATATGGTTTTTGATGTTCGTTTTTTGATGATTGATGTTTTCCTTGACCTTGGCAATCTCTTCTTCTATGGCATTTGAATTCGCTTTGTTCAGTGCGACGACCTCTTTAGACAAGTCGCTCTTTATGATTTCCATTTTTCGAATATGGTCCGATAGCGATTCCCCTAGCTCACCTATGCGTTCATTCAAACCATATTTTCTGCACTTATAGCCATTGATGATCTTCTTTTCATCTAAAATGAAATCCTCTTGGGGGATGAGTCCAAGATTCGCAGAGCGATACGCCATGTTCTTTAACTGTTCGTTTGAAAATACCATGCTTTCGCCCATTTAAGAATGTAATAGTAGATAGAGTGCTGTCTCGACCGATATGTCCGGTGTCTGTGTATCGTGAAGTATTGAATTTTCCTCATTGTTCTCAGCGACTTGTATTTCTGAAAACAAGGTGTCCATTTTGGTTTGATCGTATGCGATAATGGGTTTGCCCCAAATCGACTGATCTTTTTTGAAAAGATGTTGTCCCAATTTCATTGTAGTGTGTTTATGCGGTTTTCAAGTATATCGCGCATAAAATTTTTTGGGGACATTTTATTTTTGGAAAATTTGAAGGAAAGTGAATTTTGATACGATAAAAAGATTGTTCTAACGCTTTACAGAACGTACCTTCTGTAAAGCGTTTATAATTAGTGTTGAGTAGGGTATATTTAAACGATAATAAAATTGAAGCTAGTATCTTCACCAGAACCTATCCATTATAATTTTAGTCTTATTGATCGGTCAATTTTTTTTGGGGATTAAAAAACCAAAGCATATGACCAAACCAATCAAAATTGAGATTATTTAACCACATCCTACTATGAATGAACTAAAAACCTTCTGCCGTGTAATTGTATTTTTTTTTGAGATTAGTGATTGTCAAGAAACTGAACAATCAGCAGCCATTTATGTTGCAGAATTAACGATAAGTAAGATTCATGAAGCGTACAAAGAAGGAGACTATTCAAGTGCTGAATTGGTCGGGGCTTATTTGGAAAGAATTAGTACGCTAGACAGTACTATAAATTCAATCACGGCAATAAACCCAAAGGCATTATCTATTGCTAAAGAACTTGATGCGGAATATCTACGAACAGGAACATTGCGCCCACTTCATGGTATTCCTATAATTGTAAAAGATAATATCAATACCGCAGGACTACCCACTACGGCAGGATCATTAGCTTTAGAAAATTTCATTCCTGCTGAAGATGCCTTTATAATCAAAAGACTTGTTGATGCCGGGGCAATAATTTTAGCCAAATCCAATATGGCAGAATGGGCCTTTAGCCCTATGCATACTGAAAGTGCTATTGCTGGTACTACAAGAAACCCATATAATACTAATTATGTTCCAGCCGGGTCAAGTGGAGGTACAGCAGCTGCCATTGCAGCTAATTTTGGTGCAATCGGTCTTGGAACCGATACGGGTAACTCCATAAGAGGTCCATCTTCCCATTGTGCGCTGGTAGGTTTTCGCACCACTTTAGGGCTCGTGAGCAGAAGTGCCATTGTGCCATTGTACTTAAGAAACGATGTGGTTGGACCAATGGGTAGAACCGTTGCAGATGCTGCCAAAATATTGGAAGTTATTGCCGGTTATGATGCTGCAGATCCCATTACCGAACATGCAAAAGGTAAGATACCCCAAAACTACACCCAATTTCTTTTGAAAGAAGGGCTTGAAGGAGCTAGAATTGGGGTGCTCCGGGTATTGAGTGACGATAACCCGCACCCCGAAATTAAAGTATTGTTTGAGCAGGCTCTTGCTGAGTTGGATTCATTGGGTGCCACGGTTATTGACCCAATAACGGTTCCTGATTTCGAATCTTTGAGACAGAATCAATGGTGTGCATCGTTTACAGAGGATTTAGAAACTTTTTTGAAGGAATTTGTTAAAGTTGATTCCTTAAGATCCATAGAAGATATTATTAGAATAGGCAGTACTTCCGAATTTGCAGCAAATAGAGTAAAGCGAAATGCGGCCAATAGCGGAAGGTGGGAAAATCCTGAAATCCCATGTTTGGATGCCTATAAAGATTCAAGGCGGGTATCTTTTAGAGTAGCCATTGAAAAAATGATGGATTCGTTAAAACTAGATGCAATCGTATATCCTTCCTGGAATCATCCACCTGCAAGAATTGAATTGTTTTCGGAAGAATACAAAGGAGATAATAGTCAGATTATTAGTCCACATACCGGGCAACCTGCTTTTACGGTTCCCATGGGGTTTACAGGTGATGAACTGCCAGCAGGATTACAATTTTTGGGCCGTATGTATGATGAACCAACATTAATTCGATTGGCCTATTCTTATGAACAAGGAACTAAACATAGAAGACAAGCTGATTTACAGAAAAGCTTGAATTAAAATTTAGCTGCGTTGAAAAGCATGATATTAAGTGTCATGTATAAGTTCAATAAGGCATAGCGTAAGCTAAAAACACAATTAAGTGTACTTTCAGTTACATTTAGCAACAGTTCGGTTTTAAGGGCAGCCTACATCCAGCTCAAGTCAACGCTTAAATTCGCTTTGGAAGGCTCGAAATACGGTTCCTCAAGTACGCCCCCCTCACGCAGAGTCACTGCCATGGCTGTAATGCGTTGTTAAAGAAAATCTTAGCAAGAAATTTTGATGTTTTTTTTGTATCTTTTCTTGACCATTTTAATGGTTACCCGGGTTTGTCACAAGGTACACCCCTATTATGCCCTAAGAATTGGAACGGTTACTCGTGAAAAGGGTAGTAATTATTCCTGATTTATAGTAAGTGGCAGGGTAGCTGCATTCGGTCCACACCGATTGTCTGCTCGTATATTTAGGTTTTTCCGTTTCGCTGTTCAGATGCGTAACAATACATATATCATTAATCAGAGTAAAAACAAAACAGATTTTATGGCATCAATATCACTTAAAGTAAATGGTAAAGAGCACCAAATCGAAGCAGAGGATGATATTCCTTTGTTGTGGGCTCTCCGAGATCATGTCGGGCTGGTGGGAACCAAGTATGGCTGCGGCATAGCACAATGCGGAACTTGCACGGTACTAGTCAACGGTGTAGCAACACGCTCATGCATAATGCCCGCGAAGTCTTTGGGCGATGCGGAAATTACCACTATCGAAGGACTGGCCGACAACGGCGGAAAGTCTTTACAGGAGGCCTGGGTAGAACACGACACACCCCAATGCGGTTACTGTCAATCGGGACAGCTTATGTCTGCGGCAGCAATGCTAAAATCAAATCCCAATCCGACGGATGAAGAAATCGACACGGCAATGAAAGGAAATATCTGCCGTTGCGGGTCGTATATACGGATCAAAGCGGCTATTAAAACGGCCATTAAGAAGGGAGGGGTTGTAGCATGAAAACAGTAAATCTAAGCAGAAGGGGCTTTATCAAAATGTCAGGACTTGCAAGTGGCGGTCTCGTACTAGGGTTCAATTGGGCCTGTTCGCCAGCTGATGCCACAAAAGCGGCAACGGTCGTACTTGAACCCAATGCCTATATAAAAATCTTATCGGATGGTATGGTCACACTCATGTCGCCCGTTCCTGAGATAGGACAAGGAATCAAGACGGCCATACCGATGATCATAGCGGAAGAACTTGATGTGAGTTGGGACAATGTCATTGTTGAACAGGCACCTCTGGCACCCGATTTGTACAAAAGACAAACTGCTGGTGGTAGTCAGGCCATTCGTCAATTGTGGACCACTGTTCGTACCGCAGGTGCTGCAGGTCGCAGAATGTTGTTGGAAGCTGCCGCTCGAGAGTGGAAAGTGCCCGTTGCCGAATTAACGACCAGTGAAGGGGTCATCAGCCATGAAAAAAGTGATCAATCCATCGGGTATGGTGAAATCGCCGCAAAGGCGAACGATATCGAGGTGCCTGATGAAGTAACCTTAAAAGATCCCAAAGATTTCAAAATAATAGGTACATCCCCAAAGAATGTCGATATCCGTGACATTGTAGAAGGAAAGCCCTTATTTGGAATGGATATGAAAAAAGAGGGTACTGTAATTGCGATGATCACACACCCGCCAGCCTTTGGAATGAAACCGAAATCTGTAGATGACAGCGCCGCCAGGGCCATTCCCGGAATCAAGGATGTATTCACGATAACGGCCTTCCCGGAAGATATCGAAACACGCTGGTCAGGCAATAATGCATTTCCTGAACTTGTGGTCGTAACCGGCGAAAGCACTTGGAACGTCATGAAGGCAAAAAAAGCATTGAAGATCGAATGGGAAACGGTGACACCCGGTGAAAATACGGAAGACCATATTGAACAGATGGAAAACCAGATCAGCGGTAAAATGACGGACCCGGACCGAATCGATGGGGACCCAGAGGCAGCCTTTAAGAAAGCGGTTAAAGTAATTGAGCGTACCTATTCGGCGCCCTTTTTGCCACACAACACCATGGAGCCCATGAATTTCTATGCGCATGTGACCGGTGATAAAATTGAATTGGAAGGGCCCACACAGACCCCGCAACGATTGCGGGATGTAACCGCCCAAATTATGGGTATTCCTGAAGAAAATATCACGGTGAATATCCTCCGTTCAGGAGGTGGATTCGGACGTAGGCTATATGGCCATTATGGGGTGGAAGCGGCTGTGATTTCAAAGAAAATCAACGCCCCGGTCCAATTGATATACACCCGCGAAGACGATATGACCCAAGGCACCTACCGCCCGGACTATCGGGTCAGGTATAAAGCAGGTATCGATGCCGATAACAACCTCATCGCCCTTACTGTTGCCGGTACCGGTACCAGTGGCGGGCCGGTGGCGAGCAACCGGTTTCCTGCAGGGGCATTGGATAATTATGCCGCGAAGAATTATACCTTGGAATCGAATATCTCTACAGGTGCGTGGAGAGCCCCACGGTCGAATTTTATTGCGGGTGCCGAACAGTCGTTCCTGGACGAAGTGGCCGAAGCTTGTGGCAAGGATCCCTTAGCCTTTAGAATGGAATTGTTCGAAAGGGCGAAAAACAATCCCGTAGGGGAAGAGAATGACTATGATGCGGATCGCTTTATTGCACTACTTGATTTGATCAAGGAAAAATGTGATTGGGGTAATGAAGCGGAAGGGATACACAGAGGTATCTCGGCCTATTACTGCCACAACAGTTATGTTGCACAGGTAATCGATATAGAAATGAAAGACAGTAAACCAGTGCTCAAAAAAGCATGGTGTGCGGTCGATTGTGGTATTGTGATCAATTTGGAGGGGGCTAAAAACCAGGTTGAAGGTGGAATAATTGATGGGATTGGTCATGCCATGTACGGAAATATCACCTTTAAAGATGGGGTCATCGATCAACAGAATTTTGACAAGTATCGTCTTATTCGTCATGGGGAAGTACCCGAAACCGTGGAGACCTACTTTATCGATAACGGTATCGACCCAACCGGACTAGGTGAGCCAGCCCTGCCACCGATTCCTGGAGCATTGGCCAATGCCTTGTACAGGGCCACGGGAAAACGGCTGTATCATCAACCTTATATTCTTGAATTGGAGGGCAGCGAAATCAAATTGGGATAATAAGGCTACTACTATGATAATTCAATAGCGTCAATCTTATATATTGGCGCTGTTTTTTAGTCCTATAAACTGGTTTTCGCATGGGTATTTTCCGGATTTTTGATACCGGACCAAAGTCCAGTCTGCTTGATATCCATCAATGGAATTATCGAACATGAAAGAAACCAGAGAACGTAAAACCATAGGGGAATCGCAAGAATAAGTAGCATTCTCACGATGGCATGGCCTTAGTTGATATGGTAAAGTAAAAAGTAGTTACTTACAATCCCCTTTTCTGCAATAGTAGGAAAAACAAAGTTCAAAATAAACCATGCTTTAATAAACCACACGCTTTACAAAACGTGCAGTTTGTAAAGCGTTTAATTAATTATTCAATCGTTTTAATGTACTTGTGCAAAATTAGGCTTAGGCCAATACATTTATAACTGTTTGTAAATGCATACTATTCGTATAGTATTCCACCATTATCCTCCACGGAGTCTTAATTACTAGTTATTATTATCTTAGTGCACATAAGCAGGATAGCATCATTGATGCTCTCCTGCTTATGTGCATAATGTAAAAGAAAATGTAAATGAAGATATATGTCAGATAAATAATAAATAAGTCTGATAATAATTGAGTATGCAACTTTGAAAGCTAAACCAGAAATCTTTTACTAAAACTCATTTCTATTAATTCAGACAACCAATTATTTCGTTTTTATTATTGAATATCATATGAGGACATTATTATCGTTATTTAGTATAAAGAGGGGTTCTTTTGGCTAAAAATTTTAAAGTAACTTTATAGGCATCGTTAGATTGCCAAAAAGATTCATGATTCATATTGAAGATATTGTCTCCCTTATCATTATAAACATTCATGGTAATTGTAGTACTATAATTTTGGCTAGTCGTACTGGAACTACTTGTTCTGACATTTGTACCAGAATTGTCAAATAATTTACCCACAAACGTTTTTGCTGGTTTTTTGTTATTGGTCTTTATATTCGTATTCACTGCTGAATAACTTGATATGCTAGTCTCTTCTATAGAAACCAAACCTTGTATTACGAATTCGACACCTAATATATCACATAACTCTCCCATAGAATAGTTTTGCTCATCGTTAGCTCCAATTCCAGCTTTACCAAGCAACCTATTGGTGATCATAGGGTCTTGAAAATTCAAAACTCCTTTATGAGCATTAAATATTGAATAGGTTTCCTGTTGAATCTTTTTGGACATAGCACTTGAGCCATCATCTTGATTTTTTAAAAACGCAAAAGGTAAAATGGCCACTTTATTATGGTGATCTTGTAAAGAAGAGGAAGCATTATAAAATTCAACTCGTCCAGAGGAAAAGGTAATTTTTGAAATTTCAATCTTTGGAACTTTATATTCAATAGTTTCATTTTGATAAATGAAATTGACATTTGTTTCACCAATGGCTATGACTTTACCAATCATTTCAGTCCCATCAATCTTTAAAACAATGTCATTTTGAGCTACGACATTTTCAGTTAATACTATTAATAAAAAAATGGTTAATGATAGTTGAAGAAATCTTTTCATATTAATACGTCACTTTTATTTTTTTGTAATTTACAAAACCTAAATTAATAAACAATAAATTGTGTTGTAAACACTATGCACAACACCGGTAACCGTTGCACAAGCCTTTGATTTTCAAAATACAGAATGAATACAAGCCCCTTTAAGG
>JARFRH010000090.1 GCA_029287355.1 Maribacter sp. | reverse complement strand
ATAAAGAATATAGTAGGGTGACCACATCCTCAATATTGTTATAATTTTCAAGAAATTCAGGTGGCCGATCACCAGTATTGACCATAAAGATGACCGTGGTTCTCGCAATCAATTCATTACAAAAAAGACCAATGGGAATTTTTACAAATGAAAATCGTTTCTGTTCAATTTCAAGATAATATACCGGAAAGGCGTAAAACATGGGAACGATTAATACATACCAATGAATCGTAAAGTCGTGCAGTTGAAATTCAGACGGAATAAATCTTTTTTCTATAAATAAGACTGAAGATTATTCAAGGAAATAAAACAAATAGGTTTAAAAAGAGAACAGGTCTTTCAATCTTTTTGCGAGATAAGAACGTCGCGACATTAAAAACAAATCCCTGTATGGCTCCGGCAATCATGAGCAAATTGAAAATTGCGGTCCTACTTATAAATGTTATTGAAATCTACTGGTACTGCCCATTCATTTGCAACAACTCCTCGACATATTCACGCTTGTTGCTCAATCTCGGAATTTTATGTTGACCGCCCAGTTTATCATTCTGTTTTAACCAATCATAGAAAAGATTTTGTCGTGCTACATGAACCTTGGGCATTTTAAGGGTGATATTATTGTAGCGTTTTGCTTCGTAATCGGAATTGAGCGACTTTAAGGTATTGTCAAATACTTCGATAAAATAATCCAATTCCTCGGGTGGTTTTCTAAATTCGATTATCCACTCATGTGCACCTTTTTCCTTACCCAACATAAAAATAGGCCCCGCGGTGTAGTCTTTGATTTCTGAACCTGTCTTTTTACAAACACTTTTTAGCGCTTCCTCGGCATTTTCGATAATCAATTCTTCCCCAAAAACATTGATATGGTGCTTAGTTCGCCCAGTAACTTTTATTCGGTACGGATTGGTTGATGTAAATCGTATGGTATCTCCAATTTTATAGCGCCATAGTCCGGAATTGGTAGTTATAACAATCGCATAATTCTTACCGATTTCAACTTCCCAAAGGGGAATCGCTGTTTGCTCGGCCGTACCATAAACGTTCATGGGTATAAACTCATAGAAAATTCCATAGTCGAGCATTAAGAGCAGGTCATCCTCATTGTTACGGTCTTGAATGGCAAAAAATCCCTCAGAGGCATTGTATATTTCATAGTACTTAAAACTATTTCGAGGCAATAGATTTTTATATTGTTCTTTATACGGATTGAAACTAACCCCACCGTGGAAATACACTTCCAAGTTTTCCCAAACCTGGAACAAATGATCTTTCCCCGTAGTCTCTATAACATTGTTAAGCAACACCAGCATCCAAGAGGGCACACCTACCAAACTAGTCACGTTTTCTTGGGTACTCTCCTTGATAATCGCTTTTAATTTACTTTCCCATTCACTCATTAGTGAAACTTTACTGCTGGGCGTACTACTGAATTCAGCCCACAAGGGCATATTGTCAATTAAGATGGCAGATAGGTCGCCAAAGAATGAGCCGTTGTCTTGGTATAACTCCTTACTTCCACCAAGCCTTAGACTCTTGCCCGTAAAGAGTTGTGAGTTTTCATTATTGTTCAGGTAGAGACAGAGCAAATCTTTACCTGATTTATAATGGCAATCTTCCAGCGCTTCGGCACTGACCGGAATAAACTTGCTCTTTGCATTTGTTGTTCCACTACTTTTTGCAAACCACTTGATCGAAGTAGGCCAGAAAACATTCTGTTCACCACGTCTTGTGCGCTCAATCAAGGGTTCGATTTCCTCATAAGATCGAATGGGCACCCTTTCTCTAAAAGTTTCATAATTGGATATCGATTCAAAATCGTAAGTTCGCCCAATCTCCGTATCCTCTGCGATCTCTAGCAACTGATGTAAAACCTCTTCCTGTACCTCTTCAGGATATTTTAGGAAAAGCTCTATCTGATGATAGCGTTTTTTTAAAAGCCAAGAAGCGATTGAATTGAATAAAGGTATTGGCATTTTAGGTATATTTATCCTCCTAAAATAGCGTATTAAACGATCATTTTCAAATAACATTTAACACATGCAGTACGAAGGCGTTTTAAGAAAAATGCAGACTGAAATCGGAAGTCCAATTCAATATTATATGGTTTTCGAGAATGATTTCTTGAACGTCAACCAGATACTCGACAAGAAATTGCAAATCGATTTTATGAAATTTCAATGTCTTAATTGTGGAGAAGATCGACCGATTTTCAGACAAGGTTTTTGTAAAAATTGCTTTTTTGAAATTCCATCGGCGGGTGATTGGATTATGCGCCCGGAGCTAAGTACGGCTCATTTAGACAAAGAAGACAGGGATTTAGCGTATGAAAAGAAAGTACAATTGCAGCCGCATATCGTTTATTTAGCAAATTCGAGCAATGTGAAAGTTGGCGTAACCAGAAAAACCCAAGTACCCACCAGATGGATCGACCAAGGCGCCCATGAGGCCATAGAAATTGTGGAAGTGCCCAACCGTTTTTTGGCTGGTATCACCGAAGTAGCCTTAAAAGACCATATTGGTGATAAGACGAACTGGCGAAAAATGCTTAAAAACGAGGTGGATGATGAGAACTTGGTAGATTGGCGAAATAAATTGAAACAGTACATTCCCCAAGAAGTGTTGGAATATTTCATTGAGAGTAACAGCGAAACCCATATGGAGTTTCCCGTTTTGAAATACCCTGAAAAAATAAAAAGCTTGAATCTTTCTAAAACCCCAAACTTTGAAGGGGTATTAAAAGGCATCAAAGGACAATACCTGATTTTCGAAGACGATACGGTTTTTAATGTTCGTGGCAGTGAAGGGTATTACGTGGGCTTACAGATTGGTTGAGTCGGCAGACACCTTAAAAAGTGGAGTGAAAACCTTTTTAATGTACACTTGCACTTCCCTCGGTATAGTCTTAGTTATTAATTTGTAGAATCCTTCTTTTTCTTTCGACCTAGAAGACCTCCTAAAATGTCTTTGGCCTTTTCTTTGACGTCTTCTTCCTCATTCTTGGGCGTTAGGGTATCTGTTTTTGTAAGCGTGGAATCCTTTTTATCCTTTCCTAGAATACCTCCAAGAACATCTTTGGCATTTTCTTCAATGGATGCTTCGTTTATCGTCGAATCTTTTTCAGAAGTATTTCCCCCCAATACATCCGCCAGCAAATCATTGGCTTTGTCTTTTCCTTGGTTGATGAGCTTTTGCTTTTGAATTTCTATCAACTTTGTCGTTAGACTCCTAACGCCACCTGTCAAATCGGTAGTCACAGCGGGATTTGAATAATCACCTCCAATCTTGGCAATGACCGGAATGGTCAAATCATCCAAAGCGTTATCATCTATTTTAGCGATTAAAGTAGTGACCTCACTGCCCAAATACTTGGCAGGCACTTGCATAGTAGCCTTATAATTCAATTTTCGGTCGAAGGTATGGCTACCATCGACTTCGATTTCAATATCATCATATTTTAGGCTAAAAGGCTTCACCTGAACCACCCCATTTTCAAAATTCAAGGCGGTTTTCAAGCCTTTCAAATCGAGCTTATCCATTTTGATAAAATCCAGTTTACTACTCAAAGCCTGTAATAGTTTTGCCTTTTCCGAATCGATATCGGTCGCCAATAATTCAGCCAATACATTACCCGAAAGGTCAGTCAAATCAGGTGTGAGATCATCTGTCAGGCTGCCGGAAAGCACGATATCTGAATTCAGTTTCCCTTTCAATATGCCTGCTATCGGTGCCAAAACCTCAAAAAGCTCCAATGCTCTGAAGGTCTCCCCTATTTGCATTTGGTCCATACTCAAATTCATAGCGAAAGTAGGCGTCTCATTTTTAGTAGATACTTCTCCCTCAAAACCAAGTTTACCATTGAATATTGAAGAGGTCATGTTAGTTAAAATGGCCTTCTCATCTTTAATTCGAAGATTCCCTTTGACATTCTTTAAGGTCAAATTATCATATAAAACAGTATTGGCAGAAGCATTGATATTGGCATCCAAAAAGGAAGGAATCTTAATTTTCTCTTCCGAGGGAGCAGGCACTTTGTCAGATTCACCTGTAGTATCTGAAGTAGTTCCCTCTTCCTCAACCATGAAATCGTTCATTGCGAAAGTGTCCGATTTCAAATCGAAATTACCCTCGATTTTTTCATCATTGAACATGAACCCCAAAAGGTTGGTAATAGTTCCCGTAGCATTGAAATCGGTTTGACCAGTCGCACCGTTCAACTTCTTCAAGGTAACCGTATTTGGATTAAACGTGAGTGATGTCGATTGAATCTTAATCGGGTTCGGAGTATCTTCAGAGGCGTACTCAAAATCACTCAAGTCTAGTTGCCCAGTGGTTTGGGTATTTTCGTATTGCTTACTTTCTATAGAAGCCATATCAAAGGCAGTAGTGATATCGGCATTCAGAATACCCTTCAAATCTAAATCTGACGGAACAGGATATGCTTTTTCAATATTGGCCAAATCCATCTTTCCGTCCACGTGGGCATTCACTTTGGTGTTCCCCATAAGTTCTTTGATTTTAGCCACCATATTGAATCGGTCGCTATCGATATTGAATGAAAGCTTGTCAATAGCTATATAGGTGTCTTCTGCGATTCCTGAAGTATTGATAATCTTCGTGTCTATAAAAACATTACCGACCGACTTTGGCAAGTCAGGATATTTAAATGATGCGTTTTCCGAATTGATTTTGATATTGAATTTGGGAATATGCTCTTCATCAATGGTTCCCTCGAACCTACCTTCCACCATAAAATTTCCAGTAGTTTTAACATTTTCGATATTCTTGGAATACGTTTCAGGAATTACGGCCAAAAAATTCTTGAAATCAGAAGAAGGTGTTTTAAAACTGATATCAATATCCTGACTATTCTCGTTCACTTTCACAAAACCATCAAAGACCAAAGGCAATTGGTTGACTAGCGCTTCATTCTTCAAGAAAGTATAGGTATCCGCTGCTAAATCGATACCGATTAAAGCATCGAGTTTAATTTTATTCTTATTTAGATAGTTCGTACCATCCAATTCAAAGGTAACGGTCGCTTCGGTATCAGTATCCAGTTCAGAAACAGTAGCCGATAAATCACCAGTTCCCCTATGCTGTATTTCGGAAACAACCAAATAGACCTTTGCTGCCTGATCGTCATAAATTACTGTTGAATTTGATATCTCATACGATTGCAAGTCCAAGGTAAAGCCTTCAGATGATTCCGCCGAAGTGGTTGCTGTACTACCAGAATCTTTTCCGATTTCATAATTGGCTACTTCGGCCTCGTTTACTTTTACATGAATGTTTGCACCGTCAAGGCTTACGTTCTTAATCCCGATAGGCTCGCCTGGCCTTTTAAAAAGTTCACCTATACCCAAGGTCAGTCGCACATCTTTTGCTGCGAAAAGCGTATCTCCTTCAAAGGGTGCTTGATTGATAAGCGTAACATTTTGCAATCCCAATTCCGCATTCGGAAAACTATTGATCAAGCTCAAATTGGCTTTGGCGAAATCGAGCTTCGCGTTTACATTGTTGTTTACGTTAGTTCGAATTAGGTCGCCGATTTTTGCTTCTAGGATAAAAGGCGCAGCAATGAGCAAACCAACCACCAATAGAAGTATGACACCAATAATCTTTAAAAACTTTTTCATTGCAATGTTACTTTTTGTTTGAATCTTTCTACAGGGACTTGAAATAGAATTAAAAAGCAGAAATTGCCTGTTCTTTTCCAAAGCATCTTGACGCTAAAGACTAAACTCTAAAAAGGAGTGTATATTATGCTTCGAGGTCTATTTCCTCTCCTAATTCAAGACCAAAGCGCTTTCTAAGAAGATATACGAAGAAATATAAAAAAGGGGTGTCGAGAAATGCTATTAAAATCTTAAAAAGAAAACCACTGATGACAAGGCCGGTGAATCTGTCCCAAGATATCTCCCCGAAAGAGCATAAAAGGAGAACTACCGTAAAAGTGTCAATTAGTTGTGAAGAAAAAGTAGAGAAGTTATTTCGAAACCATAAGTGCTTGCCTTTAGTCAGGTTCTTCCAGAAATGATAAATCTGTATGTCGACAAATTGAGCCAGTAAATAGGCTATCATAGAGGCAAAAACGGCAACAATCGTATTGCCAAATACCGACTTGAACATCGCATCCGACACTGGAGACCAATCCGTGGCAGGAACCGCGTCAGCCGTATAGACTATAGCCAATGAGAAAACTGAAGCAAAGATTCCTGCAACAACGATTTGGTTGGCTTTCTTTTTGCCAAAAATTTCCGAAATCAAATCGGTAATTAAAAATGTTAAGGGGTATGGCAGAACACCTACTGAAATCTCAAATAAAGGAGCGCCAAATACGGAGACATCACCAAACGGATTCCAATAAAAAAATTTTTGAAAAATTAGATTGGAGACTACCAAAGAGGTAATAAACAACGCACCTAAATAAAGATAAATTTTAAATGCCAACTTTCGATCTTTGATACCCATACGATCTCTAATATCTCGATTAACTTTTGAAGATATACTATTTAATTTAATAATTCGTTTTGTCCTTTTGGCAGCATTAAAAATGCCCAATGTTGTGTATTGACCCAATTCTAAGCACAGCGTACATTTGAGAAGTTTAAAATTGGAACAATCAGGAGTCCATAACTTCTAAAAATCAAAAATTCAAATTAGCAAACTAATGAAAAAATCAATTCTATTAGCATCTCTCTTTTTTTATATTGCAACCACCCAAGCTCAATCATACATGGGTTTTCTTACAGACAATTATAGCGGTGTGAATAGTGTTATTGCAAACCCCGCAAATATTTCGGATTCTCGTTTTAAAACCGATATTAATTTAGTTGGGGCAAGTGCTTTCTTCACCAATGATTACTATGGTGTAAAAGTAACTGACATGCTAAAAGATGAATATGACTTTGATCTTGATGCTACAAAATCACCAACAACCAACAACAATGTTAATATTAACTTAGATGTGATGGGGCCTGCATTTATGTTTAATTTAGATAAGAAGAGTAGCATTGCTCTTTTTACGCGTGTGCGGTCATTTATGAACTTTAATGAAATCAACGGAGAGTCAATAGATCGAATAAATGATGATATTGATCTTACGGACGACTACAACATTAATGAAGGGGATTTCTTTGCCTCAGGAAATGCCTGGGCTGAGATAGGGCTTACCTATGCAAGGGTAATTGTAAGTAAGGATCAACATTTTTTAAAGGGAGGACTTTCTTTAAAATATTTAAAAGGTTTAGGAAGTGCTTTTGGGACAGGTAATAATGTAGATGTAAACTACGATGCCGATGGCACGGCATTGCCAGGAGGTTTGACAACAGGAAGCTATACTTCCACAGGAGATGTAACCTACGGTAAGTTTACTGATTTTGAAGATGAAAATTATGAATATGAAATTCCAAAAAACGCAAGTGGTTTCGGTATTGACTTAGGCTTTGTTTATGAATTGAGACCTGACTATGCTTCGTACAACACCACTAGCTCCAATGGTGATATAAATTTGCATAAAGACAAGAATAAATACAAACTAAAAATCGGCTTATCAATTACCGATTTAGGTTCGATCAACTACAAAGAAGGCTCTACCGACACTTATGACATCAACGCTACCGTGAGTGAGGATGACATTGAAAATGCAGAAGACCTCGATGCTCTTTTCAATGACTTTTATTCATTGAGCAGCAGTCAGGGTAGTATTAAGGCCTTATTACCAACTGCAATACATTTGAATGCAGATTTGCATCTCAACAAAAACTTCTATTTAAACTTAAATACAGATCTTTCGGCAATTTCTAAAGGCAAAGAAAATGCTAGTAGAATAGCAAATGTTGTTTCTTTGACTCCTCGTTTCGAAAGCAAATTTTTTAGTTTTTATGTGCCATTAAGCCTAGTTCAACATTCAGGTTTTCAAATAGGTGCTGGTTTAAGGGCAGGACCTTTATATATAGGATCAGGATCTGTGGTTTCATTGTTTAGCAGCGAAACAAAAGGGGCGGATATTTTTGCCGGTTTAAAAATTCCTCTATATCAAAAAAAGAAAAAAGATAATGATGATGACGGCATTCCTAACAAAAAAGATGATTGCCCTAATAGTAAAGGGCCTGCTGAAAATAATGGGTGCCCTTGGCCCGATACCGATGGCGATACCGTAATTGACAAAGATGATAACTGTCCCGAAGATCGAGGTGATATAGAAAATGGTGGTTGCCCTTGGCCGGACACTGATAATGATGGTATTCTTGACAAAGATGACAAATGCCCTGAAGAAGTAGGTGATTTAGAAAATGGTGGTTGCCCATGGCTTGATACCGATGGTGATTCGGTTTTTGATAAAGATGACCAATGTCCTGAAAAAACCGGCCCCGTAGCCAATAATGGTTGTCCGGAAGTTATCGATATTGTTGTAACGGAAGCGGTTCAAAAAACATTAAATGAATACGCTAAGACTATTTTATTCGATACTGGAAAATCTTCAATTAAGTCAGCATCTACGGGAGTAATTCTTGATATTATCAAAATTTTAAAAGAATATCCCAAGGCCAGATTCTCAATTGAAGGGCATACGGATAGTATTGGTAGTGAAGCAACAAATCAAAAGCTTTCTACTGAAAGAGCACTTGCCGTTAAGACTTTTTTAATTGATCAAGGAATAGCCGCTGATAGGTTGGAATCTATTGGTTACGGAGAGAAAAAACCAATTGCTACAAACATGTACAAAGATGGTCGAGACCAAAATAGAAGGGTAGAAATAAATCTTTTGAAAGAATAATTGCTGGAAGCAATCAAAATAAAAAGCCTGGCAAAATAGTAAGTTGCCAGCCTTTCTTCTGATTGTACATTATTTAATATCCAACACAAACGGCATTCGTGCTTGCACTCCTTTTTGTTCCATGGCAGATTTCACTTGTTTTAGAATGGAATACGCTTCTTGGCCTATTTCTTCTTCGATGAAACTTTGTTTCGCTTCGGTACTGACTCCCCCTAAATCTTCCATAAGCTTTTCAAAACCAGACTTATACCTAGGAAATTTTTTAATTCCGTATTCTTCTACTTCCGCCATTTTCGCGGCTTCGGCTATAGCATCCTCTAAATTGCCCAGTTCGTCAACCAATCCCAATCGCTTGGCATCAACACCACTCCACACCCTACCTTGGGCAAGGCTATCCGCCTCTGCCAATGTAATACCTCTTCCAGCTGAAACCCGTGATAAGAATGTTTCATATACATCTTCAATACCCTCCTGCACCATTCCCCTGAATTCATCCGTCATCGGTTCAAAAAGAGAATAATCAACAGCGTTTTTATTGGTGCCTACCTGCTCTGCATTAATTCCGATATCAGCTGCCAATTCGGCCATATTCGGTATCGTACCGAATACACCTATAGAACCTGTAATCGTTGTGGGTTCCGCAAATATTTTATCTGCTCCGGCCGCAATATAATACCCTCCTGAAGCGGCCACATTCCCCATGGATACAACCACCGGTTTTACTTCTTTGGCCAATTCGATTTCGCGCCAAATTATATCTGAAACCAATGCACTGCCTCCCGGAGAATCTACACGCAAGACGATTGCCTTGACCGCTTCATCATCCTTTGCTTTTCGAATCGCTTTGTTCATGATTCCCTGCCCGATAATATCAGAGCCACCTTCCCCATAAAGTATCTGACCTTGAGCGAAAATGACCGCAATCTTATCTTTTCTCGATTTCTTGTTTTTCTTGTTGGAACGAATTACATAATCATCAAAATTGATGACATTCAAGTCTTCTGAATCCAAAACACCTATGGCTCTTCTCAGGCTATTTTCATACTGATCATAAAAAGCGATACCATCAATGAGTCCGTTGGTTTTTGCAAGTTCAGGAGTCCTTCCTCCCAAAGTATCCGCTATTGTATTCAGGTTTTCAGGGCTGATATTCCTACCCGAGGAAATTTCCTCAATCATTGAATCCCATAAAGACCCGATCAATTCTTTGATTTGCGTTCTATTGGCGTCGCTCATTTCATTTGAAAGAAACGGTTCGACAGCACTTTTATATTTACCATGTCGAATTACTTCCATTTTGACACCCGTCTTTTCCTGTAAGTCTTTGAAGAACAAAACCTCTGAAGACAATCCCTTAAAATCCAACATCCCGACCGGATTGAGGAAAATTGAATCAGCCACACTCGCCAGGTAGTAATCTTTTTGCATATAAAAATCGCTGTAGGTATAAATGAACTTTCCACTTTCTCTAAAATCTTCCAATGCCCTTCTTATCTCCTGTGATTGAGCAAGACCTGCCATCAAAAATGTATTATTGATACTTATACCCTTAATGTCATTGTCTTCTTTTGCAACGGCTATTGCATTTAAAATTTCGTCCAAGCCAAGTGAATTTTCCCCAAATACATCAAAAGGGTCATTACCGCTATTACCGACATAGTCATTAATAGATGACTGAAGCTGTAATTCCAATACTGAATTATTTTTCACCACAACGGTTTCTTCGCCACTCCCCAAAAGGCTAGCAAAAACAAAAAACATGACAAATATGATTCCGAAGGCAACAAGGCAGCCTAAAATGGCCGCTAAAAGATTTCTCAAAAAATTCATTAGAAATAGCTTAAATTTTGGCACAAAGATAACGAACTCAATATTAGATACTGTTTTATAATGAGCTATAGAAATTCTAAGCGCAAATTATAAAACAATCTCATACTTTTTATTACTTTGCCCCCTACTTATGAATGACCCCAAAATCGCATACCTTTCTTTAGGAAGTAATCTCGGAGATAGTTTGAACTATCTGCAGCGTGGCATTTTTGCCATTGAAAAAAGTATGCCCGGCATTCAACATATTTCACCTGTTTATCAAAGTAGTGCCTGGGGTTTTGAAGCTGATGATTTTTTGAATGTTTGCCTATCCTTAAGAACCTCTTTAGCTCCGCAACAACTTTTAGAAGCGCTTCTGAAAATCGAAGCGGATATGGGTAGGATTCGCTATCAAGAAGAGGGTTACGAATCACGATGTTTGGATATCGATATTCTTTACTTTGGAGATGCGGCTTTTTTTACGGATAAGTTGGTCATACCGCATCCGGAGTTGCCATTTCGAAAATTCGTGCTGAAACCTTTGTCCGATATTGCCCCGCAATTCTACCATCCGGTATTGAACAAAGACACCAGAAACCTGTTACAAGAATGTAAGGACAAAGGGCGTTTAGAAAAGACAGCCTATCGCTTGTTCAAAAACAGATCCGAACTTTTTGCCCAAACCAACTTTATAGCCATTGAAGGAAACATCGGGGCCGGAAAAACCACATTGGCCAATAAACTAGCAGATGAGTTCAATGCGAAACTGGTGCTCGAACGTTTCGCGGACAACCCATTTCTACCGAAATTTTATGAGGATCGAGGCAGGTACGCTTTTCCGTTGGAAATGTCATTTTTGGCGGATAGATACCAACAATTCACTGAAGACACCACTCAGTATGATTTGTTCAGAAGCTTTATGATCAGCGACTATGACATTTACAAATCGCTTATTTTCGCTCAGATTACGCTTCAAAAAGACGAATTTGAACTCTACCGAAAGTTGTTCAATTTGATGTATAAAGAAGTTAAGAAACCAAGTATATATGTTTATTTATATCAAACCACGGAACGGCTTCTGGAAAATATAAAAAAAAGAGGACGGGACTATGAGCGGAATATTGAACCCGAATATTTAGATAAAATAAACCAGGGCTATTTTGATTTTATCAAAAGTTATCCTGAGCAAAATAATCTGGTCATAGAATTGGGCGATCTTGATTTTGTGGAACATCATGAAGATTATGAAACCATTGTTGACCGGATATTGAAATTTGCTGTCCATCTACCGTATTAAGAGACTTTTTTGAAATGTGGAATCATATCTTGCCCCAAGGTTATTGGGTATTCAATTTTGACCAAACATCCCAAATTACAACTCCTACACTTACCGAAATATTCAAAGAATGTTTTGTGCCAAATTGCGGAATTTCCACGACACCATCGCAAAGGTCCACTACTTCTTGCGAAACACCTTTGACTTCATTGCCAAAGACGAAAACATGATGCTTTGCCGATTCTATTTTTAACTCATTTAATAGCGTGGCACCTTCTGCCTGTTCCACTGCCCAAAGGACATGATTTTTTGTCTTTAATTCTTCAACTAACTGCAATGTGCTTTTGCGGTATTCCCAGGCCATGCTTTCTGTAGCTCCAAGAGCTGTTTTTCTGATGTCTTTATGGGGTGGTGTTGCCGTAATACCACAGAGGTATATTTTTTCTACCAAAAAAGCGTCGGCAGTTCTAAAAACAGAACCGATATTATTGAGGCTTCGAATATTATCCAGAACAATTGTAATGGGAGTTTTCTTTGCCTTTTTGAATTCTTCGCTATCCAAACGGCTTAACTCTTCATTTTTTAGTTTACGCATGAAAAGGTTATGGGTTATGGGTTATGGGTTATGGGTTATAAAAAAGATTTTCTCACTAAAAAACCAGATCCTATCGCATAAGCTTTTGAGATTGAACTTGTCCCGATTGTCATCGGGATGAACTTGAATTTTAAAAGTTATCCCCAAAATATCAACAAGTGGGAAGTTTCAAAGGCAAAAATACTACATTCGTTACAGTTCCTTTTGGTAACGGAACATCGTAAAAAATTCATCTTGGCAAGGACTCAAAAAAAGAAAAAGGTTACGCCTTTAATGCAGCAATATAACACCATCAAGACCAAATATCCTGATGCACTTTTATTGTTCCGCGTAGGTGATTTTTATGAGACTTTTGGAGAAGATGCGGTAAAGGCCTCAAAAATACTAGGCATCATTTTAACGCATCGGAATAATGGTGGCGATCGCACCGAGTTGGCAGGATTCCCGCATCACTCTTTGAATACGTATTTACCAAAATTAGTGAAGTCAGGGCATCGAGTGGCCATTTGCGATCAGCTTGAAGACCCAAAATTGACAAAGACCATTGTCAAGCGAGGCGTGACCGAACTCGTGACGCCTGGGGTAGCGATGAACGATGATATCCTCCACTCAAAGACGAACAACTTTCTGTGCGCCGTTCATTTCGGTCGGAAACAGTTAGGCATCTCGTTTGTTGATATCTCGACCGGTGAGTTTCTTACCGCCGAGGGAACCGAAGAACAAATTGACAAGCTCCTTCAAAACTTCGCTCCCAACGAGGTATTGGTTTCGAAAGCACATAAAAACGAGTTCAAAGAAACTTTCGGAAGTACATTTCACACCTTTTTTGTAGAAGATTGGATATTTCAGGAAGATTATGCCAACGAAACCCTAAATACCCATTTCAAGACCAAAACACTAAAGGGATTCGGGGTAGCCCATATGAATTATGGCATTGTAGCTTCTGGGGTGGTGCTCCACTATTTATCGGAAACCCAGCATAGGCGGTTACAGCACATCAACGTGTTGAAGCGTATCGCCGAGGAAGAGCATATTTGGATGGACCGTTTTACCATAAGAAATCTCGAGCTTTATCAGTCGACCAATTTGAACGCGGTGACCTTGCTCGATATAATCGACAAGACCATATCGCCTATGGGTGGCAGATTGTTGAAAAGGTGGCTCGCCCTTCCTTTAAAAAACATTGAAAAGATTCGCAGAAGACATGAGGTCATTTCGCATCTGAGCGAAGATGAGATGACACACCAAAAACTACAACATCACATCAAACAAATAGGGGATCTCGAACGCCTCATCTCCAAAACGGCTACCGGAAAGATAAATCCGAAAGAGGTCGTACAGCTAAAAAACTCTTTGGAAGCCCTAGTGCCGATAAAAAGTATAAGCTCACAAAATGACAATGCCGCTTTGCAATTGATTTCGGATCAGTTACATACTTGCGACCTGCTTCGTTCCAAAATAAAGGAAATGCTTAGCGAGGAAGCTCCGGTTCTAATTTCAAAAGGAAAGACTATTGCCGATGGGTATTCCGAAGAGCTAGATGAACTTCGTCAACTCGCTTTTTCAGGTAAGGATTATCTGGAAAAAATGTTAGCGCGAGAAACAGAACGTACGGGTATTAGCTCCTTAAAAATAGCGTCAAATAATGTTTTTGGATATTATATTGAAGTGCGCAACACCCACAAAGACAAAGTACCCGAAGAATGGATACGCAAGCAGACCCTTGTTAACGCAGAACGATACATCACGGAAGAACTAAAAGAATATGAGGGCAAAATTCTCGGTGCGGAAGAACGCATCTTTAGTCTTGAGCAACAGTTATTTTCGCAGCTGGTCGTTTGGATGCAGGAATATATCGCCCCGGTACAGAACAATGCCTATCAGATCGCACAACTAGATTGTCTTTGTGGTTTTACCCAATTAGCGAAAGAGCATAAGTATGTCGCTCCAGAAATGAACGACTCGACCGAAATTGAAATAAGAAATGGTCGGCATCCTGTCATCGAAAAACAATTACCGCTTGGTGAGGAATACATTGCTAACGATGTTGTCTTGAACCGTGACAGCCAGCAAATCATCATGATTACAGGGCCAAATATGAGCGGTAAATCGGCCATACTTAGACAAACGGCTTTGATTGTTCTCATGGCCCAAATGGGAAGTTTTGTTCCGGCGGAAGTTGCCAAGATCGGTTTTGTCGATAAGATATTTACCCGTGTAGGGGCCAGTGATAATATCTCTATGGGCGAGTCGACTTTTATGGTCGAAATGAACGAGACTGCTTCAATTTTGAATAATCTATCTGAACGCAGCCTAGTGCTTCTTGATGAAATTGGTCGTGGTACTAGCACCTATGATGGTATTTCAATTGCCTGGGCAATTTCTGAATATCTACATGAACATCCAGCAAGAGCGAAAACCTTGTTTGCAACTCATTATCATGAGCTCAATGAAATGAGCAGCACATTCGAAAGGATCAAGAACTATAACGTTTCGGTCAAAGAACTGAGAGATAATGTGCTTTTTCTTCGAAAATTAAGCCCTGGGGGTAGCGCACATAGT
>JARFRH010000121.1 GCA_029287355.1 Maribacter sp. | reverse complement strand
CTTTGGCTTGGAATATTTTGTCTTTTTTGATATTTTCTCCATCTCTAGTGGCACTTTTCAAAATGCCTTCTGCCTCTTTTTTCGCATTTACAATAGTTTTTGAGGCCTTGCCTTTTTCCAAGAATTTGGCAATTACGAATCCTACTATCAGTCCAATTACACCTATTATTATTGTGGTTATGTATTCCATTATTCCATCTTTCGAAATTGATTAAAAAAAAAAGCCCACATTGGAGAAGTTTTGTACAAACTCCATTAAACAGGTTTAGGGCTAACAGACTGATCAAGGATCCTTGTACTAGCAAGGCATGCTTTTACAATCTAAACTCACCCTTTTTAAACAAATTAGTGTTGAGTTTGTCAAAAATTATTACCAATGTGGGCAGTAACTTTGCTTATTTTAAAGAACGTACTAGATGCTTAATTTCGAATTAACCAAGTTCTCCAAAGCCTTTAAACGCTCCACAGACTCCTTAGTACCTTCAGATTGATCTATACCCTTCTGCTCTATTTTTGAGGCAAACTGTAAGGCACACATGGCCAAAACGTCTTGTTTATCTCGAACGGCATAACTCTGCTCGAACTTTTTTGCCAGCTGTTCAATATTCTTTGCCGCCTTTCGCAACCCTTCCTCCTGTGCAGGGTCAATTGTTAAAGGGTAAACCCTGTCGGCAATGGAAAGCTTTATTTTGAGCTTTTCTGACATACTATTTCGAACATTATTCAGCAAGTTGGGCGATACAGTGGTCCAACTCACGAATCAATGTGTTTATTTTAAGCTTAGCTTCAGTTTTATTCGTGTTACTACCCAGCATAGAATTTGCAAGCTTTAGCGACTTGTATTTTTCTTCCCACTCCGAAACAACTTGATTTGTATTATCAAATTGATTCCGAGCTACTTCAAGTGTGTTCTCCAAAGCTGAATTGGCCTGCTGTAAAATCTCTAGTTTATGCAACAACTTGCTTATTTTGTTTTCTAGGGAGTCAACTATTTGAACCAATTCACTCATGCGTAAATTTCAATGCCATTTACACAAAGTTAACATACACCTGCCTACTTAGCAATACTTTTTTCAATTATTCTTGAAGTAATACTTTAATCGCTCAAAAATCGTTGAGTACAAGGCGAACGTTAATTAAACATCCGGGTTTTTTATTGATTGATGGCTATTAAGTACCTTCGCAATAACTTACTTTTTACTATGAACAGAATACTTTTCGGGCTATTGCTATGTTATTCCGCATTGGTTATAGCGCAAGATAAATACCCCCAAGGCACTTTTAGGTCTCCCCTTGACATACCCCTCATCTTGGCTGGAACATTTGGTGAATTGCGATCTAATCACTTTCATTCAGGAATCGATATCAAAACACAGCAAAGACAAGGACTTCCGATTTATGCCATAGGTGACGGGAGTGTGACACGTATCAAAATCTCACTTTGGGGTTACGGTAAAGCCATGTACGTGGCCCATCCAAATGGCTATACCTCCGTTTATGCGCACCTTAAAAAATTTTCCCCAGGTATAGAGGAATACATCAAGAAAGTGCAATACAAGAAGCAATCGTATGAAGTAGAGGTTTTTCCGGAATATGGTGAAGTACAGGTCGAGAAGGGTGAGGTAATCGCCTATACTGGAAATACAGGCGGGTCATCAGGACCACACTTACATTTCGAAATTAGAAATAGCGTAACGGAAAAACCCACGAATCCTCTCTTATATGGACTGGAAGTAAGGGATGCTACCAATCCCGTTTTGAGTCAAATCTTTGCCTACCCCTTATCAAAAGGCGCCAATGTCAACCAAAACAATAAAAAAGTCCAAATCAATTTTTCAAAACAAAAAGACGGTTCTTTTTTGGCCGATAAGGTTACGGCTTTGGGCACCATAGGCTTTGGTTTCATTGGCTTCGACAGGCAAGATTTGGCTGCCAACAAAAATGGCGTTTACTCGGTGCAGCAAGTAGTCAATGGCCAGGTTCACACGGACTTTGATTTTGAGTCTTTTTCCTTTGGTGAAACCAGATACATCAACACGATTATCGATTATGATCATTACGGCAAAAGTCGTCAACGAATTCAGCGCCTGTTCAAAGACCCCAGCAACAAACTAAGCATTTACAATGTCTTGAAAAACGATGGTAAAATAACGGTAAAAGAAGGACTGAGCTACAATGTCGAGCTAATTTTGAAGGACTTAGAGGGAAATGCCACCAAAATCGTCATCCCTATTGAGGGTAAGAAAGAAGAAGTGAAAATCGAAAAAGAAGAGACTAAAACTGAAAATTTTCTTGTCGCCAAAAAGCCGAACAACTATGATTTAGGGGCCGCCAAAGTTTACTTTCCATCCAATACTTTTTACAATGATTTTTATATCGATTTGGAAAAGGGGGCAGATACTGTCAAAATCCACAACAATCGCATTCCCGCGCATCGAAACTTTACCATCACTTTTGATGTTTCCAAATACAAGAAGGGAGAACTAAAAAAAATGTTCATCGGCCGTTTAGATAAAAAAAGAAAAGCCAATTTTGTAGCTACTTATAAACGGGGAAATACGTTTACAACAAGAACCAGAAATTTGGGCACATATACCTTAGCGAAAGATACCATTGCACCGAAAATCCGTCCAAAGAACTTTAAGGAAAAGCAATGGCTTAACAACTACAGCTATCTTAGTTTAATGATATCCGATGACCTAAGCGGAATTGATACGTATAGTGCCAAATTGAATGGCGAGTGGATATTAATGGAGTACGAACCTAAGAAAAAGACGATTACCTACAATTTCGATGACAAGATTCTCGACGAAAGAAAATGTCAACTCGAAGTTCAGGTCATCGACAATGTTGGAAACAGCACTACCTTTACAAGTACATTCTACAGAAAATAGGCGATTTGAAGCTTTGTGCGCACATCTTTTTCGTTTTGGTACTATACCAGTACAATCTAATGGCACAAACAGCCACCATCACCGGTGTAGTTTTTGACGAGCAGAATAATCCTTTGAGTGACGTCAATATATCTTCTGCAACCAATGGCGCTTTTTCAGATGCCAATGGGTATTATGCGTTGCAAATAACAGCCGATACTGAAACCAAGATAACCTTTTCGCATATTGGGCATAAAGAAGTCATTCTCGAGAACCTCATTCTTACTACTAATGAAACATATGAGTTCAATCCGGTCATGAAGACCGATGTTATTCAGGTAGATGGCGTAACGGTCACACCCACAGGTGAAAAAAGTGTAGCCGGCATCATTACTATACCAAGGGAAATTGTTCGCCAGATACCTGGAGCCAACGCTGGCGTCGAGAATATTTTAAAACTCTTGCCTGGAGTTATATCCAATAATGAGTTGAGCACACAATATGCTGTACGTGGAGGAAATTATGATGAGAACCTCGTTTATGTGAATGATATTGAAGTATATAGGCCCTTTTTAATAAGATCTGCACAACAAGAAGGGCTGAGTTTCATCAATAGTGACCTAATTCAGAACATCAAGTTTTCTGCAGGAGGGTTCCAAGCCAAATATGGGGACAAGCTTTCATCGGTTTTGGATATTACCTATAAGAACCCTACGGTTTTTGGGGCTCAAATGGATCTTAATTTTCTTGGTGCCAGTGCGGCAATAGAGACGGTTTCGCAAGACAAAAGTTTTACCAGTGTTTCAGGAATACGGTACCGAAACAACTCACTTTTGGTCAACAGCCAACAGACGAATACCAACTTTAACCCCACTTTTTTTGATGTACAGAGCTACTCCACCTATCGCTTTTCAAAGAAATTTAATTTAAGTTTCTTGGGAAGCATAGCTATTAACGACTACCAAAATGAACCCTTAAACCGACAAACCAACTTTGGGACCTTAGATAGACCGAGAGCTTTAATCGTTGAATATGAGGGCGAAGAAAAGAATAATTACAATACAGTACTAGGCGCTTTGAATGGGCAGTATTTCTTAAATGAAAATACAACCCTCAAGATAATTTCATCTATTTACCATACCGTTGAGGACGAACGTTCTGATGTCATTGCTCAATATGCTTTGGGTGAAGTCGATACCAATTTAGGTAGCGAATCACTTGGCGAGGTCACTTCTTCTAAAGGAATAGGTTCACAATTCAATAGAGCCCGAAATAAACTGGATGCCTTAATCTTTAATCTTTCCCATAAAGGAAAACATACAATAGGTGAAAAAACCTATGAATGGGGAGCAAAATTCACCCACGAAGATATTCGAGATGAATTACGTGAGTCTGAATTTATTGATTCGGCAGGATTCGCAGTTCGGCCACCACTTTCGGAGTTTGTGAACAATCAACCCGAAGAATCTTTTGAAGGGGATTTGGTCCCCTTTGAAGGCCTAATCGCTAAAAATTTTGTTAAAACGAATCGATTTACCGCATTTGCCCAGTTCAGTGAACGAAAAATCCTTAATGGAAACACCCTCTATTATAATTTCGGACTCCGTGCCCACCATTGGACGGTTAGCGGAAGAGAAATTTCCAAAGTATCACAAATAGTCATCAGCCCCAGAGCTCAACTCGCCATTAAACCTGATTGGAGAAGGGACATCCTTTTTCGGTTCTCAACAGGTGTATACCAACAACCTCCCTTTTATAGGGAACTGAGGGATGGTACAGGGTCTATACAATCAAATGTAAAAGCGCAACGAGCGACTCATTTTGTGCTAGGAAGTGAATATAGTTTTTCCCTTTGGGAAAGGCCATTTAACCTAACAAGTGAAATTTATTATAAGTTACTTGACAATGTTAATCCCTACACCCTGGAAGATGTGCGCATTAGATACGCAGCGAACAATAATGCGAATGCATACGTTTATGGGGCAGAACTTAGACTAAACGGAGCATTTGTTCCTGGCACTGAATCTTGGGTGAGCATTGGATATTTAAAAACAGAGGAAAATATCGATAATAGAGGATATATTTCTAGACCCACGGACCAACGGCTGAAACTCGGAATTCTATTTCAAGATTATGTGCCGGAAATTCCTGATTTAAAAATGTACCTTAACTTAGTTTATAATACAGGCGTACCAGGTGGTTCACCAAGCTATGCGGATCCCTATATTTTTCAGAATAGATTAAGAGATTATAAGCGGGCTGATTTAGGTATTTCCTATATTTTTGCAAACGAAGGGAAGAAGCAACCAAGAGGTCATTGGTTAAACGAATTGAAACACCTCAGCCTTGGGTTTGAAGTTTTCAATCTATTTAATAATCAAAATTCGATAACCAATACCTGGGTAAGGGATGCAGATAGTAAACAGCAATTTGCCATTCCGAATTTTATGACCAGTCGTGTTCTGAACCTTCGAATAAAAGTACGCTTATAGCTGGCACAACTATTGGATGAGCAAGTACCATAGCATGCCATTATCAAATTAGAACACTAATGAAGTACACTATTTTTTATGCCTTTTTGTTTTTAGGGATTTCCTTAAGTGCACAAAAAAACATTTATGAAAGTTCAAAATTCGATGATCTTAGCCTAGGTCATGAGGTGCTTGCGATTATGCCTTTTCTAACTAACTTGGATTTAAAAGACGAAGTAACGAAAGAGGAATTAGCGCATCGGGAAGAGATGGAAGGTTACGCCGTTCAAAATGCCTTGGAGACTTATTTTTCAAAACGGAAAATAAAAAAGAAATTTTCAGTCGACTTTCAGAACATTAAAAATACGAACGCCATTTTAGCAAAAAACAATATTACCTACGAGAATATCGATGTCTATACTATTAAGGAATTGAGCGATATTTTGGCTGTCGACGGTATTATCAGTGGTAATCTTGATCTGAATATCTTGCTTTCCAAAGGAATCCCAGATGATTTCAGTTTTTTGGATTATTTTTTGGGAGATGCCAACTACGGCCGTATCGGAATAAAAATAAGCGACGGTATTAGCGGTAAATTACTGTGGAAATACGAAAAGGAAATCAATAAAAAGTCAGGTAAGAATACCCATGACATCATCGATCGCATGATGAAACTGGCCGCCAGAAAGTTTCCCTATGATCGCGAAAAACGCAAAGACCGCAAGAAAGGAAAAAAGAAGTAATGGCTAAACCTTTATTGAGCAATGAATTCCTTTAAAATGCCAATCGTATAATCCAACTCCTCTTTAGTGTTATATTTCGAAAATGAAAATCGAATTGAAGGTTTTTGCAAATCTTCGGCATTTAGGATTTCATTAAGCACGTGAGACCCCGTACTGCCGCCTGATTGACAGGCACTTCCCTTAGAACAAGCAATTCCCTTGATATCCAAATGAAATAAGAGCATTAACGCTTTTTGCGCCTCCATCGGCAAACGAACATTGACCAAGGTGTAAGTGCTTTTTTCCAAATCACCAGAATGCCCATTGAATTTCGCCCCGGGTATTTGCTGTTTGACCTTTTCAATAAAATAGCGCTTTAATTCAGTCACATACGATTTCTCTTCTTCTAAATTATCATATGCGGCTGTAAAGGCCTCCTCAAGACCAACGATATTATGAAAGGATTCCGTACCCGCTCTATGACCGCGTTCTTGAGAACCACCGGAAATCATACATCCCATTCCTGAATTCTTTTTTATATAAGCAAAACCGACGCCCTTTGGGCCGTGAAACTTATGAGCAGCGGCGGTTAAAAAGTCAACAGGGGTTTCTTGCACATCCCATGAAAAATGACCAATAGACTGTACCGTATCTGAATGAAACAACGCACCATGCTGAATACATAACGAACTAACAAGGTCTAAATCGATTTTATTCCCGAGCTCATTATTGACATGCATCAGACTGACTAATTTTTTGCTGTCATCCGCCTTTAGCAAAGATTCTAAATGCGAGAGGTACGGATTGCCGTATTCATCCAAATCCACAAAATGAAGCGCTATTCCCAATTTTTCGTGCAGCTCTTCCACTGTATGAAGTACGGCATGATGTTCTATTTTGGTCGTAATAATGGACTTAACGCCTAAATCGTGGACTGCACAGCGCAATATCATATTGTCTGCTTCGGTACCACCAGAAGTAAATATGATTTCAGACGGATGTGCGTTCATATACTTCGCAATCGTCTTTCTGGCACTTTCAACCGCAGTCTTTGCCGATCTTCCGAAGCTATGCGTCGAGGACGGATTCCCATAAAAATTGCTGAGGGCATCTTGCATCTTTGCAATTACATTATCCCTGACGCGAGTAGTCGCAGCATTGTCTAGGTAAACATTTTCCATATCGCCCTCGAATTTGAACTAGCCAAAATTAATCGAAATAAAGTTAATTTCTAGTGAATGCAGGCCAAACTTACAGATTATTTCGATTAAATTTGAGTCATGCAAAAAATCTTGGTTTTAACTTTTCTATTGATGGCTTTGGCCTGTGATGATGGTGATCTTCAAATAGGTACATTGGATTTTGATAGTGCAAGCATTCAGTTTTGTGATGGCAATCCGGTTGAAGCCGACATGGCCAATGTGCTTTTTAAGTTGAACGATACCGAAGCGCTGATTTTAGAATTGCCATCCGATGCAATTCTTAACGAAGTTTCTACTAGTGACATTGAAAAAAGCGTCAGTGCATCAGGACCTGCCAAAATTACATACCGTACCTTTTCAGACAAGGTATCCAAGGACTATTTCTGCAGTGAGATTCCGTTAACGGAACCCACCGTTGTCGAAGAGATTGTTGCCGAAGGTGGTTCAATTTTTATTACTACTGCTATTAGTGCGGATTCTACCAATTACGAACACAGTATTACCCTGAGTGGTATTTCACTGGTGACCTCTAAAAATAGTAGAATAACCGATTTGAGCATCAATAATTTTGGGACCATCACGACCGTAGTGCCAATTGAGGAAAAGTAGGTTTAAGAATTTTGAAAAATATAGACTTCGGTAGCGCCTAGCCCGTATTTCTGATAATCGGCGTCGTAGTATTTGACATTATCATATCTCCCGAAGAGGTATTTGAGTTCTTCTTTGAGAACTCCCTCTCCTACTCCATGAATGAAAACTACCTTTTGTATGCGCTTCCGTATAGCAAATTCTAACTGGCGTTTTGCGGTTTCCATTTGAATGTTCAGTATATCATGGTTACTCATACCCCTATTGGAATTGGTCAATTGATGAATATGAAGATCGACCTCCATTTTTGCTGCATTGCGCTCTTTTGGCTTTGCCGTTTGTGCGTTTCTTTTCTTAGGAATTTCCTTTTCTGATTTTATTTGAGCTACTTCATAATTGCTTACCGAAATTTCACCTGTGATTTTCACTAATTCGGAAGCATTGAATCTCATTTGAAAACCATCCTCGGTTTCTATTGAAATCTGTTTTCCTTCTATAGCGATAATTCGTCCTTTAATGGTATCATCCAAGGTCTCTACCGAATCACCGATTTGAAAATCTGACATAAAATTGTTTTATAACCCCAAAAATAATGGTATTTTTCGGAGGACAAATTTGATTTTTAAATGAAATTGCTGCCCTTACATATCGAAGACTATATGTTGCCCTGCTTTACAAAAAAGCTCTTCGGTTTTGACTGCCCTGGTTGTGGCCTCCAAAGGTCCGTGACATTCTTGATTCAAGGAGATTTTGTAGCAGCTTTTGAACTGTATCCCGCCATTTATACTATAGTACCCTTATTTGCATTTTTATTGGCGGATGCTTTTTTAAAAATCAAATACGCCAATAAAATCATCATAGCGCTCATGACCAGTAGTGTAGCCCTTATATTAATCAATTATATTTTGAAATTTATTTAAATAACTAACCTAAAAATTATGGAACAACAAAAACTACCTAATGTAACGATTGTCATTGTACTCTCGATTTTTGGTTTTCTTTGCTGCTGTTTTGCGGGAATACCTGGAATTTTATTCGGAGGAATTGGCTTGATGTTAGCGCTGAAAGATGAAAAGAAATATAAGGAGAATCCTGAAGGGTATTCTAACTACAGTCAATTAAAAACCGCTAAGATTCTTGCCATCATAGCTTTGGCAATTGGCGTTTTGTATTTAATTTACACCGGTTATAGCATAGCACAAATGGGCGGCTGGGAAGGCTACATGGAAAAGGTTCAAGATGCAATGGAACAATACGGAGTAGAATAATATGAATCAACAACCCTTACCGGGCGCCAGTAACGCCCTGACTTTCGGAATCATATCTATTATTGCATCGCTATTCTGCTGCGGACCTTTTGGGGCCATATTCAGTTTCATTGGACTTTCAAATGCCAAGAAGGCGGAACGGATTTACCATGAGAACCCCGGAGAGTATTCAGGATTCGAAAATGTAAAAACCGGGAAAGTACTTTCCTATATTGGTATTGCTTTAGCCGTAATCATGCTGATTTTGACTATCATTTATTTTGGTGTCCTTTTAGCACTATTTGCCACAGGTGACTTTGGAAACGATTTTTAGATACGAATTCCTGTAAAAGAAGAAATCCCCGACTTGCGTCGGGGATTTTTTTATTTATCAAATTGTAGCATGGTCTTTGTTATTATCGATATACAGTCGAGCAACTGTTCTTCGTTCATTACCAACGGTGGCGCAAAACGAATGATATTACCATGCGTTGGTTTTGCTAAGAGTCCATTCTCTTTTAAGGCCAAACAGATTTCCCAGGCGGTGGAGCTATCTTCCGAATCATTGATAACAATCGCATTTAAGAGCCCTTTCCCGCGAACTAATCGTACGATATTCGTAGTATCGACCAATTTTTGCATTTCTTCCCTAAAGAGCTTGCCAAGCTGATATGCATTTTCAGCCAAATCATCTTCTCTAACGACTTCTAGTGCAGCTATAGCCACTGCGCAGGCCAAAGGGTTGCCTCCAAATGTAGACCCATGGTTCCCGGGCCGAATAACCTCCATTATCTCATTATTGGCCAAAACAGCGGATACGGGGAAAACCCCACCTGATATTGCCTTTCCAAGAATCAATACATCTGGCTTGACCTCGGGGGTGCCACTGCAGTTTTTATCATCGCACGAGCAATTACCACAAGTGGCTAGCAATCTACCTGTCCTTGCGATACCGGTTTGCACTTCATCGGCAATAAAGAGTACATTTTTATCGGTGCATAACTGCCGAGCTTCTTTCATATAATTTTCATCGGGCACGTAAACCCCAGCCTCACCCTGAATAGGTTCAACCAAAAAAGCGGCCACATTCCCATCTGCAAGTGCTTCCCTTAAGGCATCAATATCATTGTATCTTATGGATACCATGCCAGGTGTGAAAGGTCCGAAATTCTCAGTGGCCACCGGGTCGTTCGATGCTGAAATAATAGTCACGGTTCGACCATGAAAGTTATTCTGACAGACTATTATTTTAGCCTGGTTGGCATGGATGCCTTTTTTTTCGTAACCCCATTTACGTGCTAATTTAATGGCAGTTTCTACTGCTTCGGCACCCGTATTCATAGGCAATACCTTGTCAAAGCCAAAATACTCGGTTACATATTTTTCATATCGACCGAGCATATCGTTATGAAAAGCCCTTGATGTCAGGGTCAAGTTCTGAGCCTGTGATGTTAAGGCATTGATAATTTTCGGATGACAATGCCCTTGATTGACAGCAGAATAGGCTGAAAGAAAATCGTAATACTTTTTCCCTTCCACATCCCAAACATAAACACCTTCCCCTCTACTTAACACTACTGGTAACGGATGATAATTTTGTGCACCATACTTTTCTTCCAATGCGATAGCATCTTTAGAAGTGATTCTTTCTAAAACTGACATGATTGTAAATTACTTTTAAATAAAACTTCAGTAATTCCTTCTATACCTTTTTCCCTTCGAAGATTCGAAAATTCAGCGTAGGAGAGAAATCATCCTTGCAGGACCGCTAATTTACGAAAAAGAACAAAGAAACTATAATAGAGTTGATAGACTTCGTTCTAAGCCATTCTAAAATAGCTTATCGTCGCACAACCTTGAGCTTACTTGTCCGATTTATGCGCTAAAGCGGATACCTGAAGCTCTAACCGTTTTAGCTCCCTTAAAATGTCATTCTTATCCATTTGCAGCCAAATGAAAAGTTTCATCATACCGATGGCAATCATACATAAAAATCCAGCGGATGCCCATTTTATGAGCTCATTGGTCACTTCCGTATTGAAAAACTGTACGGTACAATAAACAAAAACGGCAAATAACAAAACGACCATTACCGTCATTACCGACGCCAACCATCCGATTTTTCCTTTATGAACCTCTCCCAATTTTTCAATCAGGTTTTGCTCCCCTAACTCATTGTAAAATTGAGCCTCTTCGATACTTAAGGCCGCTTTGATCAAATCATCGATTTTTTCTCCGTGTTCCATGATATTTTTATTTTATTTCCCTGTATGAAGGGATTTTGTAATTATTTAGAATTGTTTTCAATTTTTCCCTAGCGTGAAAAAGTCTCGACTTTACCGTGCCAATCGATACCTCGAGTATATTACTTATTTCTTTTAAGGAATAATTCTCTCTATGGAAAAGGCGTATTACAACTTGTTGATCCTTAGGCAAGGATTGAATCGCTTTTAGCAGTTTTGGTATTTCCGTTTCGTCATCAACCTCAATTTCTACCGAAGTTGAGGCCTCGTAATAGTCACGCAATTTTACCGACTCTCTTTTCTTCTTATGAACATAGTCAAGCGATTTTCTAGTTACGATTCGAAAAGCCCAATTTCCAAAAAGATTAGGATCCTTTAAACTATCCAACTTGTTTATAATAATAGTCCAACTATCCTGAACGATATCCTTGGAGGCATCAATATCGTAGGTATACCAAAATGCATGTTTGCATAACTTCTTATGATACCTATTTATTAATAGGTTAATAGCTTTTTGATTACCCGCTTTAAACTGCAAGACGAGCAAACCATCGAATATTTTATCAGGGTCTGACATTACATCGTTCTACTTAATAGACGGGTAATTAATGAAAAGGTTCAAATTTTACTTAAAATATTGTTATTCCTTTTAAAGTTAAGGGAATAAAGACATTCAATTCCTATTTTTGCCCAATGCGAAAAAAGAACAGGCGTCAAATTTTTGAGGATATCGAAGTTATCGACGCGGGTGCGAAAGGAAAAACCATTGGCAAGGCACCAGATGGAAGAGTAATTTTCATGACAAACACCGTACCAGGCGATATCGTAGATATTCAGACCACCAAAAAACGAAAAAGCTACTTTGAGGGAAATGCCATCAATTTCAAAACCCTATCTGAAAAACGTGTCGATCCAGTTTGCGAGCATTTTGGAACTTGTGGGGGTTGTAAGTGGCAACACATGGGTTATGAGCATCAATTGTTTTATAAGCAAAAGGAGGTTGAAAACAATCTTCGCCGAATAGGCCATCTCGATTTGCCAGAAATAAGTTCGATTCTAGGTTCTAAAAAACCATATTTCTATCGCAATAAAATGGAATTCTCTTTTTCCGATAGTCGTTGGCTTACCCTTGAAGAAATACAATCGGACAGCCAAATCACGGATAAAAATGCTTTGGGATTTCATATTCCGGGGATGTGGGACAAAATTTTGGATGTCAAAAAATGCCATTTGCAGGCAGACCCTTCAAATGCTATAAGACTGGAGACCAAAGCCTTTGCAGAACATAATAATATCACGTTTTTCAATCCACGTCATCAGCATGGAATGTTACGCACTTTAATGATTCGTACTTCTTCCATTGGAGAAATCATGGTTTTAGTTCAGTTTTTTGAAGACGATGCAACAAAACGTGATTTGCTTTTAAATCATTTGGCAGAAACCTTCCCTGAGATAACGGCACTACTCTATGTCATTAATGCAAAGCAGAACGATACTATTTATGACCAAGAAATTATTTGCTTCGCCGGTCGTGACCATATCTTTGAAGAAATGGAAGGGCTGAAGTTCAAAATCAATGCGAAGTCATTTTATCAGACCAATTCCGAACAGGCTCTTGAATTGTATAAATTAACGCGTGATTTGGCAGGTTTAATAGGAAATGAACTTGTCTACGATTTATATACTGGTACAGGAACCATTGCCCAGTTTATTGCTAATAAGGCCAAGAAGGTTATCGGCATAGAATCTGTTCCTGAGGCAATTGAAGATGCCAAAATAAATGCAGAAAATAATAACATTACAAACGTGGATTTCTATGTTGGTGATATGAAAAATGTATTCAATGACGACTTCATAGCGACGCATGGTCAACCCGATGTGATTATCACCGACCCACCTAGAGATGGCATGCATAAGGATGTGGTACAACAAATCTTAAACATCAAACCTAAAAAGGTGGTCTATGTCAGCTGTAATAGTGCCACCCAAGCGCGAGATTTAGCCCTGATGAAAGACCACTACCAAGTAATGAAAGTACAACCTGTCGATATGTTTCCACAAACACATCACGTCGAAAATATTGTACTTTTATCAAAGTTATAGGCGCATGAACAAACTAAAATCCGTTCTTATTATCCTACTCGGAATCATCAGCTTTTCGGCCTGTGAGAAAGATGATATTTGTGTTGAAGGTGATACACCTCAATTGGTTATTCGATTTTATGATATTGAAAACCCGACGGAGTTCAAAGAAGTACCGGGTTTAAGGGTCGTAGGTGCTGGAAAGACTATTACCGTGAGCACTTTTTCGGATAGAAGCGACTTGGATTCTATCGCGATACCATTGAATCCTGGAGAGAACATTTCCGAGTTTTTATTCATTATGGATTCTGCTGATGATGAAGATGGATTTGAAGCCGGTAATATTGATGGACTGAACTTTTCCTACGAAATTCAAGAAGAATTTTTGGGGCGGGCCTGTGGTTTTATCGCCAACTATGATAATTTGAGTTCCTCTACAACACCTGATTCCGAAAATTGGATACAGAATATAGAAATTACCAAAGCTTTGGTAAAAAAAGAAGATACCTTATCAGCCCATGTCAAGATATTTCACTAGTATATTTCTTTTGTGTTTTTGCTTTTTGGGCTTAGCACAAGATAAACCCGTGGATTTACAACCGAAAGACACCGTGGTTTACAATGAAGCCTATGGCCTGCGCCTGGGTATTGATTTGAGCCGACCTACCATCACCTTTTTTGAACCTGAATATACCGGCTTTGAAATTGTTGGAGATTATCGAATCACACAAAGTCTTTACTTGGCCACAGAACTCGGCAATGAAAAAAGAGACCGTCAAGAAGACCTCTTCAATTTTACTACCTCTGGAAGCTATATCAAGGTCGGGGTTGACTTTAACACCTATGGCAATTGGAATGACGAACAAAACCTCATTTACATTGGTGGAAGGGTGGCGTACAGTACTTTCAGCCAGACACTGAACAATTTTCAAATCTATGATTCCAATCGTTATTGGAATCCTGATGATTTTGCCGAGGGTTCATCAGAAGCGAGAGAATTTACAGGCCTTAGTGCCGTTTGGCTGGAATTCGTATTAGGAATTAAGGCCGAATTAGTTGCCAATATTTATTTGGGAGGTAGTGTTCGATTAGGGGCTTACATCAAGAACGACGAACCTGGGAATTTTAGTAATCTTTTTATACCTGGTTTCAATAAAGTGACCGATGCCGCAAGATTCGGTATTGGCTACAACTTTTCGTTGTCGTATTTCATACCCCTATACAAGAAGGCCAGAGTGCCCAAAAAGAAAAAAGTAGCACAACTACCAATAGAGGAGGAACAATAAGTAGTGTTTATGATTATTCACTAGATAAATTCTTCTTTGCCTTTTTACTTCCCTCGTACATCACATATTTTACAAAACGAGATTCTAAATGACTGTTGAATACTTTGATTTTTCGAGATGGTCGTAGACCGACATATTTCAGAGCTTCTAGATTTGAGGTGATAAACCAAGCATCGGTTCCGGGGTATTCTTGCTTTAAGGTGTCGCCGATATCAGCATAAAAAGCTTCCACATCAAAATCAGAATCCAAATCGCTACGGTCTAATCGTTCTCCATACGGTGGATTAAAAACCATGTGCAAATGATTTTCCGTGGATTTGGTCGTTTCGAAAAAATTCTTTCTTTCCACAGTTATATATTCGGCAAGATTTGCATTTTCAGCATTGGCGATTGCTTTTCTTACCGCAGAGGGTGCCTTGTCATAACCACTAATTTTATGATGAAACTCGCGGGTTTTATTCAAACTGGAATCGACTATTTTTCTAAAGAGCTCCTCATCGAAATCATCCCATTTCTCAAAGGCAAATTCTTTTCTATTGATATTTGCGGGAATATTACAGGCGATCATAGCCGCCTCTGTCAACATAGTACCACTACCACACATAGGGTCTAGGAAATCGCATTGCCCATCCCAACCGCTTAATAAGAGAAGTCCTGCAGCAAGTACTTCATTGATTGGTGCAATATTAGTAGCTGTGCGATATCCTCTTTGGTGCAAAGAACGCCCTGAACTATCCAAAGAAATATTGCAATGTTCTTTTTGAATGTGGATGTTCAAACGAATATCAGGATGCTTTACATCTACATTCGGACGTTTTCCTTCCGTGTCGCGAAACTTATCGACAATAGCATCTTTCGCCTTTTGGGAAACATAGAGCGAATGTGTAAAATTATCGGAATTCACCGTGGTGTCAATAGCGAAAGTAGTATCAACTGATAGATAATCACCCCAATCCATTGTATAGATTTTTCGATACAACTCGTTCTCGTTTCGGACGGAAAAAGAATGAATGGGCTTGATAATCTTAATCGCGGTGCGCAAACAAAGATTTGCTTTGTACATAAAGCCCATATCGCCTTCAAATGAAACACTTCGCACCCCCTCCTCAACATTACCTGCCCCAAGATTTCTCAGCTCTTTTGACAGTATTTCCTCAAAACCGAATAAGGTCTTTGCGACCATTTTGAAATTATTGTTCATACGCTCAATTAAGATTGCGACAAAAATACTGTATTTTTAGCCCTTATAATTGCGTTGGAATCAGAAATCGATCAACCACCTAAGCGAGTCTGAATGACCTATTCACTTCCCATTCTGGGAGTTTTACTAAGTTTTGTATTTGTATTCATCGCAAAACCAAAGCATAAAGAAAATTTTAAATTATTATTGGCTTTTAGTGGAGCTTTCTTGTTGGCCCTGACCATATTCGAGCTTTTTCCATCGGTTTATGAAAATTCAGATGCAAAGACCATTGGAATTTTTGTTCTACTAGGAATTTTGCTTCAGATTTTTCTAGAATTTTTCTCCAAAGGCGCCGAACACGGTCATGTACATCTAGATAAAGAAAAAAGTTCTTTTCCCTGGTTATTGTTCTTCAGCCTTTCAGTGCATGCCTTTTTAGAGGGATTTCCTATAGAAAAACACGACACTATAATTTATGGTATTCTTATTCATAAAATTCCTATTGCCATTATTTTGAGTATTTTCTTATTGGAGTCTGAAGTGAAACTAGCAAACGCTGTTTTCTTTATTCTCCTCTTTTCCCTGATGACACCTTTGGGAAGTTATGTTGCGGCTAACTTTGAGTTTGCTACTGATTATTACGCACCAATTACCGCCTTAGTAATCGGGGTATTTCTGCATATATCAACAGTCATCCTTTTTGAAAGTTCAGAAGGACACAAGTTCAATCTGCGTAAATTGGTGGTTATCACGGTAGGAATTGTAATTGCATATTTTTTGTAAATGTTCAGCAAAAAAGAATCAAAAAAATTACGCGAAGATTTTTGGATTGCCTTTGGGAAATCATACCCCAGAAAATGGATTCTTTACAATACCATAGTGAAGGGACTTCTTTTTCGCTTTCATTTTGATTTGAAAAAAGCGCTGGTTTCGATGGATGTAGAGCATTCTGATTTAGAGACCCGGATAGTACTTTGGGAAAAGATAGTTTCCTTAAAATCCATTTTAAAAGACGAATTCTTACCACAGGCTATTTTTGAAGACTATTTTATTTTGGAAAATGGAAAGGAAATTTCAAGGGTGTACGTTGAGATGACCCACGTTTCGATTCACAATAAAAACACATGGCAAGAGACTATGGTTTTCCTAAGTGAAAACATGAATTTATTTGAAATTTTTTTTGGGGAATACCAAGATATGTTATCCGCTTAGTATTTGGGTATAAAGGCTATTCGCCAGAATAGTTCAAAAGCTCTTCTTCCGTATATTCGGTCCCACTTTTCGGCTTGGCCTTACGAAATTTAGTCACTTCTTCTGTTTTCAACCATTTGGGCATATCTGAAAACGCGTTGGTCACATAGGCGATTATACCGGCGATATCCTCATCTGTAATCTCGTCGTTTCGTATGAGGCCAGGCATTGCCAAGTTCAAATCATATGGCTGGTTATTTACAGTAATAGGTCCCTCGAGGCCATGTAATATGATTAGACCCAATCGTTGGGCATCCGCTACATGTTCAGAGTTCATCAAAGGAGGTGCCAAACCTTCAATACCCTTACCATTGAGACCATGACATGAAGCACAAATTTCATAGTACATTTTTGCCCCTCGAGTTCGATTATCCTCGGAAAGAAACTTTCTTGAATAAATAGGGTTTTCAATGGCTTTTTCTTTCCGAGTCATCACTTGGGCAATTTTCTCCATAAAGACCAGATCATCATAGGGTAATCTAGATAAGGATTTCATTACAAAACTTTCATTGCCTTGCAAGCCGCTCATAGCAGCTTCTCTGAAAATTGGTTTTTTTTGATGACGATACAAAATCTTTACCATTATAGTCAAAAACTTTTGTTCATCAACGGTTAACCATCTTCCTATAGTAGACAATAGATACAGATCTATCTGCGCAACCTCCCTATTCAATAATTCCAAAAAAAGTTCATTCGCTTTACCCGTATTATTATTTGAAACATATCGCTCTAATAAAACAAGAGCATGTGCGGTCAAATCTGAATTATTGGATTTTGAGGTTTCAACAAGAAAATCAAAGTCTAATTCGTTTAATCCTTCCAATGTATAGAGGGCATGAATCTTTGCAATGGTCTCTTTGGGATCAAGAACTATTGCTTTCAAAGCATCGATCATTTCTTTCGCTTCCCGAAATATGAGGTGATGTTGTGCCCTATCTCTCATCCACCCGTTTTCATGATGTAACATATCGAGCAATTCTTGGCTTCCGAGAACTCCAAAATTTATTTTGGATTGTGCTATATCGCCCGTTTTTCCGACCTTTAATATCCTTCCAAAATTGGTCAAGGTATCCAAACGGTTTTCGGCAACTTTTTCCTTTAGATAGGGGCTCAGGTAGGCATGATGACCTATCATTCCGCGATGCATATCAACAATGTACATACTTCCATCAGGGCCATTATTCAGATTAACCGGACGAAATCCCTCATCAGTGGAAGCCAAAAATTCTTTACCCTCATAGGCTTGCTTTGCAATTGTTGAATCGCCCTTAAAGGTCAAGATATTTCGTTTTATCAAATTTCCTTCGGGAATACATACAAAAGCGTTCTCATTATATCTTTCAGGAAACATTCCACCGCGATAGACCAAAGGGCCACATGCTGCGGTAGCATGAACCAAAAGACTATCTTGATTTAAAACACCCTTCGCGTATCCCCTATTTACGGTTGTCGCATGTAAGGGATAAACGCGTTGATCCCTAGTAAGCATTTGAGCTACTCCCCTATTTGGTGTAAAATGTCTGTTGCGAATCAAACGATTCGGAAGTAGGTGGTCTCCCAGTAATTGTCGTGAATTGTCATTGTAATAAAGTCTTCCGAAATTATCCTTGCTCATACCCCATTGACCACGAAAAGTGGTCGGTTCTTTTTCCCAAACCCCATTTCTTCTACGGTACCTGAAATTAGATTTTGCATTATAGATCCAGTTGTCAATGTTTAGCAATAACCCGTTCGGTTGATGTTCAGGATTGCCCTCCGCAGCATATATCGAATCAACAAGTACTTTGTTTATCGGTTTATCATCCTTAATTTCAGTGAACCACAAATTTGGGGGCTCCGCATACAAAAGCCCTCCATATACATGAGCCAATGCCCTAGGCATAATCAAACTGTCTAGAAACACTTTAGAATGGTCAACTACACCG
>JARFRH010000064.1 GCA_029287355.1 Maribacter sp. | reverse complement strand
ATAAAGACCTTATAAATTTTAAAAAGACATGTATTTTTGCCCTTCAAATCTTTTAAAAAGCAATGATTCAAAGAATTCAGTCCATATACATGCTTATTGTTGCCCTCTTGGGAGGCATTGGGCCGTTCATGGCCTATTTGTGGATAGATGCCCAAGAGGAAGAATTTTTTGCCAAAAACGAACTTTGGATCTCCATCGCATTTTACGGATCCGCAGCCTTGGCCTTGCTGGCAATATTTTTATATAAAAACAGACAAAATCAATTTGTAACCAACAGATTGAACATGATATTGAATCTTTTTTTACTAGGATTTTTCGTTTACCGATCGCTAAACTTATCCGGAGAGACCTTGGTTTCTGAGAAGGGTATTGGGATGCTCATTCCTGTATTTTCTATCGTTTTTTTGGTCCTTGCCAATAGGGCCATAAAGAAGGATGAAGATCTTGTAAAATCTGTGGATCGTTTACGTTAAACCTAACATCTTAGTATCTATTAGTGCGTGAAACCCGGGGTTGTTCCCGGGTTTTTTATTAAGGTGTTTTAATATCATTTCCGCGATATCGGAAATCTCTTTTCAGTATAGCTTAGCGATCTTTTTACAAATAGATCCCTTTTACCGCTTCCCCAGTTCCACGATTTCCAAATCCTTAATATCCTCGCCATCAATCACAAATCGCAACATTGTGCGTACCTGATGAAAACCATATTTACCGCAGGCACCAGGGTTCATGTGCAAAACACCTAAAGGTTTATCCCACATCACTTTTAGAATATGAGAGTGGCCGCAGATAAAAAGTTTAGGGGGATTTTTTCTTATTTCATTACGAGTACGCGCATTGTACTTTGGTGGATAGCCCCCAATATGGGTCATCAAAACATCGACGCCTTCGCACAAAAAACGATTATTTTCCGGGAATTCCTTTTGAATAACATGGTCATCTATATTGCCGTATACCGCTCGAATCGGTTTTATTTTTGACAGTGCATCCGTTACTTCCAATGTTCCTATATCCCCTGCATGCCAGATCTCATCTGCTTGACGCGCGTACTTTAAAATAGCTTCGTCCATATGTGAATGGGTGTCTGAGAGCAGGAGGATTTTGGTCATTATTCAAGTTATAAACATTGAGATATAAGCTGAGTTTTCATAACTCGATACTCTTTACTATCCTTTTAATATCTTTACAGACTACAAAACTAAGACATCCCATTGAGATATTTTGTTCAGTTTTCTTATAATGGCAAAGCCTATCACGGATGGCAAAATCAGCCCAATGCCATAAGCGTGCAACAGGTTTTAGAGGAATCGTTCGCAACACTTTTTAAAAAACCCATCGCACTGGTCGGTGCTGGTAGAACCGACACTGGTGTGCATGCCAAACAAATGTTCGCACATTTTGATTGTGATGGGATCGTTGACACCAATGATATGATATATCGCTTGAATGCGCTACTGCCTGATGACATTGCCGTTCAAAAAATATTTGAAGCTACCGAGGAAGCACATGCGCGTTTTGACGCGGCTAAACGTACTTATGAATATGTAGTGACACAACGGAAAAATCCTTTTTATTTCGATTCCGCACACTACGTAAGGCTTCCGTTGGATCTTGATAAAATGAATGAAGCCGCAGCGCTGCTTTTACAATATGAAGATTTTGAATGCTTCTCAAAATCGAATACCGATGTACATACCTATCGTTGCGATGTCAAGAAAGCGGAATGGACTAAAAAAGAGGATGTGTTGGTCTTTACAATAAGCGCTAATCGATTTCTCAGAAATATGGTACGTGCCATCGTTGGAACCCTGCTAGATGTTGGACTTGGTAAACGAACACTGGCCGATGTTAAAGCTGTCTTAAATAGTAAGGATAGGAGTAAAGCAGGGGTTTCAGTACCCGCAAAAGGATTATATTTGACCAAGATAAGCTACCCGAATACAATTATACCAAAACATGGATAGAGATACAGGAAAAGCATTTGACACCCGCTTATTCAAGAGGTTGTTGGCGCATACGCGCCCCTATCGAATAACATTCTATGGTGTAGCTTTGGCCGCCATATGTATATCAGGTTTTGCGGTATTGACGCCGGTAATCCTTCAAAAAATAATCGATGATGCCATTATCAGTTCAAATGCAGAAAAGTTGCTGTATTTGACCATGGCAATGTTGGCCGTTTTAGTGGGTCAGGTAATTAGTCAATTGTTATTTAATTACTACGCCAATTGGTTAGGTGAGTCGGTTATCAAAGATGTTCGAATCAATCTTTTTCGTCGCATGTTGGGCTTTCGAATGAAGTATTTCGATGAATCTTCTTTGGGTGTATTAGTCACCCGTGCGGTTGCCGATATGCAACGAATAGGGGAGATTTTCAGCCAGGGTTTTTTTGTAATTGTTGCCGATTTGTTGAAAATGTTGGCTGCGGCCATTGTCATGCTAATCATGAATTGGAGGCTGGCCTTGATTGTTTTCGCCTTACTTCCGATTATACTATATGCTACACGTTTGTTTCAAAAAGCGATGAAGGTGGCATTTATAGAAGTTCGCGCACAAGTTTCAAATCTTAATTCATTTGTTCAAGAGCGCATTTCAGGAATGAAAATCGTGCAACTTTTTACCCGTGAAAGAATTGAGAGCGAGAAGTTTCGGGAAATCAATGAGAAACACAAAAATGCCTGGCTGAAAACGGTATGGTACAATTCCATTTTCTTTCCCATTGCCGAAATCGTTAGTTCCGTGGCTGTGGGTCTAGTGGTCTGGTACGGCGGGCTTCAAAATGTTGCGGGCATTACAACTGAACTGGCTGGAACGATCTTTGCGTTCATTCTCTTCATTGAAATTCTATTTCGACCCTTAAGACAAATCGCTGATAAATTCAATACCCTGCAAATGGGTATGGTAGCGGCAAATCGCGTATTCAAAATATTGGATACCGAAAGCAATATTGCCGATATAGGCACAGTGGCTATGGGCCATGCTAAGGGCGATATCAAGTTTTCCGACGTCCGCTTCGGATATCTGGAAGATGAAGAAGTACTTCATGGTATTTCTTTTGATGTCAAAGCTGGTGAGACCATTGCCATTGTTGGTTCGACAGGGGCAGGAAAGTCTACCATTATCAACTTATTGAATCGCTTTTATGAAATAAATTCTGGAACTATTTCAATAGATGGTGTGGATGTCAAGGATTTTAAATTGGCATCGTTACGTCAACAAATAGCGGTGGTACTCCAAGATGTTTTTCTTTTTGCCGATACGATTGCCAACAATATCTCTTTGAAGGATGAAGCGGTGACCATTGAAATGATCGAAGATGCAGCGAAGCGTATCGGAGTGGATGAATTTATTACGAGTTTGCCTGGGGGTTATGAATACAATGTTAAAGAACGAGGCACCATGCTTTCTAGTGGTCAACGACAATTGATCGCTTTCTTGAGAGCCTATGTGAGTAACCCCAGTATTTTGATTTTGGATGAAGCCACATCTTCTGTGGATACTTACTCAGAGCAACTCATTCAACGGGCTACCGAAAAAATTACCGAGGGCCGAACTTCCATTATTATTGCCCACCGTTTAGCAACCATTAAAAAGGCCGATACCATTTTGGTGATGGATGCCGGTAAAATCGTAGAGTCGGGTACGCACAAAGAACTTCTCAAAAAAGGCGGTTACTACAGCAGTTTATACGAAGCGCAGTTTTTGGCCGAGGAGTTCGCCTAACTTGATTTACTGCGTTGCCAGATTTTAAAAGGTATCTGTGAAAAAAGCTAGGTATATTCCACCGGCTGCCATGAATACAAAAAATACGACCGCGAGTATCAAAAGGAAAAAAAAGCTTGATTAGGGTCTGTTTTAAAGTAAGGTTGAATATATTATAGAATACCCAAGTAAAGAAGCCTAGTTGAAATATGGGATTACCCATTGACGCGTAGTATAACAACTTGGAATTCCAAAGAAGAACTATATAAATAGTATTAATAATGATAGACAGCTGTGAATAAGCATAAATATTTATCACAAAATGTTCACTTAAGTTGAATTGCTTTTTATTAATAAAGACGCGCCTAGAAATCAAAGCCAAGAAGGGGAGCATGGCTATATAAAACAGACTTTGATATTTGAATAAGTAGGTATTTATTTTTTTTTGAAAATCAAGTCCGAGTTTATCCGCATCGCTTAATGAGTTTACATCAGGGTATAGAAATTGAAAACCCAAAGCATTTGGAAAGAACTCAGTATAAATATAAACAAAGAGCCCCCCTAGGGTTATACAATAGTAAAATGGCTTATCGGGTTCAAGTATTTTTTTGTGCGCCCTTAATATATCCCACGATTACTTCATCCGGTCTTGAAAATAGATGTTTGAACGTTTTTATGAATGTATTATCTAGATTAAAGAATCTTTCTGTGAAATCATACCAAAGATTTTTTCAGGGTGATTCTGTTCCAAATTATCTTAGCACCGCAATTGAAACAAAAACTATAATCAGTACGAAGAGGTCTACTACAATTCTTACACTCCATCCTCTTAGACTAAATCTTCTTTAATAATAGCTGACAATTCAATCAAGTCATCGAAATCCACGAATTCCCCATTTTTGATATAAGAGATATTACCGGTCTCTTCGCTTACGATAATGGCCAGGGCATCCGTTTTTTCCGTTATACCTACTGCCGCTCGATGTCGTAATCCATAGTGTAACGGAATATTACGTTCATTCGAAACAGGTAGTATTACCCGTGTGGCCACGATATAGTTGTTTACTATTATGGCCGCCCCATCATGCAAAGGGCTATTCTTATAAAAAATACTCTCAATAATGGGCTGCGAAATCTCAATATACATTTTGTCTCCTGATGACTTCACAAAGTCAAGGGAATTGTTGCGTTGAATCACCATAATGGCACCGGTCTTTGTAGAAGACATCGTGCTACACGCACTTAAGATGGCATCTACATCGATACTAGTGCTAAGTCCATCTTGTTTTAAGAACTTGAAGTGTTTAAGGAAATTACGTTTGTTCGAGAAATTGGTCGACCCGATCATCAACAGAAATTTTCGTATTTCTTGTTGAAAAACGATAATCAGGGCGATTAAACCTACTTGCATGAATGCACCGACCATGCTGCTGATCATTTCCATGCCTAAAAGCTCTGTCAACTTCCAGAAGCCCCATACGATGACAATTCCAATGAAAATATTGATGGCCACAGAACCGCGGACCAATTTATAAATATAGTAGAGAAGAATGGCGACCAAGACAATATCTAGGATATCTGTAATCTTAAAGTCCAGAAAATTCAGAGAATCCAAGTCAGTGGTGTTTTTGGTAAAATTAACGAAAATAGATGGATAAAAATTGCCTCTATTTTAGCTGCTCGGAAAGTTTGATACATTCCATAGCCTCCTTTACATCATGGACTCGTAAAATAGATGCTCCTTTTGTAAGCGCCAACATGTTCAAAGCTGTGGTGCCATTTAATGCATCTTGAGGCTCGCAATCCAAAATCTTGTAAATCATGGATTTTCTGCTGAGTCCAGCTAAAAATGGTATGTTGAAGGTTTGAAAAAGATCCAGATTTTTAAGCAACCGATAATTTTGCTCCAGGGTTTTTGCAAATCCGAAACCTGGATCCACTATGATATCATGTATACCCAAAGTTCTGGCTGCAGCAATACGTTCTGAAAAATAAAACAAGACTTCTTGTATCAAGTCTTCATATTCAGTGTGTTTTTGCATGGTTTGTGGAGTGCCTTTCATGTGCATCATGATGTAAGGAACTTTGAATTTGGCGATAGTAGCGAGCATCTGTTCATCGAGTTTCCCCGCAGAAATATCGTTTATCATTGCTGCTCCTGCTTCAAGGCAGCCATGGGCGACGGTACTTCGAAAGGTATCTATGGATATGATAATTTCAGGAAATTCCCTCAATAACAATCTTACAATAGGCAGTATCCGTTGAATTTCTTCTTCAGCTGAAATAGCATCTGCGCTGGGTCTAGAGCTGTAGGCCCCAACATCTATAAAGGTAGCTCCCTCGGTCAACATTTTATAGACTTGCTCCAAAATAGATTTTTCATCTTTGTATTTTCCGCCATCGAAAAAAGAATCTGGAGTGATATTCAATATCCCCATTATTTTTGGGGTAGCTAAATTGATGAGATCTCCTTTGCAATTGATGGTCATAGACACTAAACTAGGAAGGGTATGATTTGAAAAACCGACTTTAAAGCGCGACCTTTGACATTCCCAAAATTTTAAGCGAAATTTACGCAAATTAGTACGATATACATGCAGAACACTTCTGAACAATATGATGCCGTAATCATAATCTGTAGAGACTTATTCCAGAAAAAAATGAAGGACTACGGAAGTGCATGGAGAATCCTTCGACTTCCTTCTTTGACAGATCAAATCTACATTAAGGCACAGCGCATTAGAAGCCTTCAGGAAAACGATGTTCGAAAAGTTGACGAGGGTGAACGTTCTGAATTTATCGGGATCATCAACTATTCGATAATGGCATTGATTCAATTGGAATTGGGTGTTGCTGATGAGCCCGACCTCTCGCCGGCGAAGGCGCTAACTTTGTTCGATAAGCATGTAGACGAAACAAAATCGCTTATGGAAAATAAAAATCACGACTACGGAGAGGCTTGGCGTGAAATGAGGGTAAGTTCATTGACTGATTTGATACTTCAAAAATTATTACGTGTAAAACAAATCGAAGATAACAAGGGAAAGACGTTGGTGAGTGAAGGTATTGAAGCGAACTATCAAGATATGGTTAATTATGCAATTTTTGCGATGATTCATTTAAACGAAAGCACGGAGGAATAATATGAAGTATTTAGTCGGATTCTCAAGAATAATTGTTGGCATTCTATTTATATTAAGTGGATTTATTAAGCTCAACGACCCAGTAGGCTTTTCCTTTAAGTTAGAAGAGTACTTCAGCCAAGGCGTGTTGGATTTACCTTTTTTCGAACCTCATGCGCTTACCATTTCGATTATTGTAGTGATTTTCGAAGTTTTGGTAGGAGTGATGCTTTTAGTTGGTTTTCGCGTGAAATTTACGGTTTGGAGTCTTTTGATTATGATAGTAGGCTTCACATTTCTGACCTTCTACTCAGCCTATTTTAATAAAGTAACCGATTGTGGGTGTTTTGGTGATGCGATTAAATTGACACCTTGGGAATCTTTCACAAAAGATATCATACTATTAATACTCATTATTATTTTATTTATAGGGCGTCAATATATCACTCCTTTGTTCGGTTCTAATATGAAGCGCATCATCACCTTGGTTACTTTGGTTCTTTGCGGAATTTATGCCAATCATGTGCTTCGTCATTTACCAGTTATTGATTTTCGACCGTATAAGGTAACTGCGAATATCGAAGATGGGATGAATGTTCCTGAAAACGCCCCGAAAGCCATTATAGAATATGCCTGGAAATTTAAAACTGCGGATGGGGATAAAGTTGTGGTCACTAATGGAGATTACCCTCAGGTAGACGGTGAATTTATTGGTGCGGAAACAACTGAAATTCAGAAAGGTTATGAACCTCCTGTACATGATTTCACGATTGAGCAGAACGGAGAAGATTTTGCCTTATCGGTATTGAATGAACCTAAATTAGTAATGGTGATAGCGTACGATTTGCGAAAAACGAATCAGGATGTTTATACAGAAGTGAAGAAAGTGACCGACCTAGCATTGACAAATGGGTATAAGGTTATTGGTATGTCAGCTTCAAATGCTGAGCAGACTTCAAATTTGGTCAATGAACATAACTTGGGTTTTGAATTCTATTTTACCGATGAGACCACCTTAAAAACTATTGTGCGCTCCAATCCAGGAGTTTTGGTTCTGAATAAAGGGACCATAGTACAAAAAGTACATTATAACGATTTAGACGAATTAACTTTCGAATAGCCCTAAAAAATAAATATCAAATACAAAACGAGTAGAACATGAGAAGTAAAATAGTAGCTGGGAATTGGAAAATGAACAAGAATTTAGTAGAGACAGAGGCTTTGTTAACTGAGCTTTCGGCAAAACTTCCCGATACCGATGCTGAGGTAATGGTGGCTCCCGCTTTCGTGAATTTGGCTTCTTCGGTTCGCCATTTAGAATCATCTACGATTGAAGTAATCGCCCAAAATATGCATTTTGCCGAAAGTGGGGCTTATACTGGCGAGATTTCGGGTGATATGCTCTTGAATATTGGAGTTGACACGGTCATTATCGGTCATTCCGAAAGACGAGCTTATTTTGGTGAAACCGATGAGATTTTAGCAAAAAAAGTAAACACGGCCTTAGCAAAGAATATGAGAGTATTATTTTGTTTTGGGGAGGAATTGGAAGATCGTAAATCTGGAAACCATTTCAATATTGTTGAGAGCCAGTTGAAAAATGGGCTTTTTTCTTTGGAACAAAATGCATGGAGGCATATAGTTTTGGCCTATGAGCCCGTTTGGGCAATAGGAACAGGGGAGACCGCTTCTCCTGAACAGGCACAAGAAATGCACGCTTTTATTCGAAAAACGATTACGGACGCATATACGACATCTATAGCCAACAATGTTTCTATTTTATATGGAGGAAGTGTTAAACCCGGAAATGCCAATGAGATTTTCTCAAAACCGGATGTCGATGGAGGACTTATAGGTGGCGCTTCTTTAGTAGCAGATGATTTTGCCGCGATTATAAAAGCTATCTAAGACATACTTGGTATATAAAATGAAATAGATCCTCCCCTGCGAAGGGGAGGTGCCGATAGGCGGAGGGGTGAACCACAACCCGAATTAAATTATAGGAGAGATAATTCACCACCTATATCTACTAAAAATCGCTGACTACCAATGCCCAATACCACTTACATCGAATACAACTTCAAGGTAGATCCACTTCAGCCTACTTCCGATATACTCATAGCGGAATTGGGTGAAGCGGGATTTGAGAGCTTTATCGAAGAAACAGATGGAGTTTTGGCGTACATTCAAAAATCGGATTGGTCGGATATGATTTTGGAAGGAGTTGAAATTCTGAAGAACACCAATTTTCAAGTTTCGTATCAATTCAAAGAAATCGAACAAGAAAACTGGAATGCTACTTGGGAATCAAATTTTAAACCCATACAAGTAGCGGATACATGTGTTGTGCGCGCGCCTTTTCATGAAAAGCCAGATGTCCCATTCGACATTATTATAGAACCCAAAATGAGTTTTGGTACCGGGCACCATGAAACTACACATATGATGCTACAACATATTCTAGCACATGATTTTAAGGGTAAATCAGTATTGGATATGGGCTGCGGAACGGGTGTTCTTGCTATTTTAACTGCAATGAAGGGTGCAAAAATGATAGATGCTATTGACATTGATAATTGGTGCTATCAGAATTCATTGGAAAATATCGAGCGCAACAAATGTGAATACATTAAGGTGTATGAAGGTGATGCCAGTCTTTTAGCGGACCGCAAATACGATGTGATTATTGCGAACATCAATCGCAATATTCTACTGGCCGATATTCCCGTATATGCAAAAGCTTTGAATAAAAATGGCCTACTTTTTTTAAGCGGCTTTTATGCAGAAGACATTGAAATCATCTCTGAGAAATGCCTTGCGGTAGCGTTAAAGTTTGAAAAAAAATTGGAAAAGAATAATTGGGTTGCCGTAAAATATGTATTTTAGAAATGTTGAAAAAGTTGCTAACCTTTAACATCATGGGTACAAAAGAAAAAATTTCAGAAGAACTACTCCTCGAAGAAGAGACATTAAATCAGAATGAGATAGTGCTTTTCAATGACGAGGTAAATACATTTGAGCATGTTATTGAAACATTGATCGATGTTTGTGAGCATACCGCAGAACAGGCCGAACAATGCTCTTTAATTGTTCACCATAATGGAAAATGTACTGTCAAAACAGGCGAGTATAGTGATCTCGAACCACGTTGCAGTCGATTACTTCAGGCCGGATTAAGTGCTGAGATTGTTTAATTTTAGGCCGTTTCAAAATCATAATATCATCTTCTTGAGACTTAAGTTGGTAATTTTCATAGTACTCATTTTATTTTCTATTCCCTTTTCAAACCAACTGAAAGAAAATTAGCTCTCAAAGCAGATAAATGATCTTAAAACATATTGTAGTTCTATTTTTGATGGTCGCCTTATTTTCATGTGGTGCGACTTCAAAGTCAGGAGAAGTAAAAGTTTTAGGTCGCCAAATTTTGGTAAACGATGCCCAAGACACATTTAAAGGTATTTGTTATCATCCCGTTCCGAAAGGTAAAGAGACCGGAAATTTCGAAAACCTAACTGAAGATTTCGCTTTAATAGTTGAAGCCGGCATAAACACCATTAGAGTGTATGGGCCAATTATTGATAAACCTGTTCTTGATGAAATAGACCAAGCTGGACTAAAAGTTATTATTGGTTTTGGTTACGACCAAGGAGGTGAAAATGATATTCTTTCGGGCTCATTCATCAACTAAGTGAATACATTTAAAAACCATAGTGCTATTTTGATGTGCGAATTGGGTAATGAATACAATTACCATCCAGAATGGTTTGAGGGTGATATGAATAATTGGTATAGCTCGTTGAATCAGGCGGCGACTGATATTCACCGGGTAGATAAAAAACATCCTGTTACTACGGCGCATGGTGAAATACCAGAGGTATTGGCACTAAATTCTTGTCTAGATATAGATGTATGGGGAATGAATGTATACCGATGGGACAATCCCAAAGAAATATTCGAGCAATGGAAAACGGTTAGCACCAAGCCAATGTACCTGTCCGAAGCAGGTGGCGATAGTTATATGACTATTGCAAAAAGGGGTTATAAAAGAGACGTAAATGAAAAAGCACAGGCTGACGCCAACGCAGCTATTCTAGATGTAGTTTTTAAAAATCAAGATAGCTCTTCTGGTGTGACCTTGTTTTCTTTTACCGACGGCTGGTGGAAAGCAGGGAATATTAAGGAGCAAGACCCAGGGGGATGGGCCCCAATTATAGCGGAGTGCCCTATGACGGTTCGCCTAACGAAGAGTTGGGCATAGTCGATATACAAAAAACAAACCTTTGATGTCATCAAGCTTAAATATAAGAGCATTTCCAAATAAAGTTGTTTAACAAAGTATTGACGAAATCGATAAGCTTAGCTGCGCATTAAGAAAATAATAGAGACCCTAATTTTAGAATCATGAAGAATAATTTAAGAAGAATCGTTTATTTATTCGTTCTAATGTTGGCCTTCTCTTGCAAGAACAATACGAAAACAGAGAGCGAAATAATTGTGTTAAAAGAACAATCAAATATGAGTGCGAAAGATATTTTAGGTAATCCAAATTATGTGGCAATGTCATATGGAGGGTATAGACAGGTTGATCATGATATTGAACCCACACTAGATGAACTTAAAGAAGATATGAAACTATTATCTGCTATGGGCATCAAAATTGTGCGTACCTATAAAGTGCATTTGCCCCAGGCAAGCAATCTCCTTAAAGCAATCAGGGAGATAAAAAATGAAGACCCAAGTTTTGAAATGTATGTAATGTTGGGCGCGTGGATAGATTGCAAAAATGCATGGACCGATCAAGAGCCTGACCATAATGAGGAAAGTGAGCGCAATGCCATCGAAATTGCAACTACAGTAAAACTGGCTAATGAATATCCTGATATTGTAAAAGTAATTGCCGTTGGTAATGAAGCCATGGTGAAATGGGCCGCAAGTTATTTTGTGCAACCAGACGTTATTTTGAAATGGGTAAACCATCTTCAAAATCTAAAAAAATCAGACGAGCTCCCAAAAGACCTATGGATTACAAGTTCAGATAATTTTGCCTCATGGGGAGGCGGTGGTACTGAATATCATGTAGAAGATTTGAACAAATTAATTGCCGCAGTTGATTTTCTATCTGTTCACACCTACCCTATGCATGACACGCATTACAATCCCATTTTCTGGGGAGTTAGTGAAGATGAAAACGCGCTGACTGACCTTGAAAAAATTGATGCCACGATGCTTCGGGCTAAAGATTATGCCCGGTCACAATACCATAATGTAAAAGAATATATGCAAGGTTTAGGAATTGATAAGCCTATTCATATTGGTGAGACGGGCTGGGCGAGCACTTCTAATGAGCTTTACGGTCCCAAAGGGTCAAGGGCCACCGATGAATACAAAGAGGCAGTATACTATAAACACATGCGCGATTGGACCAATACTGAAGGCATCTCATGCTTTTATTTTGAGGGGTTTGACGAACAATGGAAAGACGCGGCCAATCCACAAGGATCTGAAAATCATTTTGGATTGATCAACTCAAAAAGCCAAGCCAAATTCGCCATTTGGAACCTAGTAGATGATGGAATTTTTGATGGTCTCACCAGAGATGGGAGACCTATTACAAAAACATATAATGGAGATAAGGTTGCTTTAATGAAAGAGGTTCAAGTGCCACCCTCTAGATAATGAGGTTTGGAAAATAACATAAAATAACGGTTCATTTATTTCCTAAAGGAATTGGTCTACTATTGGTATTCATGATGCTCATGATAACAAGTTGTATGAAGAAAGATAAAGAATTAGAGGTCGTAGTCTATGAAACAGCTGCCAACGGGAATAAATTAAAGCAAATAGAAGATTTTTCAGTAGCTGATAATGCAATTCAAATAAAACTGCTGCCCAATGAAAAATATCAAACCATAACGGGTTTTGGCGGGTCTTTTACAGAATCTTCCGCATATCTTTTAAATCAATTGGGTAAAGAAAATAAAGCCAAAGTTTTAGAGGCCTATTTTGGCGAAGACGGGGCTAAATATTCACTGACCCGAACACATATGAATTCCTGTGATTTTTCATTAGGTAATTATTCTTATGCTCCCGTGGAGGGAGACCTAAGTTTAGAGTATTTCTCTATTAATGAAGACCTTGATGATATCATACCTATGATTCAGGAGGCTATGGCAGTATCAAAAGATGGGTTCAAAATAGTATCCTCACCTTGGACGGCACCGCCATGGATGAAAGACAATAAGGATTGGAGGGGTGGTAAACTTTTACCTGAATATAAGGATACATGGGCCTTGTTCTTTTCAAAGTATATTGATGCCTACAAAGCTGAGGGGATTGATATATGGGGATTTACTGTTGAGAATGAACCACTAGGTAATGACAAGAATTGGGAAAGCATGCATTTTACTGCTGATGAAATGACCAGTTTCGTTCAAAACCATTTAGGTCCCAAACTTGAAGCCGATGGGCATGACGTTAAAATATTAGGATACGATCAAAATCGTGAGCATTTGAATGAATGGGTTGATGAAATGTATAAAGATGAAGCTACTTCAAAGTACTATGATGGTACCGCGATACATTGGTATGCCAGTACCTATGAGTTTTTCCCTGAGGCTTTGCAGTATGCACATAATAAGGCACCCGACAAACATTTGATACAAACAGAAGCCTGCGTTGATGCCGAAATTCCGAAATGGAAAGATGATGCTTGGTATTGGAGAAAAGAAGCAACAGACTGGGGATGGGATTGGGCACCGGAAAAAGATAAGCATCTGCACCCAAAGTATGCTCCCGTGAATCGTTATGCTAGAGACATTATTGGTTGTCTCAATAATTGGGTAGATGGTTGGATAGATTGGAATATGGTATTGGATAAGCAAGGAGGTCCAAATTGGTTTGAAAATTGGTGTGTAGCACCAGTACTAGTTGATCCTGAATATGATGAGGTGTATTATACGCCGATTTACTATGTGATGACACATTTTAGTAAATACATTAGACCTGGTGCTGTACGAATTGGTATAACGTCTTCAAATAATGATTTAATGGTTACTGCAGCTCAGAATACGGATAACAGTATTGCAATTGTGGTTTTCAATGCGGATGAACAAGTAAAAGATATTAACCTGTCTTTAGGAGAAAGTAATGTTCATATTCAAATAAACGGACAAGCCATTCAGACCATAATCATTCCGATGGCGATATAAACGAAAACTTCAAATACAATTCTAAAATAAAATTAAATGTCATATCGAGAGGGACGTCATTTTTTAATGGCAAAGCAAAAATATACAGGTCATACAGGGGTCGATTTTAGTGAAATTTCTGAAGATGAATTAAAGCATTTATGGTTAGAGACCCTTCAAAGCGGGATGCATGGTCTTTGCTTCAGCATTTATGAAGATGGTCAAAAACCAGGAGATGTGATTACTGAAGAACAGGTTCAAAGAAGGATTAATAGTATCAAACCCTATACAAAATGGGTACGTTCATTTTCTTGCATTGAAGGTAATGAGCATATTCCTCGTGTTGCAAAAAAAAATGGCCTTAAAACTTTGGTAGGGGCTTGGTTAGGTGATGATTTAGAGATGAACGAAGCTGAAATAGAAGGCCTAATATCGTTAGCAAAAGAAGGCTGTGTAGATATTGCTGCCGTTGGCAATGAAGTCTTATATCGAAATGATTTAAGTAAGGAACAACTATTAGGGTACATTAATCGTGTAAAGACGGCTTTGCCAAATATTGAAGTTGGTTATGTAGATGCGTATTACGAATTTTCACAACATCCCGAGATTACGGATGCATGTGATGTTATTTTAGCCAATTGTTATCCTTATTGGGAGGGTTGTCCCCAAGAATATGCGTTAAATCATATGAAAGAGATGTTCGGTCAGGCTACGGATGCGGCAAGAGGTAAAAAAGTGATTATTACGGAAACAGGATGGCCCAGTCAGGGTAGTAGTTTAAAAGGAGCTTTGTCAAATGCTGAAAATGCCATGAAATATTTCATTAATACCCAAGTGTGGTCTGCTAAAGAAAATATTGATATTTTTTATTTTTCATCTTTTGATGAATCATGGAAAGTGGGAGCAGAGGGTGATGTTGGCGCTTATTGGGGCCTATGGGACAAAAATGAAAAGTTGAAGTTTTAATAATAGGCAGATTTAATATTTAGACATCGAGCTATAAAATTAAAATTTGGTTTTCTTTTTTCAATGGGGTAACCTCTTACGCAGGAGCCCATAAATAAAAGTCCCCAATAGTGCCGATGCAATAACCAAAAGCATACTTGTAATCCCAGTACCTAAAAGGATATACATGGGTCCTGGGCAAGCCCCGGCCAAGGCCCAGCCTAGCCCAAAAATGGTGCCTCCCAAAATGTACCGCGTAAAACTCTTTTCTTTTAGTTGCAGGTTTATCGCCGTTCCTTTACTATTTTTCACTTTGAATTTTCTAAAAATCCATAGAAACAGAATTCCGAAGAAAACTGCCGAACCAATGATACCGTACATATGGAAAGACTGAAATTTGAACATCTCAAAAATTCGATACCAAGAAACCGCTTCCGATTTAACTAGAACAATTCCGAAGAAAATACCAACGATTAAAAATTTTAAGAACTTCATTGGCGAAAGATTAGAGGAAGTAAAAAGTGAGTCATTAAAAGGCCACCTACAAAAAAGCCGATAACAGCAATAAAAGAGGGCAGTTGTAGATTGCTTAAGCCCGTAATAGCGTGGCCAGAAGTGCATCCGCCTGCATAGCGCGTTCCAAAACCGACCAAGAATCCGGCAACGACCAAAATTGAAAACCCTTTTATGGTCAAAATAGAATCCCAATCATAAATCTCTGCTGGCAATAGTGTCGCCCCGACATTCACAAAACCTAGGGTATTTAAATCTGAAACTGTTTCGGGGTTTAATGCGATTATCGATCCATCAGAAAGAAATTGAACGGCAATGAACCCGCCAATAAAGGCACCTAGTACTACAGTGAGGTTCCATTTTTGCGCTTGCCAATCGAATCTGAAAAAGTCGACATATTTTCCTGCTCCTCCTATACTGCATAGGGTTCGTAAGTTCGATGACATGCCAAAGGTCTTTCCAAAGAAGACCAAAATGAGCATTACCAATGTGATAAGCGGACCAGAAACAAACCACGGCCATGGTTGTAAAATATATTCCATAGAAAAGATTTTAGCAAAAATAAGCTTGTTAAGCGTTAATCAATGTGATGTTAATGATATTCTTACTGCTTTAGGTAAACGACACTCTGAATACCGGGTAAGCTTTCACCGACTGTTCGAGTCAATCGATCATCAACGAGCATGTAAGGTGTAGTCGTGACATCGGCGAACAAGGTGATCAATCCCTCTTGAATATTCCAATTGCTATCACTATTTCTAGACGGACCACAATCTATAAAAAACTGCCCATTGGTAATTGAAGTAACTTCGATGCCCGTAAGATTGAAACCGTAAGTACCGTTAGATCTTAAAGAAAGCGTGCCAGAGATACAACTCAATTCGTCTAAAAGGTTGGTTGAAGCGCTACCATCTGCATCGATGTCCTGTGGCGGGTTCACATTTAACTCGATTAATTCATAGATTCCCGAAGCTTTCGAAATTTCGCTTTCCGGCGAAGGGCCATCGTCATTCGAGCAAGAAATAGTTGCGAAGGTCAAAAGAAAGAAGACTAAAGGGGTTTTAAAAAATACCTTGATTTTCATTCGCCATATTTTTCCACAAGATAATTCAAGTTTTACGATTACCTATAATCTTCCGGTTACGGTTTTTTTATCGGTGAATCGTCACATTTCAAATCACCAACAACATACTGCATACCATCCAAGAAGAATTGCAGTAATTCGGGCTTATCCATGCTCTGTGCATTGTGACCAGGAGAACTATAGAATACCCTGCCTTTACCATACCTTTTTATCCATGAAACATAGATGACTTTTTCGTCGATTTCTTTTTTTAACCCATCGAGTTCGTTCACTTCCATATATAATAAGGGTCTAAAATTGTAATCGAAATAAGCATTTTTGAAAAAATAGGGCTCATCTATATGGGTCAGACCTTTTCCTTTAAAAGCTTTTACCAATGGGTGATTTTTATCTACCTCTTGAACATGAATTTCTTGTTGTTTAGGGTGATAGTCAAAACTACCTCCAGTCATTTTACTGAAAGGAATAGAGTTGTTCTGTACTGTGATTGCACCATGTAGTATCATTAGTCCACCGCCTTTAGATACATATTTCATTAGGTTTTGCTCATAAATAGCAGCTCTTACCTTTATTTCTTTGTCTGTTAGAGTGGTGTTTTGTTTCAAAAGATCCGAGAACAAATCGCGATCAGGACCGCTAGGGTTTGAATTATTTAAAATGACCGCATCATATTTTTTTAGGTTTTTCTTGTCAAAGTTTTGGATGTCATAGCCAATATGGATTTCAAAGGCTTTTGATTTTTTGCCTAGTATTTTTAGCATTTCTACATTGTGCGGAATGGTCCAGTGGTCAAATCCTGTGGCTTTGGAGAATACCAGAACTTTCTTTTTAGAATCAGTCGCTATTCTGGCCTTTGAAGGAGCATTTTTTTCGATGGACGCTAACCATTCATTCGTAATCTCTAGAGGTTCGAGACTTTGGGCATGGGCGTTTAAGAAATAAAAAAGCATAAAAAAGGAAAGTAGTAATCTTTGCATTTGAAGTCTTTTGTGTTAATTCGTTAACGTTAACGAAATTTTGTTTTTAGTTCAATTATTATCAAAAGTAATTGTAAATTACGGGATTGTTCAAAACTATTATGTTATGATTATATGATAAATGTAACCATTGTTTCTCAATTTTCTCAAACTACAAAATGTGCGTGTTGCATATTTTGTCTTATGTTGGTTTTTGGATGTAAGTATGGGAAAGACGAAACAATGTCAATTGTTTTAGAAGGTTCTAGTTCGGTCATTTCTCCTGTTGGTCTCGAACTAAATGAAGTTTTTTCGGATACCTTTTCCTTAATGATGGAAGTAAATGGCGAAGCTTCTGAGGTGCCATTCCAAGTAGACGACAATCGCTTGTATTTCACACCGGTTAGCCTTGATACGATTCAAAAGGTGTCATATTATATTGTAAAAGGGAAACCTGCATCACTGGATAATTCGTTTTCGCAAACAAAGGAGCATGGAGATTTGAAATTGAATTGGAAAGACAAGGCTCTTTTAAGCTATAGATATGAAATGACGTATCCGCCAAAGGGAGTGGATTCCATTTTTGGAAAATCGGGTTTTATTCATCCCATTATAACTCCAAAAGGGGATACCTTAACTAGAATTCAACCCCCCGACCATTACCATCATTACGGACTTTGGGGGCCATGGACGCACACGCGTATCGATACTACTCGAGTTGATTTTTGGAATTTAGGCGAGGGCATGGGCACTGTTCTTTTTAAAGAATTTAAAGATTCGATTGCCGGAGATGTATTTTCGTCATTTACTGCAATACAAGAGCATATCGATTTCAAGACACAAGAAAAACCTCAAGTAGCACTAAACGAAGATTTGGAAGTCCGTTTGTGGAACTTGGGTAGGCAAGACCGTTACATGTTTGATTATACGAGTACATTCAGTTCTCCTCTTGAGAATGGAATATTGTTCGAAGCCTATCGCTATGGGGGTGGAATTGGTTTGAGGTTCACAGAACGATGGAAGGCTGATAATTGCTCCGTATTGACGTCCGAAGGAAAAGACCGATTGACGGCGGACGGTTCCAATGCGCGCTGGGCTATTGTTAGCGGTGCTTCTACTGATGGTAAAAGCACTAGCGGAATTCTTTTTATGAGCTTTCCAGAAAATCGAATGCATCCAGAACCCATGCGTATATGGCCAATAGATGGAAACAACGGCAGGGGAGATATGTTTTTTGAATTTTGCCCCATCCGACATGAAGAATGGAAAATCGAGGCCAACAAAAATTATGAGTTAAAATATAGAATGGTTGTTTTCGATGGGGAATTAACCGCTGAAGAGGCTGAGGCCTATTGGCAGTCTTTTGCTCATCCACCAAAGGCAATAATCGCCAAGAATATATCATCTAACTAAACGAATACAAAATGAGACGTAGAAAATTTATTAACAAAACAGCTTTAGGTACAGCCGCAGCGGTTGGCTTTCCTTCAATAGTTCCCGCAAGTGTTTTGGGAAAGGATGCGCCCAGTAATAAAATAAATATTGGCCAGATTGGTTGCGGGCGAATAGCACGTGACCATGATATACGAGATACGATTCGCTTTGATAATGCCCGCTATGTGGCGGTATGTGATTTGGATTCGAAACGTGTTGCCGATGCCAAAGTTTTAGTTGATTCCTTTTACAAGGAAAAGACAGGTAAGGATAAATATATGGATACTAAAATGTACGGCGACTATCGCGAAATGCTTCTCAATAAAGATATTGATGCGGTCGTAATCAGTACTCCTGATCATTGGCATTCGCAACCTGCAATGGAAGCCGCCTTGGCAGGAAAAGATATTTATCTTCAAAAACCCACTTCCCTTACAGTAAAAGAAGGTCAACAGCTAAGAGCTGTTGTTCAACAAAAGAACGTGATTCTTCAAGTAGGAACACAGCAAAGAGCAATGCCTCAATTTCGAGTGGCTGCCGAGTTGGTGAGAAATGGACGGATTGGTAAAATCCATACGGTCAAAATCGGGCTCCCTGGAGACCCTGCCGGACCGGTAGCCCCTGAAATGCCAATACCTAGTAATTTGAATTTCGATATGTGGTTAGGGTCAACTCCCGAAGTACCGTATACTGAAATCGGTGTGCATCCACAGAATGATTATAGCAGACCAGGCTGGCTACGACAACGCAATTATGGAGCTGGAATGATTACCGGATGGGGGCAACACCACTACGATTCCGCAGCTTGGGGAATGAATACTGAATTGACAGGTCCGATTTCCGTAGAAGCATTGGCAGAATTTCCAAAGTCTGGTTTGTGGAATGTTCATGGCGACTTTTTTGTGAAGCATCAATATGAAAACGGTATGACGGTTTATACCAGTGGAGGCTATACCAATGGGGTCAAATATATTGGAGATGATGGTTGGATCTTCGTATCAAGAGGGGATTACCAGGCATCTGCTTCCGACCCGGTAGATAAAGAAAAGAGCGCAAAAGCTTTGAATGCTTCCGATCCAAATATCTTGACCTCGGTTATTGGAGAAAATGAGATACACCTTGAAAAAATAGATGATCAACATGGCAACTGGTTAGAGTGTATCAAAACCAGAAAAGCGCCGATTTCTCCTATTGAAAAAGGACATAAAGCCTGCACCATCTGTTTAATCAGTGATATTGCGATGCAGTTCGATAGAAAGCTAGACTGGAATCCGGAATCGGAAATGTTCGTCGATGACGATGAGGCGAATGCCATGTTGCAAAGAACGCAACGCAAGCCTTATGGAACGGATAGTATTAAGGTATAGCTACTATAGAGA
>JARFRH010000059.1 GCA_029287355.1 Maribacter sp. | reverse complement strand
CCTTTAAGTCCTCCTTTAACAGACTCGAATTGACTAATACCCTCAACTTCAAGACCTAGGTCAGTTAAGAGTTCGGCTGTTTGTTGGGCTTCCCAATCTAATTTTAAGAATTGTTTGAGCCAATTATATGAAATATTCATTAGTCGTTTTTACAGCGGTTAAAGATAAAACAATGCTTTAACACATTCAACCGCCAGGGAATTGAATTCTTTTAATTTTTTAGTGTAGCTTTTTTATTGTTATTTCGACTAGTGCTAAAACAAAATAACGAATGCAAGGGATTTCCTCTTCAGGGAAATTGATAATAAATATGCTATTCATGAAAAGAACGATCTCTTACCTGTTCCTGATTTTATTGATGGGTTCTTGTAACGAAGAACAAAAAAATTCGCTCTCAGAAGGGATTTGGTTGGGAGAGTTAGCTGTAATGGATAATGAAATTCTTCCATTCAATTTTAAGTTGATGCAGAACGATTCCGGAGGCTATGTAATGGAAATTTTCAATGCAGAAGAAATTATTGCTGTAGATGAAATAACCATCAAAGACGATTCCATTCGAATTAAATTCCCTGTTTACGAAGGATATATAGCAGGAACTTTTTCTCAAAACACCATAGAAGGACAATTTATAAAGGAGAGTTTGGATAGAATCGTTCCTTTTAAAGCGACCTTCGGAATATCGGAAAGATTTCGAAAAAATAGTCCCGCCTTGAAAAACGTATCTGGAATTTGGGAGACAACGTTTGAAAAGGAAACCGAAGACCATTATATCGCGAAAGGAATTTTTGCCCAGAACGGCGATAGAGTGACCGGAACTTTCAGAACGACCACAGGGGATTATAGGTATCTCGATGGAGTGATGAGTGGTGATACCCTAAAGTTTTCGGCATTTGATGGGGCACATGCTTTTGTTTTTGTTGCAAAGGTCACTGATAGTACAATGAATGGTGCATTTTATTCGGGCAATCATTCAAAAGAGGTTTTCGAGGCAAAGCGTAACGAGGTTTTTGAATTGCCAAGTACGGATTCATTGACTTTTTTGAAGGAGGGATTTGATCAACTGGCATTTTCATTTCCTGATCCGACAGGAAATATGGTTTCACTTGAAGATAAAAGCTTTAAGAACAAGGTAGTTTTGGTGCAGATAATGGGAAGCTGGTGTCCAAATTGTTTGGACGAAAGTAAATTCTATGTCGACTATTTGAAAAAGAATCCAGATTTGGATTTAGAAGTTGTTGGCTTGGCTTTTGAATATGCTAAAACAAAGGAAGGTGCTTTCAAAAGCATTGCACGACTAAAGGATAGAATTCATATTGACTATCCTATTCTTTTGGCACAATATGGTTCATCCGATAAGGAATTGGCGCAAGAAAAGTTACCAATGTTAAACCATGTGCTTTCTTATCCAACAACGCTATATATTGATAAAGCAGGTGTAGTTCGCAAAATTCACACTGGCTTTAATGGTCCGGCCACTGGAGAAAAGTTTACAGAATTTAAAGAGGAATTCGATGTTTTTGTGAGGCGCTTGCTTGAAGAGTGATGGCGCTTTACTATGTGGTGAATTTGTGTTTTTTTAGATAATAGTAGATTTCCCCAAACCGATATTTTCGTCATTAAGGTTCAGGTCTTCATCAGAATAAGCAATGTTTTCAGCAATAAAGTCACCGACGTAATCGGTGCCATATTTACTACTTCCCAGAATGTCTTTCGTAATTACATTTGTTTGAAATGACTTGTGCACTGCTTTTACAACAGCATCCGCTTCTTCGTTCAGGCCAAAATGCTGCAAGAGCATTGCGGTGCTTAGAATTGAAGCTACAGGATTGGCAATGTTTTTTCCTTTCGCTTGCGGATAAGAGCCATGAAAGGGTTCGAACATCGCATTTTCATTCCCTACCGATGCCGAGGGTAGTAGGCCTATCGAACCAATTATGACACTACCTTGGCCCGAGAGAATATCTCCGAACATATTGTCCGTCAAAATCACATCGAACTGTTTGGGGTTCATCATCATTTGCACTACCGCATTATCGATAAAAAGGCATTCGAGTTGCACTTCAGGGTAACTGCTACTAATCTCATTGACTACTTTTCGCCACAATCTAGACGTCTCCAATACATTGGCTTTATCTACCAAAGTCAATTTGCGCCTTCGCTTCTTGGCCGCCTTAAATGCCATGTGGGCTATGCGGGAGATTTCGCCCTCGAAATACTCACATAGGTCCGAGGCTACGGTACCGTCATTACTTAGAGTTTTCTTTCCAAAATAGATACCTCCGGTCAATTCGCGATAGATGACCAAATCTGTACCTGAAATGACTTTTTTAGGCAAGAGTGAATTCTCAACAAGTGCCGGAAAAACCTTTACAGGTCTGATGTTCGCAAAAAGACCAAGTTCTTTTCTCAGTTTGAGAAGCCCCTGTTCGGGCCGAACAACCGCCTCTGGATCATAATCGTATTCCAATGCGCCAATAGCTCCGAAGAGGATGGCGTCAGAGGTCTTGCATAATTTCAATGTTTCTTCAGGAAGGGGATTCCCGGTATTTGAAATGGCAACTGCACCAAAAGGTGCCTCTGAATAGGTAAATCGATGATTAAAGGTCTCTTCAACCGCTTTTAAGCATTTTATGGACTGAGCTAGTACTTCTGGGCCAATGCCATCGCCGCCCAAGAGAGCGATTTTCAGATTCATGGGGCAGAGACTTTGGTAATCACCACATCAGTAGCAGCAATTATTTCATGAATATCATCGTCCATAATCTCTTTATTCTTATCTGCGAATTTCAGGAACTCCTGATAAACCGTATCCAATTGTGTTTTGGTTAGTTCGTACCCCACTATTTTTGCGCGGTACGCGAGTGCCGCTCGACCACTGCGTGCAGTAAGAACGATGGAAGATTCGTTGACACCCACATCGGAAGGGTCAATAATCTCGTAAGTTTCTCGATTTTTGATAACACCGTCTTGATGTATTCCAGAACTATGGGCAAATGCATTTGCTCCTACTATAGCTTTGTTGGGTTGCACCATCATTCCCATCTTTTGTGAAACCATTTGACTGGTGCTGTACAGCAATTTGCTATTGATTCGAGTGTCTAACCCAAGGCTAGGGTGTTGGCGTAAAATCATGACCACCTCTTCCAAAGAAGTGTTTCCTGCTCGCTCGCCGATTCCATTGATCGTACATTCTATTTGTCGCGCTCCATTGACAACTCCTGCAATTGAATTGGCGGTTGCAAGTCCCAAATCATTATGACAATGACATGAAAGCACCGCTTTATGGATGCCTTTCACGTTTTCCTTCAAGTACTTCATTTTGGCACCATATTCTTCCGGTAGGCAATAACCGGTGGTGTCCGGTATGTTCAGAACTGTTGCTCCGGCCTTTACAACCGCCTCGCAAACTCTAGCCAAAAACTCATTGTCCGTTCTACCTGCATCCTCCGCGTAAAATTCTACATCCTCCACAAAAGTTTTTGCATAACTGACCGCCGCGACCGCACGTTCTATAATGGCGGCCCTATTAGAATTGAACTTAAATTTAATATGGGAATCAGAGGTTCCAATACCTGTATGAATTCTTGGTACTCTGGCGGGTTTTAATGCTTCTGCCGCAATTTCGATATCTTTTTTCACCGCCCTTGTCAAACCACAAACGGTGGCATTCTTGACCAATTTGGCGATTTCATATACGGAATTGAAATCACCCGGACTTGAGATTGGAAATCCGGCTTCAATAATATCAACTCCTAAATAATCCAATCGCTCCGCGATCACTAATTTTTGATCAGCGTCCAATTTACAACCGGGTACTTGCTCGCCATCTCTTAGTGTGGTATCAAAAATTTGTACTATATCTTTGCTCATTATATTTGTGTAGATTTATCCACCCTTACGAAGATATGACCAATAGGGGAAATCTCCTAAAAAAGCGATTATGTTTTACAATGGGCAATCACTTTTAGGGATATGCAACAAACTGATAGACAAAACTTTAAACCCTTATTTTTACGATGACAAATGCGCATAAAGATGCATTGTTCGTGCTGGTAAAATCACTTTCCAAGTCTGAAAAGCGACAGTTTAAACTATATGTAGGTCGCTTAGGGGTCAATGTGGATGCCAAATTCATTGCGCTCTTCAATTTAATGGATAAAATGAAGGCGTATAATGAGAAAATCATTTTGGATAACGGCATCGTTACCAAGTCACAACTTTCTAATTTAAAAGCGCATTTGTATAAGCAGATCCTGATAAGTCTAAGACTGAATCCGGTAAATCAAAATATTCGTCTTCAAATTAGGGAACAACTTGATTTTGCTACTATTCTATATCAAAAAGGACTATACAAACAGAGTTTAAAAATATTGGACAAGGCGAAAAACATCGCAATTGAAAATGAGGAGAAAAATGTGGCTTATGAAATTGTTGAGCTTGAGAAAATAATAGAGACTCAATACATTACCCGTAGTATACCCGATAGGGCGGATGAACTTGCTATTCAGGCGAAAGAACTTTCTGCTCATAATGTAATGACCAGCAAACTTTCAAACCTTTCTTTACAGCTCTATGGATGGATGTTGAAAGTAGGCTATGCACGCAGTGATGAGGATATTAAGAGAATTAAGAAATACTTTGAAAAACAGCTTCCAAAGCATAACATTGAAGACCTGGGGTTTCGAGAAAAATTATGGCTCTATAAGGCACACTTATGGTATAGCTTTTTAATTCAAGATTTTCTATCCTGTTATAAATATGCCAGTAAATGGGTCGACCTTTTTTATGAAAATAAAGAGATGATTTACCTGAATCCCGTTTTTTTTCTAAAAGGGAATCATTATTTATTGGAATCCTTATTTTATGTGAAGTATAGCTCTCAATTTAAAGAAACACTTGATAAACTGGAAAGTATTGTTGAGAGTAAGGATTTCCCCAAGAATGACAATATAGGTTCATTAGCTTTCCTATATATCAATTCGAACAAATTGAACCTTCATTTTTTAGAGGGGACTTTTAAAAAAGGACTGTATTTGGTAAAGATAATCGAGTATGGGATCAACAAACATAAAGACCGTATTGATGAGCATCATATTATGTTGCTTTACTATAAAATTGCGTGTTTATATTTTGGAATGGGTGATAACAAAACGTGCATTCAATATCTCAAGATCATCATCAATAACAAGAATTTGAAAATGCGTGAAGACCTCATGTGTTTTGCTCGTGTATTGAGTTTAGTGGCACACTATGAGGCCGGAATGGATTATCATTTGGAATTGCAACTCAAAAGCACCTATAAGTTCCTTTTAAAAATGAATGATTTGCATGCGGTTCAGCAAGAAATGATCAAGTTCTTGCGTAATCTAGGGAATATTTATCCCCATGAGTTACGAAATGAATTTCAAAAGTTGCATATAGAGTTGAAGAAATATGAAGACCACCCTTATGAGAAAAGGGCTTTCTTGTATTTAGATATTATTTCTTGGCTCGAAAGTCATTTGGAGGACAAACCTGTCGCTCAAATTATTCAAGAAAAAGCAAAAGTGCTAACCCGCTAGTTGTTGGTTCTTGAAACCGAAAAGCTTACATATCGCCCATCTTTCCGAAATAAATTTGGCGGTGCTCTTTATTAGTACCTCAGGTGCTCTCGGAAGATATATAGAATTGCCTGTACCTATAACCATCGCCTCTCGAGCGATTATAGCATTTTTTGTATTGTGGCTGTATTGCCGATATCGAAAAGTGTCCTTTAGGATTGAGAGTAAAGATAGGTTACCTATTTTCCTGAGTGGTTTTCTGATGTGTTTGCATTGGATCACCTATTTCTATGCCCTCCAATTATCGAATGTCGCCATTGGTATGTTGTCATTGTTTACCTTTCCGATTCTTACCGCTTTTTTAGAACCGTTGTTATTAAAAACAAAGTTTCAGCGTGTTCATCTATTGTTAGGGCTATTGGTTTTGACGGGTATTTATTTACTTGCCCCAGATTTTGATTTGAAAAATGAGCATACATGGGCCGTGGGTATCGGTGTGCTATCCGCCTTGTTTTATGCCCTTCGAAATCTCTTGTTGAAAACCAAAGTAACCGCTTATGATGGTTCGATGCTAATGTGTTATCAAGTTGGGATGGTAGCGGTACTACTTATTCCGGCACTATTCTTTTTTGATTTGAGCCCCATATCATCACAATGGCCTGCTCTTGTGACCTTGGCAATTTTGACCACCGCATTGGGTCACACTTTATTCCTAAGAAGTTTCAAGAATTTCAGTATTACTACCGCGAGTATAATTAGTAGTGTACAACCTGTTTACGGAATTTTAATTGGAGCTTTGTTCTTAAAAGAGATCCCAACGTTATTAACCATAGTGGGGGGATTATTAATTTTGAGTTCCGTGGTTATTGAAAGCTTTCGTTCGTATAGACGCTGATCTAATTAGTTGTTTTCATCCTCTTCCTAATTTTCTATTTCGGGATTAATACCAGGAGTGCCCTTCATGTTAAACTGGTTGATGAGGCCATCACCAATTTTCTGAAAATCTTCATTTTGTGCCATTTGACGCACTTTTACGGGATCAAAGTCGCCATTGAAATATAAAAAAGATCCACGTGTGGTATTGTTGTTGTAAATCAAAATTTCTTTGACAGCGTCTCGCTTTTCCCGAATAGATACGACATTACGTTTTTGATCATCATTCTTTCGGTAGACTTCAATAAACGAACTACCGGTCATATTGTTCATTTGCGTATTTAAGAACTTGGTGCGTTCAGGTGTCGCACTGGGGAACTGCATATAGCGTAAATCCCTTGTACTACCTATCAATGAATTCATTTCGGGCGATATATTACCTAACATAGAAAGCATAAACTGTGGCACGCGTACTGCAGTCACCTGGTCGTCATTCTTATGCGCTTCGTAAAAGGAGTCGATAGAATTATAACTTCCGCATGAAGAAATAATGAAAAGGGTCAATAAAAAAAGTGTTCTATTAATCATGATATAGTGTTTAAAATGGTTTTTAAATATATCCAAATTAACAACAAGCGTTCCAAACTATATCATCGGGAGGGGAGGCTACCAAATCTAACATTTCTTTCTTCACCGGATGGATGAAAGAAAGACGTCTGGCATGCAGGTGAATGCTACCGTCTTTGTTGCTACGGTCAAAGCCATATTTCAAATCTCCCTTGATAGGACAACCTATAGCAGTCAATTGCGAACGAATTTGATGGTGGCGTCCTGTTTTTAAATCGACTTCTAGCAGAAAGAAATTATCTAATTTTTTGATAATTCGATAGTCCAGAACTGCTTTTTTACTATCGGACACTTCCTTTAAATTGGCGTAAGACTTGTTTTGTTTGGTATTTCGTTTCATCCAATGTGTTAATGTATCCTGCTGCTTTTCTGGCGGATTCTTGACCACTGCCCAATATGTTTTTTTTGCCGCCTTCTCGGCAAACAGTTTGTTTAAACGGGGTAGTGCTTTCGAAGTTTTGGCGAAGACTACGATTCCGGATGTAGGTCTATCTAAGCGGTGCGCTACGCCCAGGTATACATTTCCGGGCTTGTTATATTTTTCCTTGATATATTGCTTTACAACTTCACTTAGTGGAAGATCCCCTGTTTTATCCCCCTGAACAATGTCACCGGGTCTTTTGTTGATGGCAATTAGGTGGTTGTCTTCGAAGAGGACTTGAAGATTTTTTGGGGTGGAGAAGGTTTTGCTAGCCACTACATTTCCAATTTTCGATAACGGATACTCAAAAAAAGTATCATCAATACGCCCATTGTTACGGAAACATCGGCCATATTAAATATTCCGGTTTTAATAAATCCTAAATTGATGTGGAAAAAGTCGGTAACCTGTCCGTGAGCAATTCTATCGATGAGATTGCCTATTCCACCACCAATGACGCAGGCAAAGGCAAATACCAGCCATTTATTCATTTTTGGTTTTTGAAGGATTCTGAATAGGAGCACCAACAGAATAATAATAGGTAAACCCTGCAGGAAAATAATTTTGAGAATTGGCGATAGATCCGATCCAAAACCTAACATGGCCCCCTTGTTTTCAACTTTAGTCAAAATGAAATTATCATTGATAAGCTGAATGTGTTCTTGATATGCTATATTTTTCCGCACTGCGTTTTTTGAAAGCTGATCACATCCGATATTCAAGATTACGAGAAGAATTATGGAGATTTTTTTGAACATTACTCAAAATTGGGATTACAAATCAGAAGTGTCATATTCCAATATTGAGTATCGGAATTTGGTATTTAGTTTTTAGTACTGCTCGTCGTCACTAGGAAAATCCCTGCCTTTTACATCGGTTACATACCGGGATATGGCGTTTCCCATGTCTTCATATAGGTTCATGTAGCGCCTTAGAAATCTAGGATTGAACTCATGTGTCATGCCTAATAAGTCATGAATGACCAATACTTGACCGTCTGCATGCTTGCCGCCTCCGATACCAATAGTGGGAATGGAAATACTTTCAGAAACCTCTTTGGTCAATGCAGCGGGAATTTTCTCCAATACAATACCAAAACAACCTAGGCGTTCTAAAAGTTTGGCATCTTCCATCAATTTCTCCGCCTCTTCTTCTTCTTTGGCACGTACGGTATAGGTTCCGAATTTATAGATTGATTGTGGTGTTAAACCCAAATGGCCCATGACAGGTATTCCTGCTGCCAAGATGCGTTTGACCGATTCCTTGATTTCAGCACCACCTTCTACTTTGACTGCATGTGCTCCGCTTTCTTTCATAATTCGAATAGCGGACCGTAAGGCTTCTTTCGGATCACTTTGATAACTTCCGAAAGGAATATCGACAACGATAAGGGCTCTTTGAACGGCACGTACAACAGATGATGCATGATAAATCATCTGATCCAATGTAATAGGTAAGGTGGTTTCATGACCGGCCATTACATTACTAGCCGAATCTCCTACAAGGATCACATCAACATTGGCAGTATCCACAATTTTCGCCATAGAGTAATCGTAGGCGGTCAACATGGAGATTTTCTCTCCATTTTTTTTCATGTCTACAAGAGATTTGACCGTTACACGTTTGTATTCTTTTTTGGCAGTTGACATCGGGTTTTGTTTTAGTACGCTAAAAATAAGGAGTTTTCTTGGATTGGTGTTCGGAGACCACCTTGATTTATTTTTGGCCGTTTCAATCCTCTCATTTTTTATAAGGTTAAGGTCAACAATCGCTCATAAACACCCCTACAGCGAGTCCGCCTTCAGAAGTTTCTTTATATTTCGAATTCATATCTTTTGCCGTTTCCCACATGGTCTGAACCACTTTGTCCAAGGGCACTTTTGCATCTTCAGGGTTTGAATCCAAGGCCAACTCCGCTGCGTTGATTGCCTTAATGGCGCCCATGGAGTTGCGTTCGATACAAGGAATCTGTACCAATCCTCCAATAGGGTCACATGTAAGACCTAGATGATGCTCCATTGCGATTTCCGCGGCCATTAAAACTTGCTCGGGAGTACCGCCTAATAATTCGGTAAGTGCTCCTGCAGCCATGGCAGAGGAGACCCCGATTTCGGCTTGACATCCACCCATAGCTGCAGAAATAGTCGCCCCTTTTTTGAAAATGCTTCCTATTTCACCCGCAACAAGTAGAAATTTTTTGATATGCTCATCATTCGAATCGTGGTTTTCAATAACCAGATAATACATCAACACGGCAGGAATCACACCAGCACTTCCATTGGTAGGGGCAGTTACCACTCTTCCCAAAGAAGCATTCACCTCATTGACCGATAAAGCAAAACAACTCACCCATTTTAAAATCTGTCGGAATTTCACTTCCGTTTTTCGAATTGTTTGCAGCCAGCTTTCTGGGGAATCATAGCTACCCGCCGCTGTCATCAGCTTTTTATGCATTTCAAATGCACGACGACGTACGTTAAGTCCACCAGGGAGTAGCCCCTCGGTATGACAGCCAATGTACATGCATTCGAGCATGGTAGTCCATACCTTATTGAGTTGAGTATCAATTTCCACATCGCTGCGCAAAGACCGCTCATTTTCAAGAACGATTTCAGAAATGGCCTTTCGCTCTTGTTCGCAATAGGCCAGTAGTTCCACGCCTTTTTGAATGGGGTAGGGGAAGGAATTGAAGATTGCAATTTTCTTTTTAGCGTTTTTGCGTTCTTCCACGACAACAAAACCGCCACCAATAGAATAATATTTCCTCGATTTCTTAGTGCCATTTTCAAAAGTCGCTACGAATTTGAGCCCGTTGGCATGAAAGGGCAAAAATTTTCTATCGAACAGGATATCTTCTTTAGCATCAAAAGGGAGCACTCGCTCTGCACCAAAGTACAGTATATTGTTTTTCTGAATTTCGGCTACTATCTTATGAATGTCATCCACTGGAATTTCTACAGGGTCAGCACCTGAAAGGCCAAGCATAAGGGCATAATCAGTAGCATGACCTTTTCCGGTCAAGGACAAAGAGCCATAAGTATGGACTTGAATTTTTTGCACGGTTTCAAAATGCCCTGCAGCTTTTAATTCTGCTATCCAGCGCTCGGCTGCCCGCCATGGCCCTAGGGTATGAGAACTTGATGGGCCGATTCCGATTTTCAGCATATCGAAGATACTGATACACTCCATTCAGTTGATTTGTTAGAATTGCAGGGTAAAGGTAACGGTATTCTTGGATCTATATCGAAGGGGATTTGGCCATAGCCTCCTTCAGTTTTCTATTCAAGAATTTAGTTGAAAAGCCATCTTTTGTCCAGCTAAGGCCAATTCCGTAGCTAAAAAACAGTGGTCTTGGGTCATAGCCGTTTCGGTTCTATTGACCACATCACTTACGAGTTGTCTGCCATAGGGCATGTGCACATTTTTGCAATCGTAATATTTGGTTTCTTCCTGATTCACCAAAAACAAATGATTGCCGCCTTGACGTCCGCTAATATCTACGTATTTACGCATTTCGATATACCCTTCGGTGCCCAAAATGAACGTTCGACCATCGCCCCAGGTGCCTAGTCCCTCCGGTGTGAACCAATCAATGCGAATATAACCTGTTGCATGCTTACTGCGCACGCTCATGTCGCCAAAATCTCGATAGTTAGGATACTCTGGGATATTGAAATTAGCCGTTTGTGCAAAACTGACTTCCGCTTCTTTGGAGTCTGTGTAAAATAAAAACTGATCACATTGGTGCGAACCGATATCACACAAAATACCCCCGGCCTTTTCGGGTTCGAAAAACCAATTCGGTCGGCTATCTGGCCGCATGCGATGGGGGCCTAGACCGATTAGTTGCACAACCTTGCCAATCGCACCTGCTTTGACCAATTCTCCTGCCTTTACCGATGCTGGATTGGCCAATCGTTCGCTGTAGGTAATCGAATAAATGCGCTTGGTTTCCTTTTGCACTTTTTTCACTTCATGGTATTGTTCAAAAGTGACAATACCAGGCTTATCGGCCATATAGTCTTTTCCCGCTTTCATGACACGAATGCCTATAGGCGCTCTTTCAACCGGAATAGCTGCACTCGCTACTAATTGTATGCTGGGATCGTCAATAATCTCATTGTCGCTTTGGGCAACTTTTACATCGGGGTATCGTTTGGTAAACTGTTGCAATAAGTCTGGCTCTTTAGCATATACGGCCACTAGCGTTCCGCCTCCTTCGATCAAGGAGTTGACCATGCCGTAGATATGTCCGTGATTGATCCCTATTACCGAAAACCGAATGCGGTGCTCTGGTTTTGAACACTTCTCCTTAGGTAAAACAGTTACATCGGGTCTGGAGATATCATTACCAAATAGTTCTAAAGGGAACATGGTTGCAGCTGCCATTCCCGCGGCTGAAGAAAGCCCCTTGGTCAAAAAATTACGTCTGTTGGATTTCATATGTGATATGCGTTATAAAGTCGATTTAACTAATGTAAATTATAAAAATAAACGGACTTTCCTACTAACTTGGTAAGAGTAGCTAGTGAAATCAGAAAATGACAACCTGTCAGTTTTCCATTCGTGGCATATTGTTTGTCATTTAGAGGTCGAGTAAAAAATTAAGCACTAATATTTTAAAACATATAGTAATGAGTAAAATTATAGGAATCGATTTGGGTACGACCAACTCCTGCGTCTCTGTAATGGAAGGGAATGAGCCAGTGGTAATCCCTAATGCAGAAGGAAAGCGAACTACACCATCGGTCATCGCATTTGTTGAAGGTGGTGAGATTAAAGTGGGAGACCCTGCCAAAAGACAGGCGGTGACCAACCCACACAACACCATATATTCGATCAAACGATTTATGGGCAATAAGTTCTCGGAGTCTAAAAAAGAAGCCGAGCGCGTGCCTTATAAAGTAGTAAAGGGTGATAACAACACTCCCCGAGTTGATATCGACGGGCGTTTGTACACCCCACAAGAATTGTCGGCGATGATTCTTCAAAAAATGAAAAAAACAGCTGAAGACTATTTAGGTCAAGATGTCACAAGAGCTGTTATTACTGTACCTGCATACTTTAACGATGCACAGCGTCAAGCAACGAAAGAAGCTGGTGAAATTGCCGGTTTGACTGTGGAGCGTATCATCAACGAGCCTACTGCTGCCTCTTTGGCTTATGGAATGGACAAAAAGGATACCGATCAAAAAATCGTTGTTTTTGACTTTGGTGGAGGTACGCATGATGTATCCATCTTAGAGTTGGGGGATGGTGTTTTTGAAGTATTGGCAACGGATGGTGACACGCACTTAGGTGGTGATGACGTAGATCAAAAGATTATTGATTGGTTGGCTGATGAATTTAAAAAAGAGGAAAGTATAGATCTTCGTGATGACGCAATGGCATTGCAACGTTTACGTGAAGCCGCTGAAAAAGCGAAAATCGAATTGTCTTCTTCTGCTCAAACAGAAATCAATTTACCTTACGTGACTGCCACTGCAACAGGACCAAAGCATTTGGTGCGTAGCTTGTCAAGAGCGAAATTCGAACAATTGATAGAAGATTTGGTAAAAAGAACAATCGATCCTTGCCAAACGGCAATGAAAGCTGCCGGCTTGTCTAAGAGTGATATCGATGAGATTATCTTAGTGGGCGGTTCTACACGTATTCCTGCAGTTGTGGCTGCTGTAGAGAAGTTCTTCGGAAAAGCACCTTCAAAGGGAGTGAACCCTGATGAGGTAGTAGCTATAGGTGCTGCTATTCAAGGTGGAGTTTTAACGGGAGATGTTAAGGACGTATTGTTGTTGGATGTAACTCCATTGTCTTTAGGTATCGAAACAATGGGTAGTGTTTTTACCAAACTGATCGATGCAAATACAACCATTCCTACAAAGAAATCACAAGTCTTCTCGACAGCTGCCGATAATCAACCATCGGTTGAAATTCATGTACTGCAAGGGGAACGCCAAATGGCTGCGGATAATAAGACTATCGGACGTTTTCATTTAGATGGAATTCCGCCAGCGCAAAGGGGAACACCTCAAATCGAAGTGACTTTCGATATCGATGCGAACGGAATTATCAAAGTTTCTGCTACGGACAAAGCGACCAACAAAACGCAAGACATTCGTATTGAAGCATCATCAGGGTTGACCGAAGAGGAAATTCAGAAGATGAAAGCAGATGCTGAGGCAAATGCCGAAGCCGACAAGGCTGCAAGGGAAACAGCGGATAAGTTGAATGAGGCCGATAGTATGATTTTCCAAACGGAAAAGCAGTTGAAAGAGTTTGGCGAGAAACTTTCCGATGACAAGAAAAAGCCTATTGAAGAAGCTTTGGAAGAGTTGAAGAAGGCACATGAAACTAAGGATGTGGCTGTTGTTGGCCCGGCTTTGGATAAAATCAATGAAGCCTGGAAAGTTGCCTCTGAAGAAATGTACAAAGCACAGGCGGACGCACAGCAAAACGGAGAAGCTGCTGAAGGGGAAGCAACCACAGATGCAGGAGCCGAAGGGGATAATGTAGAGGATGTTGATTTTGAGGAAGTAAAATAATTTCTTAAAACATAGAAATGCGAAAAGCACCATTGTTACAATGGTGCTTTTTTTATTTTGGAACGATACCCTATCTGATTTTTAGACTTCTTGATGGTTCGCGCCCATAACCGTTTACGAAGAGGGAATCTTTGCGAAAAGTAACCGTGGCGAATGAAGAAGAGTCTTTCGTATCTAACATGCCTTTGAAATTTAGGTAATGCACTCCATTTTTTTGAACATAACTTCCGTCATGATTATGTCCGTTGAAATAAAACTTCACGCAAGGATATTGGTCTATTAGAGAAAGTAGTTGTTCGTAATTCCATAAATTATGTGTTTGTTCTTCTCCGAGTGAAGGAAAATGGCAATAGAAGCCAACGCGCTCCTTATTTTCAGTCGCTAACTGTAATTCATTCTCTACCCATTTCAATTGCTCGGTACTTAATCCGCCATTCCAAATTTCTAGATTGGGTCTATTTTTATCGGACAAAAGCCTGAAAAGTGAATCGGTTTGCCACTTTTTACAATCGGTTAGGGCGCCATGTAGGCTAAGATCGTTCCCGTCTAAAACTATAAAACGCCACTTGTTTATTAGTATGCTATAGTACCGATCTTCAATATTCATTTTTTCAAAAATCATTGGTTTTAATGAATCTTCCACGCTAAAATCATGATTTCCCAATACATGGTACCGATCTGATTTCAGACTGTTCCATATTGGTGCGACGGTATCAAAACTTTGAAAATCCCTATCTATAAAATCCCCTAAATGAATGGCATAATCCAAAGCATGCTTGTTGAGCTCTTTAACCGCTTTTCGCAAACGTTCTGGAGATTTTTGATAAAAGCGGTTGTTTTCGGTTTCGCAATTACAGTACTGGCAGTCGGCAACAATACCGATTTCAAATTCCTGAACTTCAACTTCATGGTCTTTTTTGGTGTTGCAGCAGGTTAAAATGCAAACTAGAATGAGTAAATATATTCGTTTTATCATGGGTCGTTTTTTAAGCAGCTCACATTTTTATTTGGATAAAGATACAAGACCGATTTCATTTATCAGGAACCAAATAAATGTGGAAAAATGACCATTCACCGATTTGGCATCCCTTTTGTTCTCTGTTGAGAGAATATCAAGTAATTTTGCAGCCTGGTAAAAAACTTCTTCGTTTTAGTTCATATTGCATTCTTTCTTATGCCATTGGGATTGGCATCCCAAGAAATCAGGATTTTCAAGGTCGAGGATTTTGATTTGAAAGGAAAGGTGAAATCATGTTTGGTGAGCACCAAGTATGGGATGGAAGAATATGACTTTAACGAGGATGGACTGCTTTCAAAATCCGTTACGCGTTACAACGATAACGACTACGATATTACCTATTACAAATATTTGGGGGGTACACTTTTGGAGAAACGGTTCGAGAACTATCGCGATAATACCTTTGATCCGGCATCCTCGATAGCTAATATCTTTACCATTGATTCGACAACGAACTTAAAAATCACAGAGAAGATTATCTCATATGAAAAAGAGTTCTTGGACCAATATGAATATTTCTATACCAATGATACCATTCGCAGAATTGTCCGAACTAATAATGAGGGCATTGACGAAACATTGATTTCTTACACAATGTTGAATGGAGAATGGACAAAAACCTATAAACTGCATGAAGTTTTGAAAGAGTCGATTCGAACGTCGGAAAAAAAAGAAAATGATAGTATCATATCAAAAACGGTTTTGACCAAAAAATACTTGGATGGAGAACCTAATGCCGCAGTTGAAGAAGTATTCGATGGCAGAAACAAGTTGACATCGAGAACCAAATTTTTCTATGATAGCAAAAGCAATCAATTTACTAAGGAGAGAATAGAAAGGTTCAATTATGACGAATCGGGAATGCTCTTGACATTACAATCCGGTATAGGTAAATCGATCAAAGAGAAGGCCTACGTTTATCAATTTGACTCAAATGATAACTGGGTCAAAGAAATAATCACTCCTGATAATACATATAAGACCCGTAAAATCAGCTATTACGAGGATATGGACGAAGAAGTTAAGAAAGATTAGCCTGTTGTTTTTTCCATTCCTCCTTCAATATACCGTAACAACAGGTATTGCGTTTAAATCCGTCAAGTAGGTACACATTTTTTCTTAAGGTGCCTTCGAGTACTCCACCTAATTTTTCAACAGCTTTTCTTGAACGCATATTCCGTTCATCAATTCGGAATTCTATTTTTTCGAAACCCATTATATCAAAGGCGTGATTAATCATCAGCTGCTTCATTTGAAAGTTGAGTCCACTCCCTTGAAATTCCCTACCAATCCATGTTGAACCAATTTCCATGACCTTGTTTTTCCATCCGATATTCATGTATCGCGTACTTCCGGCGTACAGTTGTTTACCCTTATCGAAAATGATGAAGGGCATGCCCATTCCCCTTTCTCTTTCCTCCAAGGCGATTGTAACATAATTGCGCAATGAATTGGGTGAATGAATAGCTGAGGGGGAATATTGAACCAACTTTTCTTGTGAAGCCACAGGTATCAAATGCTCAAAGTTCTCCAGTGTCAAGGAAGTGAGAAGCACATATTCATTTTCTAATATTGAAGGCAAATCGATTGGCATTATTTGCTTTTTTTTAAGTCCTCATATTCACTTTTGAGCATTCGGTATTGTATGAGGGAAACATATGTATTGTTTGCCACAGTACTTCCTCTTTTTACATCATGATCTTTGAATATGGCTTCTTTTACCATAGCATTTTTAATTATGACCTTGCCCGATGCTTTGTTGGTTGTCAGGTAAACCGCAACTACCTTATTGAGCTTTAGTTGCTCGAATCCGAATTTCAAAATAGTATGAACTGCTTCGGTAGTAAAGCCTTTGTTCCAGAATTCTTCGGCTAGCCAATAGCCCAATTCTGCCCTGTTATTTGCTACATCCAAAGTCAAACCGATACCGCCCATAAAGGCTTGGCTACCTTTAAAACGAATAGCGAATATATAATTGTTTTTTGCTTTGAAGCCTTCATTGGCCATGTTCATCCATGCAATGGCATCCTCCTCCAAATAGGGGTAGGGCATGGTTCGGGTATTTTCTACTATTTTAATATTACCGGCATAGGCGACTATTTCAGGGATATCAGAGGGTTTGATCTGGTCAAGTATCAGTCGGTCGGAGACCAGTTTTGGAAAGTCCTTCATATTAAATGAGCTGACGTATTAGTTCCTTTTTTATTTCGTGAGCCCCCTTAAAAATGATATGCTTGGCCCGACCTTGAAAAAGCAATTGGATCTTTTCCGATTCTTGTTTCAATAGTTCTTCATTGATATATTCGTCGCTATCCCCAACAAGATGGGTCACTTGAGTATTGATTTCTTCTAAAAAAGAGAAGTTTTCGAAGGTGAGGTCCTTGGGAATACCCCCTGCATATAAAATCAAATCATCACACTTTACTTTTTGAGAAGCTACCCACCGGGTGGCTATGGATACTCCCTGAGAAAATCCAAAAACTAACAATCTACAATGTTCAGGAAGATTTTCGGCCTCTCTTACTGCATTTAAATAGGCAACTACATTCTTGGTTTCCGTTAAGGTATTTTCTTTGGTCAACCAACTGGCACCAACATGCCTGTATTCATTTTTTAAATAATATTTCGAAGGCGCTTGAGGTGCAATGATATAGTTTTCTTCGGGATCCAATTCTTCAAAATATTTGATAAAGTATTTGCTCAAATACCCAATGCCATGCAGAACAATCCACACGTTTTTAGTTTTTTCACTCAATGCATTGAGCGTTTCGTAGGTATTAGTGGTTTTGTAAATGACCTGTTTTTCTTGTCTATTCATAATCCTAAAACTACTATAAAGGAAAGTCTTTTTTTGGTTATGTAATCCGTAATTTTACGAAAAAAGTTTCATGGACGATTATAAAGAAAAAATACTAAAGGTATGTAATGAGTCCTCAAAGAATACGATGATGGAAACTTTGCAGATAGAATTTGTTGATGTTGGAGCGGATTATCTAGTGGCTAAAATGCCGGTCAATTCAAAAGTTCACCAACCAGATGGCGTTTTACATGGAGGCGCCACAGTCGCTTTGGCCGAAACAGTCGGAAGCATGGCGTCTTATATCTTTTTAGATGCACAGAAGATGTTTATAAGAGGCATTGAAATAGCAGCAAACCATGTAAAGGGTGTGCGCGATGGCGAAGTATTCGCGAAGGCGGTAATCGTTCATAAAGGACGCACAACTCAATTGTGGGATATCAAGATTACAAATGCTGAAGGCGATTTGATTTCCGTTTGTAAATTGACCACAATTGCATTGCCCAAGAAGTAAATGTTCAAGGAATTCACAAATAAAATTGCTGCCCATTATTCGAAAAACCTACCTTTCGTAGTCTATCGAAAACCCAAGGAACAGCATGTTGTAGCTTTATTTCAAGATGATGCTAGCTTGCATCATGTTGCTGATTTCACTGAATCGGGATTTGTTTTTGCACCGTTCGATACACAGAAAGAAATTGTTTTATTGCATTGCGATGAACGTTTGGAAGTAATGCCTATTTCTTTGAAAACCTCGGAGATAGAGCATCTAGGAATCAAATTAGATGCCACCCAAAAGGAATTTCATATCAATCTTGTAAAAAATGGCATTGATCGCATTCGAAATCATGAACTACAAAAAGTGGTGCTTTCAAGGAAGGAGGAAATTGATTGTTCAACAGCTCCATTGAATTTATTACAAAAACTTCTGGGTAGTTATGACAATGCCTTTTGTTACCTCTGGCATCATCCTAAAATTGGCACTTGGCTTGGCGCGACCCCAGAAATACTTCTAAAAGGTGAGAACCAACGAATCACGACGATGTCATTGGCAGGTACTCAGGTGTATGCAGAAGATGACAATCCCATCTGGGGAATGAAAGAATTGGAGGAACAGCAATTGGTCACGAATTATATCTCGAGTTCTTTAAAAGACAAAGTTACCAACCTCAGTATTTCTGAAAGAGAGACGATACGGGCGGGAAAACTTTTACACTTACGTACCAAGATCATGGCCCAATACGAAAAGAGCCGTCTGTTAGAAATTGTCAATGCACTTCATCCGACGCCAGCGGTTTGCGGTCTGCCTATGGGCCTGAGTAAAGAATTCATTTTAGAAAATGAAAACTATGACCGAGAATATTATACCGGCTATTTAGGTGAGTTGAATCTGAAAGTCGAAACTTCACGTCCGTCCCAGAGAAAAAATCAGGAAAACCAGGTTTATAAATCCATCAAAACGACTACTACTTTTTTTGTAAACCTGCGCTGTATGCAACTCAAAGAAAACAAAGCCTTCATTTACGTTGGAGGAGGAGTGACCAAAGATTCCGACCCAGATAAGGAATGGGAAGAGACCGTGGCCAAAACCAATACCATGCTCAAGGTATTGACCAGTGCGTAGTATTTTCATCAGCATTGGGATATTACCAATTTGAATATTAAATGACTTATTCAAATTCGTTCATCTTTCGTTCTACTTTCTTGTTCTTGAATTCCGTAGCTTAGGCTATTCAAATCTATCACGGTGTCATAAACATAAGAGCATCTTGGTTTTCCGTGCACCATTTTATATTCAAATTGGCATAAGAGCGGTTTGCATCGTATTTTTGTTACAATGAAGCATTCCAGTATTCCCTCGGCACAAAGCGTAGTAATGCATTGCAAGGCCAAGGGCATTGAAAATATTGTTATTTCTCCGGGTTCGCGGAATGCCCCGCTTACCATAAGTTTTACAGAAGATTCTTTTTTTAAGTGTTTTAGTATTGTTGACGAGCGAAGTGCGGCCTTTTTCGCTCTTGGTATAGCCCAGCAATTACGCAAACCCGTGGCCGTAGTCTGTACATCCGGCAGTGCCTTACTCAATTATTATCCCGCTATTGCGGAGGCATTCTACAGCGATATTCCCTTGGTTGTGATTTCAGCGGATAGGCCTGTTTATAAAATCGACGTAGGGGACGGCCAGACCATTCGCCAAGATGATGTTTTTCATAGACATATTGGGTATTCCGCCAACCTGAAACAAGATGTTGCCCATGCTACGGATCGTGTTGAAAAATATGCTCCGGAATTGATTTCCGAAGTGGGAGTGATTGCAACGCAGCAAAAAGTGCAAGCGTATAATGATTTGGAGTTGAATAAGGCTTTCAATACGACCTTGAGCACTGGGTTGCCAGTTCATATCAATGTGCCTTTTGAAGAGCCGTTGTACAATGTTCTCAATGAACCTTCTGTGAAACCTGAAATTTCGAATGGAGAGGTGGAACAAGAAAGTGTTGCCGACATGGGCCTTTATAAGGGGCTTTGGGGTTCGGCTAAACGAAAAATAGTGCTAGTGGGTGTCAATCATCCGAATGCTATAGAACAACGTTTTTTAGATATTCTGGGGAATGATCCTTCGGTGCTGGTATTGACCGAATCGACTTCGAATCTGCATCATCCGAATTTCTTCCCTAGTATCGATAGTATTGTAGCACCCATTGAGAAATCAGAAGATAGCGAAGAATTATTCAAAAAACTGAAGCCGGATATTTTACTCACTTTCGGTGGATTGATCGTTTCCAAAAAAATTAAGGCCTTTCTAAGACATCACCAACCCCAGGAGCACTGGCATATTGACCAACTAAAGGCCTATAATACCTTCTTTTCACTTACACGCCACTTTAAGGTAGACCCAAATCGGTTTTTCGCGGAATTTCTCGAAGATTCAAAGCTGGCCGAAAGTGAATATTTTTCATATTGGAAATCTATGAAGGGGCACTATGTTGAAAAAAGGGAAGCTTATCTTGGGAAGATCGCTTTTTCTGACTTGCTCGCTTTTTACCATATTTGCAACCACATTCCCGATGATTTTCATGTCCAGCTTGCCAATAGTTCTACGGTTCGCTATATGCAGTTATTCGATATGAACCCCAAGGTCAAGGTTTTTTGTAATCGAGGCACCAGTGGTATCGATGGAAGTACTTCGACTGCTGTGGGAGCATCCGTATATCATAAAGAACCAACTTTGCTTATCACCGGCGATTTAAGCTTTCTATATGACAGTAATGGACTTTGGAATGATTACATCCGTTCGGATTTTAAAATCATATTGATAAATAACGGTGGAGGGGGTATTTTTAGGATTCTGCCGGGAAGGGAGGATTCCCCAAATTTTGAAAGGTATTTTGAAACTGTTCAAAATCGAGATGTCTCTCATTTGTGCAAAATGTTCGGAATTGAACATTTCGTCGTAGAAAATAAAAAAAGTTTAGAAAAAATCCTACCGGAGTTTTTTCACAAAAAAACAGGGCCTAGTCTTTTGGAGGTCAATACTCCAAGAATCTTAAACGATAAAATTTTGCTTGGTTACTTCGATTTTATATCTTAGACTTTTATTAACCATTAATTATATAGAACACTGACTATTATGAGTAAAAGAGATGAATTAATCGAAAAGTACGCTGCTGACATTAAGGACAAATTTGATGTGAAGCCCGATGTGGATTTATTGACAAAAGTTACAATTGGATTGGGACCTTCAATCTACAATTTGGATGCCTCTAAAGTTTCAGGAGGTGATGAAAAAGAATTGGAAACAGTAAAGAAGAACTACCTGATTAAAAAATTGGGGATGATTGATAGTCCAAAATTAATGGATGGTATTAAAACAGTAATGGATAAATATGGTTCCGCTAATAGAAACAAGCATAGAGCGGTAGTGTACTATATGTTATGCAAACACTTTAAAAAAGAATCTGTTTACTAAATTATAGTTCCAAAAAATACCGGAAACCATCTATTGCAATGATAGATGGTTTTTTTATGCCCACAATTTAACTGTACTTTTGCCGTATGATTGAACTGGGCAAATTCAACAAGCTTGAAATACTAAGGCATACAAGTGTTGGCTTATTTTTAGGTACAGGCGAGCACTCTGGCATACTATTGCCGAACAAGTATGTGCCAAAAGACTACAATATCGGTGATGTGCTCACGGTTTTTTGTTATCTGGATTATGACGAACGTCCGATTGCGACCACCTTGGAACCCGCTATTATCGTAAATGAGTTTCAATTATTAAAGGTCATTGAGGTAAATGAATTTGGTGCTTTTATGGATTGGGGATTGGAGAAGCATCTTTTGGTTCCCTTTCGTGAGCAACGAAATAAGATGCGGGAAGGTCAGTGGTATGTGGTCTATTGTTATTTAGATGAGCGCAGTAACAGACTTGTAGCATCCAATAAATTGGAGAAATTTCTTAGCAATGAAGAACTTACCGTGCGCGTTTGGGAGGAGGTAGATCTCATTGTTACCAGAAAAACAGATCTAGGTTGGGAGGTCATCGTAAACAATCAGCATAAAGGCTTGGTGTACTTTAACGAGGTATTTAAGAAAATCTCGGTAGGAGACTTTTTACCTGGTGTCGTCAAGGCGATTCGTGGTGATAACAAAATAGATATTTCTTTACAACCTCTTGGTCAAAAGATAATAGAACCCGCCGCCAATAAAATCTATGAGACCTTAAAACATCATAATGGCTTCCTCGCCTTGAATGACAAATCAAACCCCGAGGACATTAAAGAAGAACTACAAATGAGCAAGAAAACCTTTAAAAAAGGATTAGGTACGCTGTATAAGGCTCGAAAAATAGACATAAAAAACGATGGTATTTATTTAGTGGGATCCGAAGAGCTTTAGTGCCGCTTAAAGTAGTCTTAAAGTGACGGTGCTGTATGGATAGATCTTCCTTGGAATCCTTGAAAAAAATGCATTAAAACCGACCGTGTAGTTCATCGATAAGCAAATGGTAATCAATTCAATATAAGAGTTTAACAACGTTTTTTCTTCCATAGACCACTAAAAACTGTAATTTTACAACATTGACATTACATATTTTATTATGGTCAACGATTTTTAGTTACTTTAGCGCACAGTCATCCCATAACCTCTGAAACATATGCCGTTTATAGAAGAGAGTGATTTACTAGAATTACATAAGGATATTGATAAGGCCCAAATCATCAATGAGCGTCTTCTCGATCAAATTAAAATCAAGAACAAGGAGCTTAAAAAAAGCAAAATCCAGCGAAACGTTTTAGCTGGGGTTACAGGACTTTTCTTAATTGGTACTTTGGCGATTACTTCCTTTACGGTTGGGTTGAGTAGTAGTGGAGGTGGATTGGAGCAACAAAGCAATTTGTTGGTGTCTATAGATAGTCTTGATGCGATCAAAACACGAATTGATAATCTTAAGGAGCAAAACGAGGAATTGAGTTTGGTAAAGGAATACTACCTAGCGAAGAAATTCTTGCAGAAAGAAATGATCTATTCGGTTCAGGTAAAGTCATTTGTTGATAACAATCTCACCTTGGCTTCTGAAGCGTTGACGAATACAATGTTCGTAAAAACAAACCCCTTTTACTCTTACTCACTTGGTAATTTCCAGACATTGGAAGAAGCACAGACGTTCAGAAAAGAACTGGTCGATATTGGTTTTAAAGATGCGTTTGTTGCATCATATAAAGAAGGTAAACGAATAAAAATAGAAGACCCCTATTAATTTTGCCAAAAATTAGTACATGGCTAGACGCAGCTAGGCCAAGAACGCTGCCCCTTTCAATTTCAGGCGTTATAGTCGGTACCGCTCTTGCTAATCTTTATGAAAAAAACAACCTACTAATATTCATACTTGCTTTGTTCACAACGATAAGTTTTCAAGTCACCTCAAATTTCGCCAATGATTATGGCGATGGTGTAAAAGGCACAGACAATTCAGATAGAATTGGCCCCAAGCGCGCTTTACAAAGCGGGAGCTTATCGCGACAAGAACTTAAAAATGGAATTGTCGTGGCCATCTTTGTGAGTCTATTGTTCGTAGTTGCCTTATTATACACCTCATTCGGTGTTGAAAATATTGGTTATTTTCTTCTTTTTGGGGGCTTGGGTCTTTTAAGCATCTGGGCCGCAATAAAATATACAGTTGGTAAATCGGCTTATGGATATAGAGGATTCGGAGATGTTTTCGTTTTCATTTTTTTCGGACTAGTTGGTGTATTGGGCTCGATGTTCTTATTCACAAAGTATTTAACTGATTTCTCTTTGTTACCGGCCATTACTATTGGCGCCCTGAGCGTAGGGGTGCTCAATTTGAATAACCTGCGTGATATTAAATCGGATAAAAAAGCCAATAAGAATACAATCGTTGTGAAAATCGGTTTTGAAAATGGGAAGAAATATCATTATATCCTACTCATTTCCAGCTTTGTGAGTATGCTTGTTTTCATCATAAACACCTTTTCGGAATATTACCAGTTGATTCCGCTATTGGCTTTTGTGCCGATTGCGTTTCATCTGCTGAAAGTATATCGAACAAAGGAACCCTATTTACTTGATCCTGAACTAAAAAAATTGGCCTTGAGCACATTTTTACTGGCCTTATTGTTTTATATCGCTTTTAATTAATCTGTAATTTTATAATAATCTAACCATTTAAACAGCAACTATTTTGGAACGACCTATAAGAATACTTATCGTGGAAGACAATGTCATCATTGCTGACGATATGCAGTCTATGCTTGAAGAGATCGGCTATGAAATAGTAGACAATGTTATTGTTTATGAGCAGGCCGAGGAAGTGTTGAAAACCCAGCAAGTAGACCTCGTATTAATCGACATTATCCTCGCCTCGGACAAAACAGGAATTGATTTAGGAAAACATATTCGAGAGAACTATGATATCCCTTTTATTTTCGTCACTTCGAATTCGGATAGGGCAACTGTCGAAAATGCGAAGACCGTCAAACCAAATGGTTATTTGGTAAAACCATTCGAACAACAAGACCTCTATACTTCTATAGAGATTGCCTTGGCGAACTTCACCTACGGTGCAGGGGCTAACAAGCAGGAGAACCCATTAAGCCAAGAAGACGTACCAATGTCCAATTCGGTACTTAAAGATTCTATTTTTGTAAAAAAGCAACACCTTTATTACCGCATTCAATTTGGAGACATACAATTTATAAAGGCGGACAATGTGTATTTAGAAGTAAATACGGTAGACAAGAAATTCTTAGTCAGATCTCCCTTAAAAGACTATCTAGAAAAGTTGCCCAAAACAAAGTTCTATAGGGCACATAAGTCCTATATTGTGAATGTTGACCATATCGACGCCATCAACTCGAAAGATATTATGATCAACAATAATTTGATTCCGATTTCAAAAGACTTTAAGGAGTTTATTATTTCGGCCATGAATTCTTAGAAGAAAAAACACGGTCATATCGAACATTTTAAATGGGCATTTTTTGAGTGCCCTTTTTTATTGTACCCCTCGAAGTGTCTTCTGCGAAATGCATAAAAATCGGTTGAAATACACGCTTTTTACAGTATTTGGTTTTTCACAACAAAAAATACCCATTACACAACAATGTCATAAAACATTGAATTCTAATCGATAATTTTGAAAAGAACTAGTGGATCCCCAAAATCTTGCTTTTTTCTTTGAACAGGGTTGAAAAGCCGAGAATGCACTTTGCAGCTTTTGTTGGTTTAGTTGCTTTGTTTTAAGGCTTCTTACAAATAAATCAACCAAGAAATGTACTTTAGTTATAGGCTGAAAAAAGTTTAGAGAACAATTGTAATGTAATACCAAGCTCCAAGCTGGAGGAGAAAAATCCAAATGAAGGATTTGGTATACAACAAAAATTTAGCGAAACCAAGATATAGTGTTATGTTTGGTTTTGTACGTTATGTGATATGAAAAAAGTCCCATTCAAGATTCTTATTTACTTATTGCTTTATTATCTCTCTGTGTACCCTGTTTTTGCACAGGTTGAGGCAATTTCCGGCCAAGGGTATTTTAATGAATTCAAAAACTCCGAAGGCTCGGAAGAACGCTTCGTATTTTTCTTCAATACACCAAATCGGTATAGCGAAAATTCTGCCTATGATTGGTTAGATGCAGTTAACGTATATCTGAATAATTCTGAGAAAATTAAAGATTCCCTTGCAATTACCCATTATAAATTGGTTCAATCCCAGATTCATCATGATCTAGGGGATTATGACAAAAGTTTGGCCATAGCCAAAGAACTCTATGGCAATAAGGAATCACTAGATGATGATACCATAGCCATGCTTTTAGAATTGATGGATATCACCTATTCGAAACTAGAGTTATATGCGGATCAAATTGAAATTAGAAAAGAGAAGAAGGAATTAGGTATTGATGAAAATGTCGCCTTCTATGATATTTATTCAGCTCTTGGTTTGCACCGTGATGCCATGAACGACTACTTCAGGCAAGAGAAGAAAAACGTTGGTGAAAAAGATTATTATGGGCAAGCTGTTTTTTGGAATAATGTAGGTACCTACCTCAGATTAGATAAATCTTATCCGACTGCCTTACGCAATTATAAAAAGGCACATGGTTTCGTAAATGTTTATCTGAATGATGTCATAGCGGACAAGTCGGATAAACAAGAAACGGACAGCAAAGTTTTAAGAGCGATTATCGATGGAAATATCGGCAAATGTCATGTCCTGTTAAAGCAATTTGAAGAAGCCATACCATATCTCGAGCGAAGTATTGATAGTATAAAAGTCTATAATGCAGGTATATTTTCGTCCGAATTGGTAGAAAACAAATTGGAAATCGCGGGATGCTACTTACAATTACAAGATTTTGAAAAAGCCACTGATTATCTAAGCGATGGTACGCGACCGATTACATTGGAAAATGTTTTAAAAAAGAACCGCCTACTAGCTTCGTATTACGATAGGACGAACAATTTTCAGAATGCATCAATATACTACAAGCGCAATATGCGCATTAGGGATTCTATAAAAGAGAATCAATCCGATTTACGACAACAGCAATTGGCAGCTGTGGTTGGGGAAGACAAGGCCGATGCAGAACGCATGATGGAAGAACAGCGAGCTGCCCTGGAAAAGTCAAAGAACGACATGATTGCAAAGGATGAGAAAATCAGTCTTGTATTTATCTCATTGATTTTTACCTTGCTCGGTTTTGCAGGTTTGGTATATGCCTATTTAAAGAGTATCAAAAACCAACGCTTGATCGCTGAGCAGAAGCACATCATAGAAAATTCTTTAATTGAGAAAGATTCACTTTTGAAAGAGATACATCATAGGGTGAAGAACAATTTGCAGATGGTTTCCAGTCTTTTGAGTCTTCAAACTAAAAATACACGAAGCAAAGCAGCTATTGAAGCCCTGGAAGAAGGTAAGAGCAGAGTAAAGGCGATGGCGTTGATACATCAGAAATTGTATCAGCATGACGATCTTTCGGTCATTGAAATGCAAGGATATATCGAAAGTTTGATAAACAGCGTACAATCGGTTTATAAAAAAGGCGGACATAAGATCAATATCACCATCGATGCTGAAGATGTTGAACTGGATATTGATCGGGCCATTCCCTTTGGTTTGATTCTAAATGAATTGGTCTCCAATTCATTCAAGTACGCTTTTCCGACCAGTGAAGATGATGGAAAAATCTATATTCACCTTCGAAAAATAGCAGACCAAGACGGCTTTTTTGAATATACTGATAATGGTATTGGACTTCCTGAGGATACGGATGAACGCGCAAATGCCTCAATGGGTATTCGATTGATGAACCGTTTAGTAAATCAACTACAATCAAAATTGAACATAGATAAAACATCCGAAGGTGTTCGTTTTTGGTTTAACTTCAAGTAATCGTTCATTTTATTCTGTGCTTTTGACTACGATTCGATGTAATAGCTTCGGAAAAAATCGTTTGAGGTAAATACCCATCACTTCTTTTTTACCCATATAGGCTTCATATTTTTGTCGTTCGATAGCTCGGATCATCTTCCGTGCAAATACCGCAACGGGTAAACCATTTTGGTTTTCAATATCATGCTTCTCTTGTGGGCTTCCATCGGCAGTAAGGGCGTTTTTATCAATGTTGGTTTGCACATAACCCGGGCATATCATCGTGACACTAATTCCGTCTTTTTCGTGTTCCATTCGCAGTACGTCGAAAAAACCATGCAAAGCGTGTTTAGACCCACAGTATCCTGAACGCTGTGGGCCAGCAAATTTCCCCATCAAACTTGAAACCGTAACAAAGTGTCCATTTTTAGCTTTCATAAAATAGGGTAGTATTGCCTTACTCAAGGCAACCGTTCCCAAATAATTGATATCCATAAGCTGTTTATAGACCGAAATATCAGTGTTGATGATTTCAGAACGTTGGCTGATACCAGCATTGTTGATGAGTATATCCATTTGCCCAAAAGCTGAAAAAGCCAAAGTAGCTTTTTCAGGCATATCATTCAAATCCGATAAATCAAGCGAAATGATTTCAATATTTTCTTGATGAGTACAATTGGCTTTTACCCGCTGTAATTCTATTTCCTTTCTAGAAGAGATGACCAGCTTGCATTTTTTCTTGTCGAGTTGGTAGGTAAGCGCTTCCCCAATTCCAGAAGATGCGCCTGTTATCCATATTGTTTTACCATCAATCCTGCCCATTCCATATTATTTATAATCTAAAATATAGCTAAATTTGAAAGTATCCTATGCAGGCAACCTATAAAAAATATATTCTCGATTTTAAGAGACCTAGTGGAACTTCTCGCGGAGTTCTAACCCAAAAAGAAACCTGGTTTTTGATTTTAGAGGAAGAGGGGAGATATGGCATTGGGGAATGCGGTATTTTAAGGGGATTGAGTATCGATAATGTACGGGAATATGAAGATACCTTAACATGGACCTGTTCCAATATCCATTTAGGAAAAGACGGATTATGGGAAGCGCTACGAAACTTTCCCAGTATTCAATTTGGCGTCGAACAGGCTTTTTTGTCCCTGTCATCTAAAAATCCATTTGAACTTTTTCCTTCCGAATTTACATCGGGTGCGTGCTGCATTCCAATTAACGGATTGATTTGGATGGGAGATGAGGCCTTTATGAATGAACAGATTGAGCAAAAGTTAAAGGAAGGCTTCCAATGTATAAAAATGAAGATCGGAGCGATTGATTTTGAAAAGGAAGTCGCTATTTTGAAATCCATAAGAAATAATTTTTCCAAAGAACAAATCGAGCTGCGAGTAGATGCAAATGGGGCTTTTTCAAAGACCGATGCGCTAGAAAAGTTAAAGGTTTTATCTGAACTTGAGCTTCATTCCATTGAACAGCCTATTAAACAAGGCAATATTTCGGAAATGAGTGACTTATGTGCCCAAACCCCCTTGGACATCGCGTTGGATGAAGAACTTATCGGAATATTCGATGTGCCGGAAAAAGAAAAATTGCTACAATCGATTCATCCGCATTATATTATTTTAAAGCCCAGTTTAGTGGGTGGCTTTAAGGGTAGTACGGAGTGGATTCAACTAGCGGAAAAATTGAATATTGAATGGTGGATTACCAGTGCCTTGGAAAGTAATATCGGTTTGAATGCGATTGCGCAATGGACCTTCACTTTGAAAAACTCCTTGCCACAGGGTCTAGGTACAGGTAGTTTGTTTACCAATAATCTTGAAAGCCCTTTGACGGTTTCTGAAGGAACATTATCTTACGATCCACACAAAACCTGGAAAACCAATCTAATTAAAGAATTATGTATATAGAACAGGCTTACAAAAGTCAACATGACTTCTGGCGCTACCTTTTGGGTATCGGCGTTATCTTTTTGGGTTGGCAAATATTTGGCGTGGCCCCTTTGATGGCTGCCTTATTTACCAAATCAAATGCGATGAGCATCCTCGCCAGCGGAGATGTGGGACTAATGTCCGAAGCCTTGGGTTCTAACTTATTTCTGTTTTTGATGCTATTGACATTTGTTATCGGTCTGGCCTGCTTGTTTATCTGGATAAAATTAGTGCACAAACAGCCCATTAAGTCACTTACGACTTCTAGAAAGAAAGTGGACTGGGGGCGTATTTTCTTCGCGTTCATCCTTTGGTCGATCATATCCATCGCATTCGTATTCATAGATATTCAGTTATCTCCAAAAGATTACGAGTTCAATTTTAATTTGAAACCTTTTCTGATTTTGGCGGTGATTTCAATCGTTTTGATTCCCATTCAGACGAGCATGGAAGAATACTATTTACGAGGGTATATGATGCAAGGTATCGGCCTATTGGCTAAGAATAGATGGGTACCCCTATGCTTTACTTCCATACTATTTGGGGTAATGCATCTATTTAATCCAGAAGTTGAAAAATTGGGATATGGTATTATGGTCTTTTATATCGGTACGGGTTTTTTCTTGGGAATTCTTACCTTAATGGACGAAGGGTTGGAATTGCCTTTAGGCTTTCACACAGCCAATAATCTCACCACAGCACTTTTGGTGACTGCTGATTGGACGGCATTTCAAACGGAATCACTTTATCGTGATATTTCAGAACCTGTTTTAGGATGGGATGTGTTTGTCCCGGTTTTGGTCATTTATCCGATTTTGCTGTTTATTTTTTCTAAAAAATATGGTTGGACTAATTGGAAGGAGCGTTTATTCGGAAAAGTAGTGGATAAGGAAGTATTTCTTGCTCAGAACCCCATTGGAACTTCAAATGATGGAAGCCTCCTTGAATTTTAAAAACATACACCCAAAATTCAAACTCAATGGAGTTTGCTATGGTTTTGATGACCTTAAGGAAGTCGCTTATAGCCTAATTAAGGAAGGTATCGAACATGAACAGCATATAGGGGATTTTCTGAGTGATTGGCTAGATCAAACAAGTGAGCTAACAGTCAATACTTCAGGTGCTACAGGAACACCTAAAACAATTCCTTTAAAAAAACAACACATGGTCAATTCGGCCATAGCGACGGGAACATTCTTTGATTTGCAGCCAGGGAACACAAGTTTACTATGCCTGCCAACCCAATTCATAGCAGGTAAGATGATGCTTGTTCGAGCGATGGTCTTAGGTTTGGAATTGGATTATGTTGCCCCATCCTCAAACCCTCTGGAGCACATACAAAAGAAGTATGATTTTTGTGCCATGGTGCCGTTTCAGCTTCAAAATTGTTTAGCTAAAATAGAACAGATCATGATACTATTAGTTGGTGGAGCCCCGCTATCGATGCAATTGAAAAAACAAGTTCAGCCTAAGTCCACTCAGATTTATGAAACTTATGGCATGACGGAAACGATTACACATGTTGCTATTAAGAAAATTAATAGTGGAGCCGTCAGGTCGAGCCTGTCTGCGGGCAAGACAGACACAGTCGAGACCGCTGTTGACAGAAAGAGCGTAGATAAACACCATGGTTTTAAGGCCTTGCCAAATGTTACTTTCTCATTGGATGAAAGGCATTGTCTTGTTTTGGATGCTCCAAAAATCGCTTCAGAAACCATAGTCACAAATGACATCGTTAAGCTGATATCAGAAACGGAGTTCGAATGGTTGGGTCGTTTTGACAATGTCATCAATTCTGGCGGGGTTAAACTATTTCCAGAGCTGATCGAGGCAAAGTTAGCTCCTTTCTTAAACAATTCTTTTTTTGTTGCGGGAATGCCCGATGAAGAATTTGGTCAGAGATTGGTCCTAGTGTGTGAGGGTAATACGGATTTAGAGACCATACTTCGTGAGATAAAAGAAAATGGTGCTTTAGAGCGATATGAAATACCGACAACTGTTTACTCACTTCCAAATTTCATACGCACGGATACCGACAAAATTCGTAGAAAGGAAACCCTAAAGCAAATTATAGGATGAGCCTGTTTTAGAGGATAAGGTATGCCTTAGATATGCTGAAGTAAATCCAATTCATTTCAATATTTTGTAATTTCATAATTCAATTTAAATACGATGAAGAACCTTTTTATTTCCCTTATATTATTTGTTTCATCACCTACTACTGCACAACAAATTCTGCCTGAAGTAGAACGCGCAAGAGTTATCGATGAAATTTTAGCAGATCGGTTTGACAATTTGCTACCTACCTTGATGGACATATCGGATATTGATATGTGGATCGTCATTTCACGTGAATACAATGAGGATCCGGTATTGCGAACAATGCTTCCTTCGACTTGGTTGAATGCCCGTAGAAGAACTATTCTTTTGTTTTATAGGAATAAAGCCAATAATACCATCGAAAAGCTTGCTGTGGCTAGATATAATGTTGGGGATAATATTGAATCGGCTTGGGACAAGGAGAAGGAACCCAACCAATGGAAACGACTGATTCAACTGATAGAAGAACGAAATCCAAAGAAAATAGGATTGAATTTCTCCGAAGACCACAATATTGCGGACGGACTTGACAAAACGGACTTTGATGCATTTATACGAAATCTACCGAAAAAACATCTTAAGAAAGTAGTTTCGGCCGAACAACTGGCTGTGCGATGGATTGAAACCCGAACAGCACGAGAGATGGTTATCTACAATCAGTTGGTTGACATCACCCATGATATCATCGCAGAAGCGTTTTCAGAAAAAGTAATTACTCCAGGCGTAACGAACACTGCGGAAGTGGAGTGGTGGATGCGCCAAAAAGTAACCGACCTTGGCTTGGAAACATGGTTTCACCCAACTGTAGACGTACAACGCACGAGTGAGGATTTGGTGAGTCATATGTATTCGTTTTCCGGAAGACCTGATGACATGGTTATTTTTCCAGGCGACTTGCTACATTGTGATTTCGGAATTACCTATTTGCGGTTGAATACCGATTGTCAAGAATTGGCTTATGTGCTCAAGCGGCAAGAAAAAGAAGCTCCTAAATACTTGGTTGACGGATTGAAAGATGGTAATCGCGTTCAAGATTTTCTTACTACGAATATGATTCAAGGGAAAACCGGTAACGAGATTTTGGCAAAGGCTTTATCGGATGCTAAGACAGCTGGTTTGCGGCCGTCTATCTATACCCATCCCTTAGGACTGTATGGTCATTCAGCAGGCACCACAATCGGCATGTGGGATTCTCAAGGTGGGGTAATGAAAGATGACGGGGAGAATTATCCGTTAAACCCGAATACGGTCTATGCGATTGAATTAAATACGACCATTACTGTTCCCGAATGGAAAAGGGATATCAGAATTATGCTGGAAGAAGCAGGCTTTTATGGCGAAAATGGGTTTCGTTATGTGAATGGAAGACAAACCGAACTTTTGTTGATTCCTAGAGTCAAAGCGCATCAAGGCAACTAAAGTGATTACTGGAAAAAACTAGGATTTTAGTATAGTTTTAAAGAAATACCACTAACTATGAAAGAGACAGCCTCCATTGTCATGTTCTTTTTTGGGATGCTGTTGGTAAGCTCCCAAGAAGAGGCAAATAGGAATATCACTATCTGTTGGGATGTTTCGGCCTCCATGGCGGTGCGCGATTTGGATAAAGAATTATCGGTATTGGAAAAACTTTTTGAGAGAAACACCCATCAGGAAGTTCAACTGTTATTGTTTGGTATTGATACGGAGGAAAAGATATACAAGATAAAGGATGGGGACTGGACCCAACTCAAACACGACTTGGAGCAAGTTTCATATGATGGCGGAACAATTTATAGTGGCTTAAAAGGAAAAATCAAAAGCTCGAATGTTTATGTTTTTACGGATGGTCAAAAAACGCTATCGACAGATATTTTGTCTTTGGACGGAAAGAGCTATTTGATCAATAGCAGCCCCAATCGAGATGCGAAATTCTTGGAGCGCACTGCGCTATTGAACAAGAGTCGCCTGATGGACTTCGCGAACATGCTTCCTGAAAATGTCAAGAAACTTCAACAAAAGGCAGCGGAAGGTAAACCAAGGCAAAAATCTAATATAGGCGGAACGGTTTATATAGACAACAAACCGGCCCCTGATGTAAGGGTAATGGTTAAAGGTTTATCCGATAGCTTTTTGACAGGGCCCACAGGTGATTTTTCGATTCCCGCTCAAGTAGGCGACACTTTGGTCATAACCAGTAGGAACAATAAAACCGTGAAAGTGGTCGCCATTGAGGCAATGACCCATACCAATGTGTTTATGGAGGCCAATATCGTAGCCTTGGACGAGGTTGTTGTTATTGAAGAACAACTTGACAAGGCAGAATTGGCACTTACGGGTTACGGGTTTCAGAAGAAAGAGTCCATCGGATATACGGTTTCCGAATTAGATGCAAGTGAGATTTCGGAAGTAACTACAGTTGTCGGAGATGCAATTAATACCAAAGTAGCCGGTCTTGAAATTCCAGGTCAAAATGCTTGGGATAGATCTTCTGGTGGCCTAGGCGCTGCAAAGATAAGAGGTAATGGTAGTATCAATATGAATACCAATGCCTTAGTCGTCGTAAATGGCGTTCCTATGAAAAGAAGTGATACTTCCAATTCCCGGGGGGTGTATGCAACAACGAACGCCAATATGGACTACATTGACCCAGCGAATATCG
>JARFRH010000321.1 GCA_029287355.1 Maribacter sp. | reverse complement strand
GTACGCTCTCTTTTAGTTTTGGTTTAATTTTAATTATCATTTGAATATACCCGCACATAATCGACGACCATGGTTTGGGGGAAAACTGTTTCGCTGTTGGGTGAACCTACAAAAGATCCCCCAACAGCAACGTTCATTAGAATGTAGAACGGCTTATCAAAAACCCACTCACCGGGAACATCATCCGGTGTGATTTGATTGTATAGCACATCGTCTACATAAAAATTAATGTACTCTGGACCCCATTCTATTCCGAATATGTGAAAATCGGTATCGAAACGGTCATTTTCTAAACTGTAGCTTTTGGTAATAGCCTCACCCGCCGAGTACCCTGGACCATGCACAGACCCTAAAACCTTAGTGGGTTCTTGACCACGGAATTCCATAATATCGATTTCTCCTTTTTGTGGCCAAACTTCTTCTTCATCTGCACCCAAAAGCCAGAAAGCTGGCCAGATGCCTTTTCCATAAGGTAATTGAATACGTGCTTCATAACGCCCATAGGTCTGCTCGAATAATCCTCTGGTCAATACTCTTGCGGAAGTATATAAAGCACCATTAAAGTTCTCTTTTCTAGCCGTGATCCGTAATGACCCATTTTCAACTTTCACATTCTCAGTACGGTCTGTATAGTATTGAAGCTCGTTATTGCCCCAACCATCAGTACCAGTACCGATGTTGTAACTCCAGATCGAGTTATTTGGTACGCCATCGGCATCAAATTCATCTGCTAGTATGATCGAGTTGAAATTCGCTACGGTTTGGGTTTCGTCAACAGAACAGCCTGTTATGGCCAAAAGTGTTACTCCCAGAATAGCGTATTTAAACTTTATTGTTTGCATTTTTATTTTAACTTGATTCATCAATCCGATTACATTTAAAGTGATACTATTCTTTATAGAAGTAGATGTTGTCTACATAAAAATTAGATAAGGGGGAAGAATTAATATTTTCATATATAATCTGTCCTAAATTATTTTTATTTGTCAACGTAATGGGAATATCAAAACTATTCCATGAATCACCAATAAAATCAGAGCTATCAAAAAATATCTGTTGAATTTCATCATCACCACCTCCATCAACGCCATCCACACCAAAATCCTTAAGTGTGATCAATAAATTAGTTGAGGGGTCTATTGCGCCTGGAATATAGAGATCAACATGAAAATTCGGGTTTGCCGTTGCATCTACAGTTGGCATACCAAATTGATTTCCAACAAAATTAAAATTGGTATAGTTTAAAATATTGTCGCCGTTTATAAAAAAATCAGCGGATTGCGTCGTTTGAAAAGGCTCCCAAAAACCATTGTAAAATTCTACGGGTACATTAGTGTATACATCACTATATATTGAAATGACATTACTTGGGTCTCTTGTAGGTACTGGAGCAAAGTCAAAATCACCTGTAACGTTAAGGGTTAATGAACCTTGTGCTAGAACACCACCCAAACTGGCCGTTATTTTTGCAGACCCAATACTTTCTATGGTAATCACACCTGATTCACTTACCCTGGCCACGCTCGTATCCGAAGAGTTGAAATCAAAATATGCAGGTGCTGCAGAAACGGTTTCGTTTAAACCAGAAGCCATATTAAAGGTTTGGGTAAGACCGGTTACCGCACTTTGGTCGCCTAAGAAGGCTTGAACTACCGCATCTTCACCGTTCTGAATGGCCGGTCTGGGTTGAGCGATCGTACCTAATTTTTCGAATTGTAATTCATCAATCCAAAAAGTGTACCCTAAATCGTTTATTGAACCCGCGGCATATCTAAGCATACCTCTTATGTTTGTTAATTTAGAGGCATCGGGAATGGGAATAGCAAATTTAGTCCACTGCGCGGATACACTAACATCCGACAAGGTAGTCACGTATTTATTTTCGCCGAAATCTTCTCCGAAACCCATTTCTCCAATGATGGCACCCTGTGACGCTTTGGCCCAAAATGTTAAGGCATCATAGCCTGATAAATCGCGACCTGAACCATCAATTCTTAAAATACCACCAGCATAGTTACCTGCTGGGTCATTGGCATTAGGTACATCAATACGCATGGATGAAGTACCCTTGTAGCTTGTTTGATCATCTACGGACCATGCCGTAAATTTTGAGCCAATGGGATTACTTGGTTCTGGACCATATGGAAAATAAAAATCACTTCCTAGACCAATTGGAGCGTCTTTAAAAATTTCTGCAGTATCCGAAAAATTAGCAAACTCAACTTCGTCGGACAAATCTCGCTCACAACTTGTGGTGAACACAAAAATGAACCCTAACAAAAGCGCAAGTCTTAAATACATCTTCTTTTCGTTTTTCATTACACTATTTATTATTGGCCAATATTGATATGTACGTAGGTTCGTATCTCCCATTCGTTTCCATTGCCAAAGCCGACCGGACTTATAATAGGTGCATCCGCAAACTCAACTGATGCATTGGGTAGGTACCTCGGAGAAAATTCATCAAGGGACCGCCACGTACCGCGTATTCCGATTTTCGTGTTGGGCAGAATAAACCAATCAGGTTTGCCTAATGTCGTCGATAGATCAAGCATTAATTGTACGGGATAGGTAAGGTTGAAGTCGCGATGATAATCAAAAGGACCCCAATCATTAATCTTGAAGGAATGCACTATTTTAACTTTATTGTAGATAACCCTAATATCTCCACCACCACGCTTGATCAACCTTTCATCACTACCGTTCGCTTGTCCATTACCGGCATAGAGGTTAGCAATAAGACCTAAATCAGGACTTACTTTAGATACAATGCGGGTATGGGCTTCCCATAAATCTTGTGCGGGTGCAGAATTTGGGAAAGCGAATAATGTTCTATTGGCCAAAAAGCCTATGGCAGCATCTTGAGCCGTAGGATGATGACGATATACGAAACCAGCACTCATTGCAAATTTTGCATCTTCGGCCCTATCATTATCCCATTGATACATCCAGGTAGCCGGTGTCGGGTCAAACGTGAATAATAGCTCACCAGCCGTTGTTTCTCTATTTCCTCTAACCACAAATGGGTCGTCTTGAATATTTCTAAGTCTACCCGGAGCAGGAACATCATTAGGCATTGCCGCAACTAATGGTTTTTGCCATAAAAAATTAGGGGCGATTTGAAGTTTACCGATGGTGTACGTAAAGCCGGTTAGAAAGTTGGTCTGATTTCCGCTGCCGGAATCTTTTAGTTTCCAGCCCGTAAACGTTTGTGTTTGATCTGCCCCACCATTTGCCACCAATCCCATGGCTGCTCCTTGGGCATACCAATTAAAAGCGCCTTTCGAATAGGTTATCTTGGCTTTACCACCCCAATTATCAAGTTCATTTACCTCGTCAGTTAGTATCGTATAATTTCCCGGTTCACCTTCGGCAATTTGAAACCGTCTACCATTTAATGGTTGACCGCCCCACATACCCCCTACTTCAACACCAAGGTTTCCAATTTTCCTTTTCGCATACAGGGTCGCCCTGCGTGTTTTTGGTTGTGGGATAAAATTGGAAGTAACGGCTTGTGGCGCATCGGAGATATCCTCATGATATACCGCTGCAAAATCGAATTTGCCGATTTTTTTGCTATATTTTAAAAGAAATGCCGGGTTTGCCCCCCACCATAGTTGTGGTCCGAAAGCAGCTTTTAATCCATTAAGTGCTTTTTTACCATCCAATTCAAAACCTAGAATTTCCCCATTATAGATATCGAGGTTGGGTCCATAATTCGATTCGGGATAAAGGCCGAAAAAATCACCCTCGTATCCCCAATGGTAGTGCCCTGTTCTATAAAATCCCCTTAAATCGAATTCTTTGGCGTTCCATGTATATTCGGCATTATAAATCTGAACCCTGTTCAAATCTGAAATTTCCAAAGGTCCTTCATCGGTTGATACCGTTCGCGTTCTCGCCCTGTTCTCATAGAAAATTTCATCGATAGGATTCGTTGCCACGTTACCAACAATATTGAAGTTCACGTTGGCACTCATACTTGAAGTAGGGTTACCTTGAACCCCAACGAAATAGGACTGCATATGATCAAAACCAAGCTGATCCGGATAGGCGGTTTCATCCAGGTTTGGGCTATCAGGCGTGGTAATCAGACTACCACCCGTATTGAAGGTGGTGAATTCAGCTCTTAAGTTGCTAATACTGATTTTATTCGTAGTGCCTCCACCTAATGCCGCTTTATCGCCACGTGCCCGTAATACCGCATCCATTAATTGTATATTATCAAAATGGCTGGCAACAAAATCCAAGGTTATACCCTCGGCATATGGATTTAATTGATGTGCTTCTTTTAAAGCGTAATAGGCAGCCCGTGGGTATAAATCGTAGAGTCCTCTTTCATTCGTAGGCCCTTTGGCACAAATGCCGAACCACTCTTCGTTCATATTATTTTCACTCCCTTCCAAATCTCTGGTATATCCCCCGTTTGACCAAGAGGCGTTGTTATCATGAACATCAAAATTTTTGGTTTGGTCATATTTCCACCAACCGTCACTAAACTGAAAAGTAAAACCGCCAATGGAATTACCCACTTTGCCTAAACCGGCTGCGTTCTCATAAATTTCCTTCCAGTTACCTACCATATAGTAGGCTTGAGATTGCTGATCTTCTTCATTTTTAGTCGCACTAAAGGCGTCTGCCCCGAATTCAGTGAACATCAAAGGCATGTTCAATTTTTCCTTTACCGTTTGAAAAGCATCGGTAAATGAAATGCCACGATACATATTGGTTCCATAGATATCTACATCTTTACATTCTTCGGCTATGATATCTATAAAGACCAAGTCTCCATTACACATGGCTATCGGCAAGGAATCATCTATACTCTTCATCAAAAGTGTGGCGGTATTGAACAATTTGTACATTGCTCTGGCGCGCTTGGTCGATTTTCTGTCTGCAAGAGGAATGTCTTCTGTTTCCGCCCCATCCCAAAAGAGTCCGTAGTTATTTTCATTGCCCAATAAGTACATTAACAAACCTGGGGTGCCTTTATATTTATTGGCCAAGGCGGTTACCTCGGCCAATAGTATTTCTTCGGTTTTTGCGTCGGCATATTCGGTATTGGGCACCCATGTACCGTTAATAGTTAGACCATAGCGCCCGAACGCATGATTGATCATGGTGTAGATGCCATAATTTTCATAGATATACTGTATCCATTTTGGTTGCACCCCTTCATATTGGCGTATCACATTTACCCCCATGTTTTTCAATAAGCCCATTTCGGCATCAAGGGCTGCTTTGATGACATCATCCGATTGTTTCCACAAACTATAGCTCACAACACTGGTACCAATGGGAACATAATCCCAATTCATTCCATTGATCATAAAGTCTTTTCCGTTGACCACCAATTTCATTTCATCGGATTCATTTATGATGGATATTTCGTCTACTTGACATAAAGCTGTAGTTGTGGTCAGTAGAAAAATCAGTTTGAACAATCTTGTTTTAACTTGGTGCATGTATGATTTTTAAAGCGTATAAACTTATTGCCTTAAATTGTGGATTCCATAAAAAATAACCTCAACAAAGGTGTACATGGCAAAGAACTAAGGTTTTTTTTATCGATATTTTGGAGTTAAACTCTTTTGTACAGGGGACTAGGAGAAATACCTGTCCCGATGGCGGCACCTAGGTCAATGGGTAATTGAATGGAAAAATATGGCCTTGTATAGGCAATGTTAAGGTGAAAAGTATTTGTGCTGCAGTGCTTATAAGGTCAAAATGTAGTTACCTAAATTATCTTCGTGTTGTAGATTCAGTTTCTTTCGAAGTCTGTACCTCTTAATCTCGACGCTTCTTGGGGTTATGTTGAGCAGATTGGCCATCTCTTTCGAAGAAAGGTTCAAACGTAAGTATCCGCATAATTTCATATCACTCGGCGTGAGTGATGGATGTAGTGCTTTTAATTTCTTTAAAAACTCACTATCCGCATTATTGAATGCTTCCTGAAAAAATTCCCAATCGTCGTTTAGTCTTAAACTTTTACTGATCGTTGTTATTATAGTCTTCAACGAATTTTCATACTTGGCATAACTCAGTTCGTCTTTAACCATACTCAGCAAAAAGTTCTTTTTGTATATGCTAATTCAAGATGCCGCCAACACTTTAATTTAACTTGACAAGTCAATCTTTAA
>JARFRH010000315.1 GCA_029287355.1 Maribacter sp. | reverse complement strand
TGTGCTTTGGATTTGGCGAAAGCTACTCTATCTTTTATTCATAGCTCATTTAAAAAGGCCTCACTTTTCTTCAGACTATATGCTCAAAATTTTTCTTGATTGACACGAACAGAGGTCTGAGCACTTGCAAAAGTTGGTATTACATCGACAGAAAGCAGGTGAAAAGTACACTCCGTCTCTTTGAACATGGATAAACCATATTGTATCGCGTTCCATGAATTTATGGAAAAATCCGTGGGAAGGAGGATGCATTTCATAATCTTATTTTTCAACTTCCGATGTATCACGAATTACTAAAAACGGAATATTTACATGAAACCCGATCTGATCTACATTTTGCCTGACCAGCACCCGCTCGAAAAAGGAATGATTACGGTTCATCATAGCCAATAGGTCGATGTCGTTTTCATCGATATAGTCGAGTACGGCCTCTGGCAGTTTCTTGCCTTCGACCTGTACCTGTTCGAACGACACGTTTTTAAGTTCTTTGAGTAAGCTATTCTTGTTCTTTTCTTGGCTTTCGGTGATATCTTGTACTTCCCATACATGAAAGAGGATAATCTCCGCTCCGTGCATTTTGGCCATTTCGATGATGTTGTAGACCTCGTTTTTTTTATAGGGATACAAAAAATCCGAAGGAAACAGAATTTTCCTCGGCGCTCGAAATTTGCAATTTTCAGGAATAGCCAGAATTGGCACTTTTGCCTTTCGGATGACAAATACAGTATTAGAACCCAAGAACAGTTGTTTAGCACCTGTCGCACCTTGAGTGCCCATAACTATCAAATCGATATCCTTTTTTTTGGAGAGTTGGTTTACCTCGTCGGTCAAAATATTAAATGCCGATACAATTTCGAAGGTGTGGTTTTCATTAGGAAATTGCTTTTGTACATCTTCCAATGTCTTTTCAAGTTGCGCCAAGGAAACATCGACCCCTACATCGGGAATGGCACTATACATAGCCCCGCCAAGGGCATAATCTGCCCGATAAAAAACGGGTGTGTAGGTGTGTAGAAAGTAGAACTTGCACTTTTCGTTCTTGAAAAATTGCATGGCATACGAAATGGCGTTCCAAGCGTTATCGGAAAAATCGGTGGGTAAGAGAATATGTTTCATGGTCTAAAGATTTACTTAATGATTTTAGCGTTGTCCAGCATTGCCAAAAAACGAATTCCTACTTGGAAACCCATGGTATTCATTTTGCCCAAGCAACAATTTATCCATGAAGGAATTTTATTTGTTTATCATGAACAGTAGCTCGATACCTCCTTCAAAATAAGTTATGGTATCTGGTACATATTGTTTTTCTAACTTTCTTAAAATGCCAATTTGGGTTGTTGGTGGTTCTTTATGAAAATCCGAGGATATCACTTTTTCGTACCAAAGCCTTCTTGCAATCGGATAAATATAAGTTCCCTAGGTATTCAAAACCATGATATGGGTCAGCTTCAAATTTACAATTGGATTATGAACCCGTCTTGAGTTTTTCTGCTTTTTTATAGAGGTCGGTTCGCATCTTATTTAGATAGGCATTGAGTTGCCGCACATCTTCGGAAAATCCCTGAACCATACTGGTTGAAGCGTTCCACTTATAAGGATATGTTTGACGTCCTGTACTTAATTCCGCTCGTTTACCATTTACAGTAATTCTAAGGTAAATCATAGCCCGACCTTCCCTATCCGGTCTGCTCTTTTTTAGATAAAATAATAATGAGACCATAAAGTGACACCTATTTAACAGTTATTTTCTTTGGATTTAGTGAAAATATTTTAGATAGAAATTCTTGCAATACGTTGATTAACAATAATTTATATACAGAAAGGTGTCCCTTTTATGAAGATAGTTGATGGACTCCGAATAAGGCACTATTTAGGATGATAGCAAATGAATTCATTTGATACCCTAAAAAATGAAAAACCTGTAAATCGATGATTTACAGGTTTCCTTGTAGTGATTTGACATCACACAGCGGAGAAAGAGGGATTCGAACCCCCGGAGGTGTGACCCTCGCTAGTTTTCAAGACTAGTGCATTCGACCACTCTGCCATTTCTCCAAGTGCGTCATCAGGTATTCCCTGAATGCGGGTGCAAATATAGAAAGCTTTTTTTATTCAATACAATGTTTTATGAGATTTTATTCAACCAAATACCATAAAACATGGTGCTGTCGACTTATTGAAATAGCCAAATAACCTCGCCATAAAGCCAAAAATATAGGTCAAAATGCAAAACCTATGAATTTTTATTAATTATCGGTTCAGAACTAATGATCAACTTTGACACCAGTATCAACCCCAAATTCCCATATCATGAAAAACTTTATAACCTACAGTACATTCTTCACAAGTATCTTTTTGCTTTGCGCTACTTCGCTGTTCGCTCAGCGAAATTACAATACTAATTATGATTCCGAAGAGGTCAGTAACTATGAGAAACTCAAGAGTCTTGGCTATACGGAAAAGGAGATTTTTCAAGATTTAGGCAATGCCAACTTCTTGCTGGAAAAATACGAAAATGCGGTTTTTTGGTATAAGAAGCTCATCGAGCTTCAAAATGGTAAGTTGACAAGTACGAACTACCAAAAACGATATCAATTTGCCCTCGAACAAACATCAGGGGTAAATAGCATTGCCGTAAGCAATAATTACTGGTTAGAACAAATCAAAGACGATTATCAATTAAAAAGAGCCTTTGAGGCTCGTAAATCCGATCTGAGTTCAAGAGAAGTACATCAGGAATTCGATTTTCAGCCCAACCTAAGGTCACAATCGCTCGAATATTTGGTTGACTATGAAAGAAACAAAGCATTCAGGTCTGACCAATCCAATAGAAAAAGTGAAAACCTACACCCAAACTACGAAGAACCGGTAGCAGTGACCGCTGATGGTAAAACGGCATATTTTAGCAAGGCCGTGTTTATGAAACCTTTAAAAGGAATCTTCTCTAAAAAAGAAATGATCTATAAGATTTACCGAACGAATAAAATCAACGGACAATGGAAAAATGTGCAAGAAGTAACACTTGGCCCAAAATACTTCTCCGCTAAACATCCAGCGGTATCCCAAGATGGCAAGCGATTGTATTTCGCCTCTAATATGCCAGGTACTTTTGGGGAATACGATATTTACGCTGCCGACATCAATGATCTAGGTGAGGCTGGACTATCTAAAAACTTAGGTACCAAGGTAAATACAAAGAAAAATGACCTCTACCCGAGTCTTGTAGATGGAAACACCTTGGTTTTTGCTTCAGAAGGGCGAGAAGGCTATGGTGGACTTGACTTATACATGACCCAAGTCGGTCAGAAAAAAGTGGGCTGGGCCACCAACTTGGGGAGCCCTATAAATAGCAACAAAGATGATTTCTCTATGCACTTGATGGCAGAAAGAGGTATAGGATACGTGCTTTCCAATCGAGGAAAAAACAAAAACGAATTGCAGCAGGTGGCCTTCTCCTACTCTAATAAGGAGAGAAACTCTTTTGAGGAAGAAAAAGAGTCTAATCTCTTGAACGCTTTGAACAACAAGCTAAAGATTGACTATACCACCTCTGTGTTCGAAGATCAGTAATCTTAATTTCGAATGGCAAAACCCCTATCGCACTGAATAAACTCCTTTTCAACAATCCAAATCCTACTACTATGATATATCATTGTAAAAAAACATATGGGATAGTTCTTTATCTGATATTACTTATGATTATTTGTGTTCATGATGCTTCAGGACAGGAAGCCGCTGCGGAGCTTGGCACGAAAAGTACGTATCACAATCAATTGTATTTCAATCGCTTTTTTATAAACCCTACTTTCTCATTGGTACGCGAAAACAAATCGTATTTAAATATCCTCCATAGAAATCAGTATACCTCCTTTGAGGATAACCGTCAAAATTACTTTCTAGGATTTAGTAATAAACTAAATGAACATACCGCCCTTGGTATTGGTGTATACAGTCAATGGTCAGGTGTGGTTCAAGAATTTGGTTTTAATGCCAATTACGCAACAGCCGTAAAATTGGGTTCGAATAGTAAATTGACGTTTGGAACAAACCTTACCTACTTTACAGAAGGCCTTGACAAAAATCGTGTTATTGTTGCCTCCGAAGATGCTCGATTATCAGAAGCAAGGAAAGAAAGTAAGTTAGCTATTCAACCTGGAATCACACTCTCGCTTGGTAGTTTTGATTTCGGACTGTACGCCAAAGACTTGTTAAGGTATAACCAAACTTCTAATATTTTTTTGACCAACCTGTCTGACAAAAGCATCAAGGCTTCTTTGCAATACACACATTCTTTCAATTCGCAAAAAGGACTTTTCGAAAATGCCAGGTTTATGCCGCTTTTGCAACTTGGAAAAAATAGCGAAAATAAGTATTCTTTTGTAGGTTCTTTGTTGTTAGACTTGCCGAACTATGGTTGGCTGCAGACCAATTATGATGAGACCTATGGAATGTCATTAGGCCTAGGGTTTAATCTTAGTAAGAAGATGTCTCTCGGCTATCTATTGGAAAAGGACATTTCAAAAAAGGATGCCGACCTTGGATGGAACCACGAAGTATCGCTCGCGTATACCTTTAGCAAAACTGACGGCTCTGAAGAATGGGCGAATCATTCGGAAGATCAAAAAATCGACCGTATCATTCGAAATTATGAAGAACAGATTTTACAGCTCACGGCTGACCGAAATCGTACTCCGGCGGAAGAAGAACAAAAAAATAAATTGACCATAAATAAATTAGCTCATGAAAACCGTTTGATAATAGATCAACTCATCTTACGTCAAGATTCCATCGAGACTGCACGTAATGCCGCACTTGAAAGGAGATTTGAGATGATAGTAAGGGCCGTAAGGACGGATATTAAAAACAGCATCAAATCAAACTTAAATAACTTCGATACAAATCAAACTTCAACATTAGCGGCAGTTCGTACCGCTGAAATAAAAAGAACAACGGAAGAAAAGTATAGT
>JARFRH010000292.1 GCA_029287355.1 Maribacter sp. | reverse complement strand
GTTGCTTCGAAAGAAAAATGAGCTTATGAAAAAGGCCGCGATCTTCATGGTTTTAATTGTGCTAATGCTATGCTCTTCTTGTGAGAAAACAGGTACTGAACAAACAACAATTGCTGAACAAGATGAAGCATTTTTTGATCTTCAGGGAGAACATGGTTTCGTCGGCACCCTTGATGGAACAAATGCCTTCGTCTCCATTTTGCTGGGCGCTGAAGCGGGTATAGCCTATGTGTGTAATGGGGAGGAAAATATTTCGGAATGGTTTAGTGGTCCTGTCAACGACCTAAAAGAAATACGTTTTACCAATAGTACAGGGGCAACAATTACGGCGAGCTTCATCGCTAATTCTTTTCAGGGTGAAATGAGGTTTAAAGAAGGGACCCCTTTTTCCTTTACCACAACTGTTAATAACGGAATCAATGGAGGAATTTATCGCGTCATTGATGAGAAAGCCGATAAAGCAGAAATTAAGGCAGGTTGGATTGTTCGATCAGAAGAAGATCAAAGGGGATCTATTAAATTCAATACCACCACTTTACCGAACATGCCCTTAAGTAAAAAAAACTTTGAAGATATTAAAGATGGGTCATCCAATACCATTAGCATAAAAGGAGCCTCTTTTTCTTTTTTTAGATACAAAGTCAAGGTGTCCGCACCAACGCCCCCAGGCATTCCTATTCCTTATCCCAATACGGGATAAGTGTATAAAAAGATGGTATTGAATTAGTTAGTCAGAACTAATGTCATACCCTTAGTTTAATTGTTGTTATTGAAATTCATATGAGTGTTGATTCATTAATAGAAGATTTTATTATAAAACAACAAGAATTTCAATGAATCACAAATACTCCAAGACATTGCATAAATAGTGAAAGCGATTCTATTTTAGAATAGCTAAAATTGCAGTACTACCCCGACTTTAACACAACAAAAAAATAGTAGCGCATTTCTTTATGAAAGATGAAACTTCATTATTAATTAAAAAACTGATACGCCAAGTTACCGTATGCTGTAGTTTGATCATATTGGTAACCCTCGTTACCCTGCTGTTTTATTTTGATGCGTTTTCAAAGGAACCTATTTCGTTAGTGGAGATTACACTAGGCCCAGTAGCATCGGAATATGATATTATACTATTGGATGATACCAAGGAAAATCTCGATATAAAATTCGGTCACGAACTTTTTATAAATACACCAAAATACATCGGCCCTGATAATGGCAATCCAAATAAGGTGTATTCGGGTAATCGATTGGCATGTAACAATTGTCATTTGCAAGCTGGTACGAAACTTTTTTCAGCACCACTTGTTGGCATCATCAACAGATTCCCTCAGTTTAGGGGCCGGGAAAATAAAATAGGTACGATTGAGGAACGGATCAATGGCTGTATGGAACGGAGCATGAATGGCAAGGCAATTCCCCCTAATGGAAAAGAAATGAAAGCATTTGTAAAATACCTGACCTGGCTAAGTCGCTTTGCCCCTGAAGACGGAAAAGTAGCCGGTCAAGGGTTCATGAAAATTGAAATTCCAGATAGGGCTGTCAATTTGAAAAAAGGCAAGCAGATTTTTGAAACGAATTGCATGGTATGTCATGGCAGCAGCGGGCAGGGGCTTAAAATTTCGGATAATTTTACTTATCAATATCCGCCCCTTTGGGGCAATGACTCCTACAATAACGGTGCGGGAATGACACGGGTGATAACATCGGCACAATTCATTAAGGCCAATATGCCCTTTGGAACTACCTATGAAGCTCCTGTATTAAGTGATGAAGAGGCTTATGATGTTGCAGGCTATATCAATCAACATAAAAGGCCAACAAAACCAGAGCGAGAACTTGATTTTCCTAATCTAAAGAGAAAACCGGTGTCTACACCATACCCTCCTTATGCCGATTCCTTTTCAATTGAACAACACCAGTTAGGGCCATTTCAAGCTATAATGGATTACTATAAACAAGAGTATAACATAGTTAAAACCAAATAAATAAATGTATTATGAAAACAAAAAAAAACAATTCTAGACGACAGTTTATCGGAGCACTTGCTCTTGGTGCAACAGCAAGTACCATTGGTGTACTTGCGAATCCTATTTATGCCAAATCACCTGCAGCCGAATCAACGGCATTGAGCAATGCTGACGATTGGTTCAAAAAAATTAAAGGAACACACCGTATTGTTTATGACGGATCAACTCCTCATGGCGGGTTCCCAATCATTTGGAACTGGGCATTTTATATGACCAATAACGGAACTGGCACCACTGATGCAGATATGACCGCCATGACCGTTTTGAGACATAGTGCTTTAGGGTTGGCACTAGAAGATAGGTTATGGAATAAATATAAGCTCGGTGAGGTGTTTGGTGTAACTGATAACTCAACAGGAAAGCCATCGCTTCGAAACCCTTATTATGAGCCAAAAGATGGCGATTTTCCATTGCCCGGTATTGATGGCATCAAACATTTGCAGGAACGAGGTGCACTATTCTGTGCTTGTGACTTAGCAACCAAGGTGTATAGCAATGCGGTGGCTACGCAAATGAACTTAGATCCAATTACAGTCTATGAAGATTGGGTAAGTGGTATTCTTCCTGGAATTCAATCGGTTCCTTCAGGAGTTTGGGCACTTGGCCGGGCACAAGAGAACGGTTGCGGGTACATTTTTGCAGGAGAATAAATAAAATTAATAATCTATAAATATAAAAAGATGAAAACGTATATCAATTTAATACTTGCATGTCTATTTACGACTATGATCTTTGCCCAGGAAAAGCCAGTCAAAATCGTGTTTGATGTCACTAGCAGCAATACTAGCGTGCATGAATCGGCGCTGAGGCATGTCACAATGATGGCCGAAGCCTACCCAGATTCGAAGTTCGAGATGGTGATTTATAGTGGGGCCTATGGAATGGTGGTAAAAGACAAATCAACCGTCTCCAAAGAAATGGAAGCCTTAGCGAATAATGCAAATGTGGATTTTGTGGTTTGCCAAGCATCCTTGAACCGCCATAAAATTGATGCTTCGCATTTGATTGCAGGAGTTAGGGCGGTTCCCGATGGCATTTTAGAGATTATTCAAAAACAAGAACTTGGTTGGGGCTATATAAAAGAAGGGCAATAATAGCCTGTATGATTGCCGACATAAGATGTTGACTTATAAAATAGTTACTATTCGGATTTTAGGATTTATGAGGACTTGGCAGTCGGGGTCGTTCTGAATTCAGTGGGTTCTGATTCAGATCAATTTAGACGCTATAATTTCAAAAAAGAAATTATTCAAGTGGAGACCAGCGACCATTTCAAAAACGAGGCGATACCGACAAGCCTTTCGAGCAGGAATTTTAAAGTATACTAGAATGCCGAAATATGTAATCGAAAGAGAGAACCCGGGGGCAGGAAGTTTAACCGCCGAACAGTTAAAAGGCGTTTCGCAAACTTCTTGTGGGGTATTAAGTACTATGAGGCCGCAAATTCAATGGGTGCACAGTTATGTAACCGCTGATAAGGTCTATTTTTAGTACAATGTGCCCAACGCAGAAATAGTCCGAGAGCACGCAGAACAAACTGGGGTTCCTGCAAATTCGGTCAGCCAAGTGGCCACGACCATCGACCCGACAACGGCTGAGTAAATAATCGTGTATGTTGAAACTAAAATTTTTAAACGGTGAAACATTCAAGAAGT
>JARFRH010000104.1 GCA_029287355.1 Maribacter sp. | reverse complement strand
GTATAGCCGAAGCTATTCAATATAGGAGTTTAGATAGAGAGGGTTGGTTGGGTTAGTTAGTTTAATGTAAAAAAACATCCAATTTTAGGTATTTCCCTAATCAATTAATTTTTACAGTATTTAATTTATAATGGTTTAGGTGTAAAAGTTCTCTAATTGTTTACATAATAACCCGCTTTGTAAAAATATAGTTGCCTTTTTAGTCCTTTATAAACTTTATGTAATGCTCATATCTTTCAAAAATTTCATTTACATAATTAAAAGGTTCTACCCCATGTACATAGCCACTTTTAATATCTTTTCTGTTATAGTTTTTTGGGTATGTTAGCGCTAGAATCATTTGAGATACATTGTCATCCCAAACCTTAGGATTTAACTCATTTGATATAGCCAATTGTTGCGCATCTTTTACATGAAAGAAACCGCAATTATAAGAGGCGAAAGTGAATTTTAATCTTTGAATACTATCACTAATATCTGAGTGTGCATCATACAATTGCTTCAAATACTTCATGCCCCCACGAATATTTTCTTCTGGATTTAATCTGTCCAATACTCCCAAATCCTTGGCGGTTCCAGGCATCATCTGCATTAAGCCCTCAGCACCTGACCAAGAGCTCGCTTCATTTTTGAAATTAGATTCTTGATAAATTAAAGAAGCTATCAAACGCCAATCCCAATTTATAGCTTTTGAATGTATTTTAAAGAGTTCATCATATTTACTTATTTCATTGGTGTTTAGACTATAAAAAACGCTTTTCGCCCTTTTCTTAAACCTCCGCTTATTTTTAAAGTATTTGTTATAAATAATATTAAACTCTGCTTTTTTTCTAAATTCTCTAATCCATGAATTTGTTGCGGCTAATAATTCCGTTGAATTTGGTCTTACGGCCCAAGCTATTCGCTGAGAAAAGCTCACGGGCACTTCAGTATTTAAAATTGGAAAATAGGAAGCATTAATTTCCGCAAGGTTTTTATCGGAAATGGTATATTTAATCTTTTCATCAACTACCATTTTGATAATTTCTGCCGTGGATAAATTTCCTTTTAATGTATCAATGATTATTTTACCGCCCATTTCTTTTGAAAGGTTAATTAATCTTTCAAAATATGAAGAATTTTTCCGAACAGAAACGGTGTCGCCAATTAGCTCTAATGGATTTTGAACAATACTTTCTTTTATATTGTCCAATGTCATTTCACGCCAGTTTGCAGGCTTTTTTTGAACTAAAACTTGTTCGGTGAGGTAGAGATAATCTGTAAAGGACGCCACTTTTTTCCGTTCATTGGTAATTGCCAATCCATATGCAACAAGATCTGTTTTGCCCTGCTTCAAGTTTTTCAATAACATGTCTAGGTTATTGGAAATAGTAATTTCTAATTCCAGTTTTAAATGGTCTGCTAATCGCTGAAGCAGCTCATATTCAAAGCCCATAGGTTCACCTCTATAAAGAAAATAACTTGTGCCACTATAAGCTATTAATACTTTCAGTTTTCCATCTTTTCTAATTTCAGAAAGGTCTTTTTTAAATTTATTTTTGGCTTTTTGTTGAGAAATGGTATCATTTTGCTTACAACATAAAAATGCAAGTAAACCAGCAAAAAGAAGAGTGTGGAGAATTTTATATTTCATAAATCAAAGTAGCATATCGTTGAAGCAATTAATAAAATGTCAAGTGCACTAAAGGAAAAATCAATTATTTTGAAATAAATAAGTATTGATGTCTTCCATCAGCTGTTTATTATCTTCCATCATAAAGTCACAACTTTCGAATAGCCATTTGGCATTAGAGGCTAGATTACGCAACTTCGCAGCAGCTTCCGGACTATTTTCTAACCATACAATAACTTCCTTTGGATCTTTTATATATTCTTTAAAACAGCTTAAAGCATATCCATTATCAAAATGTTTGAGCTGGTACTCGCGTCGCCCTGTGCCGAGCCTTTTCATAAGATAATTATCTTAACTACTCTGAAAAATAACATCCCCTGTTTCAGTATGCTATATAAATGCTATTCTTGCCACAATTTCCATGGTGACCGATAATCAGGTTTTAGGAATGAATTGGCATCAGGTTCATTTGATAGCATACTTTTTAAATCATTCCATTCCAGCTTTTTACCGGTTCGGTATGCAATATTTCCCAAATGGGCCACAAGCGCTGCATTTCTTCCCATTTCAATAGTACAATTAGGGTCTTGCCGATTTTTAATACATTCCAAGAAATTTGTGGTGTGCGCATCCAACCCGCTTACTCTACTTTTACGGGGCGGTAGCGCTTCCGTTAGAAATTTACCATTATCCTGAAGTGGTAACACTTTCCAACTTGACCTGTTTATGGCCAAAATACCATTTTCGCCAATAAAAGCAACGCCTGGCTCACCTGATTCTTCCAAATATGGTGATGTGCCCATGCCCATAAATTGTTCCCAAATAAGGCTAAAATCACCAAAATCATAGACTGTTGTCAGCGTATCCGGAGTTTCCGAAGCATTGTTGGGAAAAGCAATTTTCCCGCCGATTGCTACAATAGATTTAGGTGCAGTGGCATTCATGCCAAGTAAAACCATATCCAACATATGTACTCCCCAGTCGGTCATAAGGCCACCCGCGTAATCCCAGAAATACCTAAAGGAACCATGAAAACGATTTTGATTAAAATGCCTTTTTGGTGCTGGCCCCAACCATCTGTTGTAATCCACTCCTTCGGGAGGTTCAGAATCCTCAACCACATCAAAACCACGACCGTAATTCACATTGGCCCAGGCTTTCACTTGTCGTATGTTGCCAAGTGCACCTGTATCCAAATATTCGAAGGCTGAATGCCAATGCGGGTCACTTCTTTGCCATTGACCAACCTGTACTACCCGCTTGTATTTACGTGCTGCTTTCACCATCAAATCAGCCTCGAAAATACTATTGGCTATCGGTTTCTCTACATACACGTCTTTTCCGGCCGCACAGGCATCGATCATCTGAATACAATGCCAATGGTCTGGAGTACCGATAAAAACGGCATTCAATTCTTTTATCTTTAAGAGTTTGCGATGGTCATTAAAAGTTTGAGGGCGATGACCTGTTTTGGATTCGATTTCTGCTGCACGTTTTTGCAACAGAACACTGTCTACATCGCAAAGAGCGATACATGCTGTTCCCTTGTTTTTAAGAAAAGAACTGAGGTCTGCCCATCCCATGGATCGAACACCAATGAGTCCAACTTTCACGGTTTCTTCAACGATAATTCGGTTTTTGGCCGGTTTTTGGCCGAAAGGAACAGCCGTAACAAGGGAGGCTGCGCTTACATTTTTGATGAATTTCCTTCTACTGGTCATTTGTGCGGATTTGATTTATTAAAGTACGGTTTTTCAAACAAATATCATGCAATTGTGACCTGACGGTTACTTTTTGGTGACGCGCGTAACGCCTGTCTGCCTGCTAGGCAGGCTCACAACAGCGGGGTACTTTCTGTTATTTAATCTAGTGGATGTTGCCATTCGTTTTATTGATCCTCTTGGAATTTGGTACCTGGTATTTAATGGGTTTGTAGGTATTTCTTAACTTAAGATGGAGTAGGAGATAGGTAGCAATTGAGTATGGCCAATGTTAGCCTTTCGTTATTTATCATCTACCACAGCCAATTTGTTATCAATTAGGGCGATAAGATTTTCAGCGTCTTCTATTTTTACCGACATGGAGCCAATATATGCTTTACGATATCTAAATGATCTATGTAATGCATTTCTGACACCTCTTTTATTGTAGATTTCTTTAAAATCGAAAACAACCCTATCAGCTGCAGGGTTTATTTCATTGAAATCGACATTTGGTTGAATCTGTAGTATTAGTAGTTGTTGTAGGGTTTCACCAAATTTGGTAATAGCAGCATTAAGGGATTGGGTTCCTTGAAGGTAGGTTAGGAATCTGTGATTCAATTCTTTGTCAATTCTCTCGATCGTACCGTGCGTAATTGCCAAATCATTTTGATTGGTGTTTTTGTTAATTGGAGTAAGTATCTCAAAATAAGACAGCGCCGAAACGATTTCCTGATGTTCATCGGAAGTAAGACTTTGAACACCACTTTCAAACAGTTTTATTGTATTTTTTATCTGATTATTAATGCTCTGATAATGAGATTTTCTCTCCCTAAGTGCAAGAATATCCACTGACAATTCAACCCTCAGATTGTTTAGAAATTCAATATCCTGAAGGTGAGTCTTTCTAGATTCATTCCAATCATTAACACTCAAAGCAATCAAAATACCAATGACGACAAGTGCAATTTCACCAATTGCATAAAGTAAATATTTGCTAAATTTATTTTCAGTCAGTAATTTTTGGCGAATTTTGCGAAAGAATTTAATCATGTGAAGTATTGGTTGGCGGTTACCTTACCAAGTTACTGAATTATCTTATATAGATTTATGCTGGTACAAGTATGAATGCCAGTCCCGGCGAGTATTTCAATGACCCGGAGGCCCCCTGGAGCTTCTTTCCAAGCGGAGATGCAACGCTATTTGAGTAAAATAACAGGCCCTTTACTGAATCGTATTGCTATTCACATTGAAGTCACTTCTCAAGGTACGGTGCTGTGCGCCTGCCCATTCCGCCTTAAAAGGACGATATAAATTTAAGAACGTCGCCAAGTCGATTGAAAAATCATTAATTTGAGTTGCAAAATATCAGGTATGAACATCAGTCGTAGAAACTTCGTTAAAATAGTCCCGCTCGGTGCACTTATTCCACAACAGGTACTGAGCAGTTTAGCGGATGGAAAAACGAATACTTTAGCCTCGGAGCTTCTATATAGGAAGATTGATAAACTATATGATCAAGCTATTGTCATCGATGGCATCGTCATTACCCGAAACTGGAATGCCAAATCGGATGAAGCACTTGCCAATTCTGGATATACAGGTTTCAACGCTTCCTTGGACTCCGGTAGTCTCAAAAGAGCGCTGGTATCTTTGTCGGATTGGCATATGCGTATCACGGATAATCCAGATCGGTTTATAACCGCAACGAAAGCCGATGATTTTATCCGAGCAAAGAAAGAAGGTAAGGTAGCGGTCATGATGGGCTTTCAGAATACTACCCCGCTCGAAAATTCGATCGATAATATGGATATCCTTTATCAAGCGGGTACCCGATGGATGCAGCTGACCTATAACCAACGGAACCTAGTCGGGGATGGATGCACCGAACGTACCAATGTGGGATTGTCGGATTATGGAATCGAAGTAGTGGAACGCATGAATGAACTGGGTATCATCGTTGATCTTTCCCATTGCGGTCAAGCGACTACGAATGATGGTATCAAATTCAGTAAGGCAGGTGCTTCGATCAATCATTCCATGTGCGAGGCCCTGCACAAAAATCATCCACGTGCCAAAACAGACCAACAGATTAGGGCTATGGCGGATAAAGGGGGGGTAATCGGGATTATCTCTTTGGGATATATGATTGGACCGAATCTGGGTACGGAAACCACATTGGAATCCTATGTGGACCACATCGCGCATGCAGTTAAGGTCGGGGGAATAGATCATGTAGGACTTGCGGCCGATTTTGCAGTTCAAGGATTGAAAGCAACCGGAGCTACACGTCAAAATTGGTACGAACCAAGATTGTTGCGATTCAAACCATCTTATAAGGTGCAATGGCCTCCATGGATTCCGGAATTGGATACACCGGATCGTTATCGGAACGTTGCTCGTTTACTGGACAAACGAGGATTCAGTACAGGGGATATTGAAAAGATCTTAG
>JARFRH010000100.1 GCA_029287355.1 Maribacter sp. | reverse complement strand
CGTGAGCGGTCTGCCCGCCGGAATATACCTGGTCAAGACCTTCGATGCCTTCGGGGTAGCCCATCAGAAAAAGATGCTGATCGAACGCTAGTTCGATCTTTAAACCAAAAAGAAAAGGAGACCGTTTCGGTCTCCTTTTTTTATGCGGTATGATTTGGGGAATTACTCCTGCATCGTGTGGTAAACATTCTGTACATCATCATCCTCCTCGATTTTCTCTAAAAGTTTTTCAACATCCGCAGTTTCATGTTCATTAAGTTGCTTCGTAACTTGGGGTATACGCTCAAAACCCGAGGACAAAATTTCGATACCCCTACTTTCCAACTCTTTTTGAATCGCTCCAAAGCTTTCAAAAGGAGCGTAGATTAAAATGCCATCGTCGTCAACGAAAACCTCTTCGGCACCATAATCGATCATTTCCAATTCGAGCTCCTCCGGGTCGATACCTTCGGAAGGAATTCTAAAATTGCAGGTATGGTCGAACATGAATTCTACCGAACCTGAAGTGCCTAGACTGCCGTTACATTTATTGAAATAACTGCGTATATTGGCGACGGTTCTTGTATTATTATCGGTAGCGGTTTCAATCAAAATGGCAATACCATGAGGGGCATAGCCTTCAAATAGAACTTCCTTATAATCACCTAGGCTTTTGTCACTTGCGCGTTTGATGGCACGTTCGACATTATCCTTGGGCATATTTACGGATTTCGCGTTTTGAATGACCGCACGAAGTCTTGAATTCGAATCTGGGTCGGGACCTCCTTCTTTAACGGCCATCACAATGTCTTTGCCAATACGCGTAAAGGCTTTGGACATGGCTGACCAACGTTTCATTTTTCGCGCTTTTCTAAATTCAAAAGCTCTTCCCATAGTGTATAGTTATTTTATTCGAACGATAACAAATTTAAGAAAATCAAGTACACGCGCAAGTTGCCCTAAGAATACCATATTTAATTGTCAGTTTTGCCAACTGCCAACTGCCAACTGGACTACGCTCCTTCAATAATTTCTTCAATCGTATGTGCCAACTTGAAATCTTTTTCGGTTACCCCACCTGCATCATGCGTGTTAAGGCGAATATGTACATTTTTATACACATTGCTCCAATCGGGGTGATGCCCTTGTGCTTCACATTCAAAGGCTATACGTGTCATGGTGGCAAAAGCTTCCTTAAAATTTGCAAACTCGAATGAGGTTTCAATGGCTCCATCTACATACTCCCATCCATCTAATTTTCCGAGATATTCCAAAATCTGTTGTTCTGATAGTTTTTCCATAAAAAAATATTTTATTTTCATTTCTGTGAACCTGCTGGCAATTGAGGACGGGAATCTTTTATTTTTATTTCCCGGTTATTCCGTGGTGCTCGGCATATGTTCTTGTGAGAACATCGTACCTTGATTTCATATAAAGATACCAATTGGTCATGGGTTCTTCAACCCATGATATGATGATCGATGATATCTTGATGGCTGAATTGCAGATTCTTAGGTAATTTATTGTCTTTTGGTAAAACAGCCAAATAGCGTTCTTCATTTGTGGTGAAAACGCGTTTATAAATTGGGCTGAATTCTCCAATGCGCTCCACAACCTCCTTGATGAAATCTTCATGATGTACAAGATCCTTACTTCCTAAATGATAGACTCCACTTTTATCCTGATTGATTAAATAATGAATTTGCTGGGTGAGTTTATCGTCATTGGTCACATTTAAAATAAGATTCGGGAAGACTTCCACGGTTTCGTTGGCCCAAATAAATTTCTTGATTTCCCGAATGCGAGGAGATGAATTCCCAAAGACCATCGGTACCCTTAGAATGGCCATTTTTTCTTTGGGCAATCGTAAGAGCATATTCTCGATCTTGATTTTCAAACGTCCGTAAACGCTCTCTGATAGGGTCTTGTCATTTTCATAGGAGGGATACTTGCTGTAGGCATCAAAAACATTGGCCGAGGAAATGAAATAAAGTTTACAGTCGTTTTTCGAAATGTATTCCACAAGATGCTGATGTGCCTGAACCTGGGCCGCAAAATTTCCACGCAGGGCTGAAATAATGAGTTGGGGGCGAACTTTTTCAAGGATTTGAAAAACATCATCTTCCTGCATGTCATATTGCAGAAATCGCTGGTTTTGTTCAAAGGCTTTGCCCCCGGTGAAATAGGTTCCGTAGGTATCGAAGTACTGGCAGAGTTCCCTATAGATAGCGTTTCCTATAAAGCCGCTTCCCCCTAAAACGAGAATTTTTTTTCCGACATCATCAAACTTCCTTTTCGCCATTAACTTTTAAACTTTGTAGAAAGGTAGTTTTACAACAGTTGCGGGTATTGCATTCTTGCGAATCTGTATGTTTATTTTGCTACCTACCTCAGAAAAAATAACGGGTACATATCCGAGCCCAATTCCCTTGCCCATCGAAGGTGACATAGTACCTGAAGTTACAACACCTATTTTCTTTCCTTGTCCGTCAACAATATCATAGTCATGGCGTGGAATGCCTCGATCTTCCAATTCAAAGGCTACTAATTTTCGTTTCGGCCCTTGTGCTTTTTCTTTGGCAAGGGCTTCGCTATTGACAAAATCTTTGGTGAACTTGGTAATCCACCCTAAACCTGCTTCAAAAGGGGAGGTTTGATCATTGATATCATTTCCGTACAGACAATAGCCCATTTCCAATCGTAAAGTGTCACGCGCAGCTAAACCTATAGGTTTTATTCCGAAGCTGACACCGGCCTCAAAAACCTTATCCCAGACTTGTTTTACGTCTTCGTTTTTACAATAGATTTCGAATCCGCCTGAACCGGTATATCCAGTAGCCGATATAATCACATGTTCGATTCCGGCAAAATCGGCCACAACGAAATTGTAAAACTTGATTCCTGCTAAATCTGCCGAGGTTAAAGACTGCATCGCTTCTATCGCTTTTGGGCCTTGAATAGCCAACAGAGAATAGTCTTCGGAAAGGTCTCTCATTTCGGCCTTGAATTCCGTATTATAGGTAGCGATATGGTCCCAATCTTTTTGAATGTTCGAGGCGTTCACCACCAATAAATATTGCTCCTCTTTGATTCGATATACAATCAAGTCATCTACAATTCCACCTGTTTCATTCGGCAGGCAACTATATTGTGCTTTACCGATAGTGAGCTTTGAGGCATCATTGGAAGTCACTTTTTGAATTAAATCCAAGGCCGTAGGCCCCGTAATCAAAAACTCGCCCATATGTGAGACATCAAAAACACCCACACCATTGCGAACAGTTTCATGTTCTGCATTGACACCTTCGTAAGATACTGGCATATAATATCCGGCAAAAGGAACTATTTTGGCACCTAGAGCTTCGTGAGTAGCAGTCAAAGCGGTATTTTTCATCTATCGATTTTTTTAGTCAGGCAAAGCTATTGAATAATTTAAGGATAGGAAAGCGGAGGTATTCTTTGTTTTAGATAATCTTCTGTTAATGCGTGTGGGGTTCGCGGTAAAGTTGCGTCCGTTTTTGATCTATTTTTTGTTGGTGTTTTAACATCCTAACTAGATTATTATCCCTATTTTGGGCGGAAATTATAACAATTCCTATGAATAAATTTTTTGCGTTTTGTATCGTAGTATTTTCAGTAGTATTGACGTTTGCACAGGATTCACCAACCGATTTTTTACCAGCGGATTTTCATAAAGAAAGAAGAGCGGCCGTTCGTGAAAAGATGCCACCGAATACCGTTGCTGTTTTCTTTGCCAATGCGGAGCGAAACAGGGCCAATGACGTGGATTATATCTATCATCAAGACCCCGATTTTTATTATTTAACGGGTTATAAAGAACCCAATGCCGTTTTGGTCCTATTTTCGGACGTACAGGAAAATACAGAAGGCAAGGGGTACGATGAAATGTTATATGTTCAGGAACGTGACCCAAGGGCAGAACAATGGAACGGCAAGCGATTGGGTATTGAAGGCGCCAAAAGCCTACTTGGTTTTGAACAGGCTTTCAACGGCAAGGAATTTGCAAAATCAGCCATTGATTTCAAGGCATTTGATAAGGTATTTTTTTTCGATTTCAAAAATGATTACCGAGATAAAAGAGGAGATGCCGACCTTTTTGAATTGATTAAAAGTTTCAAGGAAAAGACCGATTACCCGTCAGATTTCAATGCGACCAAACAGCGGTTGTATAGTATGATAGCGTCTGTGACCAACGAGAATAGGGCCACCGTTTCACAGACCTTAAAGCGCTATCTACAGGCTGATGAGGACTTGAAAGAAGACGAACTGCTCCGAAGTTTTGTCGAGGCCAATGACGATCTTTTGATCAGCGATATAAAGGATAAGGTGGCATTACAACTAGATGCCAATAATTTGGATTCTACCTTCCTCATCGAAATCATGGGTGCACTTCGCGAGACCAAGACCGAGGAAGAGATGGTGCTTTTGAAAAAAGCGGTGGAAATTTCCGCAGTTGGTCAAATTGAAGTCATGAAGGCCATGCATCCGAATATGTCAGAGACCGAGATACAGGGCGTGCATGAATATGTGTATAAAAAATATGGAGCCGAATATGAAGGCTACCCCTCAATTGTCGGGGGAGGTAACAATGGATGTATCCTTCATTATATCGAAAACAACAAAACCCAAGTGGGTGATGATTTGGTTTTGATGGATTTGGGTGCCGAGTATCATGGCTATACGGCCGACGTAACCCGAACCATTCCGGCAAACGGGAAGTTCTCTCCTGAACAAAAACTAATTTACGATATCGTGTACGATGCTCAGGAAGCTGGAATAAAAGCGAGCGTTATTGGCGCACCTTTTCGGGCTCCGGGCGAAGCCGCGAGCAAAGTTGTAGCAGCAAGATTAATGGACTTAGGCATCATTGCGAATACATCGGAAGCCAAAACCTATTTTCCGCATGGCACTTCTCACTATCTCGGATTGGATGTACATGATAGGGGTACTTATGAAGCATTCAAGCCAAATACGGTAATTACCGTAGAACCTGGAATCTATATTCCCGAAGGAAGTGATTGTGATAAGAAGTGGTGGGGTATCGCCGTACGTATCGAGGATGATATTTTGATAACGGAAGATGGCCCGGTTAATTTATCCGCAATGGCTCCACGAACTACGGAGGCTATTGAGGATGTTATGAAACAGCCCAGTCCTTTGGATGATTTCTTGTTGCCGAAATTGGATTAAGAATCCAATAGAAACTCCTTGAGTTCTTCGTAGGTGGCTATTTTGATCGATTTTTTCTCCTTACCCATCACTTGTTGAATCTGTTGAGGAATAGCTAGTTTTTCAGCGATCGTTTCTTCTACAACTGCTAGAAATTTTACCGGATGTGCCGTCTCCAAGAAAATCCCATAGGTGTTCGGATGGCTTTCTTGATATTTTTTCAGTCCCAAATAACCAACCGCCCCATGCGGATCGGCAATGTAGTTTGAATTGCGATAAATCGCCTTCATGGCTTCTTTGGTTTCGCTATCAGTGAAGGTATATGAAGATAGCGTCTTGGATAAGGCTTCAAAATCATCATGGAAGAGATGACGAATGCGGATAAAGTTGCTCGGATCACCGACATCCATCGCATTTGAAATTGTCGGCGTTGAAGGTTTTGGAAGGTATTCTCTCGTTTTCATAAACTCCGGAACCGTATCATTTACATTGGTCGCGGCCACAAAATGTTTCACGGGCATGCCTAATTTTTGGGCAACCAGTCCTGCACAGATGTTTCCGAAGTTTCCGCTAGGAACAGCGAAAACAATTTCCTTTCCTTGCGATTTCGCTGCTTTATAAGCAAACAAAAAGTAAAATAATTGAGGTAACCAGCGTGCTACATTGATAGAATTCGCTGAAGTCAATTGCATTGCCCTTAATAATTTTTCATCCAAAAAAGCGGTCTTGACCATATTTTGGCAGTCATCAAAGGTGCCTTCCACTTCAAGCGCGGAAATATTTTGGGCAAGTGTGGTTAATTGTCTTTCCTGAATATCACTCACTTTTCCGCTAGGGTAGAGGATAACGACTTTTACCCCTTCAACACCAAGAAACCCATTGGCTACAGCGCCACCTGTATCACCGGAAGTGGCTACCAAAACGGTGACTTCAGTGGTAGTGCCTTCAGAGAAATACCCCAAGCAGTTTGCCATAAAACGTGCCCCAACATCTTTAAATGCCATCGTAGGGCCATGAAAAAGCTCTAGGGTAGCTACATTTTCTTCAAGTTGAACTATGGGAAAATCAAAGTCGAGTACATCCGCTAGAATCTCTTTTAATTTCCCATTCGGAATATCATCACTTACAAATTGATGAATGGCATTGAATGCGATTTCGTGATGTGATAAATCTTCTATTCCCTCGAAAAAAGAAGCAGGTAAAGGTTCAATGCTTTCTGGGAAGTATAAGCCCTTATCGGGCGCTATTCCTTTGATTACGGCATCTTTGAAGGATACCTTTGGGGCTTGTTTGTTTAGGCTGTAAAAGTTCATTGGATCTGAAATTTGACCGATGATGGAAGACGGATGATTGATGGCCGTATCTGTAGAGTCATTTATTTTATATTTTTTCTAAAAGCACTCATCATATTCATAAGATGGTATGCCTCATTATAATATTCAACAAAATTGGCTTCTTTAATATAGTTTCTTCTTTTGGCTTTAAATAGACAGGTTACTACTTCGGCCAAAGAACGAATCGAATATCCTATAAATTTTCTTTGTTCTGGATTGGATTGACCAATAGAACCCTCAGAAATATTTAAGGCTATAGAATCAGCTGCTCTACGAATTTGTGATGCCAAATTATATTTTTCCCTGTCAGGGAAGCTCATTGCAAGCTTATCAATGATTTCCCCAAAATCCATGACTTTTTGCCAAATAATGAGTTTTTCAAATTTAAACTTGTCCATTTTTCAAAGATTTCGGTTACTAATATCATCTCCCGTCTCCCGTCTCCCGTCTCCCGTCACCGGTCCTTTTTTAAATTTTTCGTATGCCCTCCATATTCACCCTTGAGACATGTATGTCATAATCGATTCCTATATTTTGATAGACTTCCTTCATCGCTTCCCCAACCTTTTGGGCAGTCTCTTCTCCTTTGCAAAATGTAAAAATTGAGGGGCCAGAACCTGAAATACCACACCCTAGGGCGCCCGTTTCAATAGCCGTTTCTTTCACATCATCAAATCCTGGTATCAAAATTGAGCGGATGGGTTCAACGATATGGTCTACTAAAGACCGACCGATGAGGTCGTAATCAGCTGTAAAAAGTCCGGCGACTAATCCACCAACATTACCCCATTGTTTGATGCCATCTGCCAAGGTGATGTTGGTTTTCAATATTTTCCTTGAATCGGATGTTTTCACTTCTATTTGTGGATGGATGACAGCGGCACACAATTCACTAGGACTAGGAATTGAAACCACATCCAAAGGGTCATAACTGCGGACCAAGGTGAAACCTCCAAATAGGGCAGGGGCAACGTTGTCAGCGTGAGCTACACCACTAGCCAGACGTTCACCTTCCATGGCAAATTTGACTAATTCCAACCTTGTAAAAGGTTTTCCTAGCAATTCGTTCATGGCCCAAACAGCACCAGTTGAACTTGCTGCGCTACTACCGATTCCACTACCTGCCTTGATTTTTTTGTAAATCTCTATTTCGAATCCACCTTCATAGCTGCTTGCTTCCAGAAACGCCAATCCGGCTACCCCAGCAACATTCTGAAGTGTTTGCATAGGTAAATCTTGACCTTCAAGTTTGGTAATCCGAATACCTTTTTCGTCAACCTTACGGATGACCATTTCATCTCCAACGGAATCCAGTGCCACACCGAGCACATCAAATCCACATGAGATGTTGGCAATAGTTGCCGGACAAAAGACTTTGATTTCGTTTGGATTCATTTATTTTTTAGTTACCGTCAGTTCGAGCGGAGTCGCGAACCACTAGTGTCTTATAGCATCTCGACTCCGCTCAATGTGACAATTGGGTTCAATAATTTCCGATTCGTATAATATCTGCAAAGATACCGGAAGCGGTAACATCCGCCCCGGCCCCAGCACCCTTGATAATCATCGGCTGGTTAGGGTATCTTTCTGTATAGAACAGTACAATATTGTCGCTTCCTTCGAGATTGTAAAAATCATGTCCTTTGGGTATTTCTTGCAAGCCAACACTAGCTTGACCATCTTCGAATTGTGCAACATATTTTAGTTTACTTCCTTTAGCCCTAGCATCTTGGTATAGTTTCTGAAAATCAACTTCGTGTGTTATAAGAGAGGCAAAGAAATCTGCATTAGTATCGGTATCCAAACTCTCTTGTGGAAGAAATGATTTGTTCACGATGGCATCGATTTCCAATTGATTTCCACTTTCACGTGCTAAAATCAAAATCTTGCGCATCACATCAACTCCACTCAAATCAATTTTTGGGTCCGGTTCCGTATAGCCTTCTTCCTGGGCTTGTTTGACGACATCATGAAAGGTGGTCTTATCATTGAAATTATTGAAAACAAAATTCAGACTTCCAGAGAGTACCGCTTGAATCTTTAAGATTTTATCCCCGGATGCTATCAAATGCTTTAAAGTATCGATGATGGGTAAACCAGCACCTACATTCGTTTCAAACAAGAAAGGAGCATTATAGGTACGTGCCAAATCTTTTAATTCTTGGTAATTGGCAAAGTTAGAGGAACAAGCGATTTTGTTGCAGGTAACTACTGAGATACTGTTTCCTAAATACGCATTATAGGTAGTGGAAACTTCAGCACTTGCCGTGTTATCGACAAAAATACTGTTGCGATAGTTCAGCTGATTTACGTTTTCGAAGAACTTCGCTTTATCCGCTTTTTCACCACTTGCTAGAGCGGCTTCCCAATTTTTAAGTGGAATTCCACCTTCATCAAAAACCATGGTTCTTGAATTTGAAAGGCCGATAACCCTGATGTTCAATTTCAGCTTTTCTTTCAGGTAATTTTTTTGTTGACTGACTTGGTTTAAAAATTTAGAGCCCACATTTCCCACACCCATCACAAAGAGATTCAGCTGTTTGATGTTTTCTTCAAAAAATTCCTCATGCAAGGCGTTCAAGGCTTTTTTGACATCCTCTTCCTTAATTACTGCAGAAATATTACGCTCCGATGCCCCTTGTGCAATCACGCGAATATTGACATTATTCTTGCCTAAGGTACTAAACATTTTACCACTTAAACCTTGATGGCTTTTCATATTGTCGCCTACCAACGCAATAATGGCCAAACCTCGTTCAGCAATAACAGGCTTAATCCTTCCACGCTCGATTTCATACGCAAAGGCTTCATTGACCATATTGACGGCCTTGTCGATATTATCAGCGGAGATACCGACACAAATCGAATGCTCGGATGAGGCCTGGGTAATCAAAACTACGCTGATTTCCGATTGGGAAAGTACTTCGAAGAAACGTTTTGATATTCCGGGTATTCCTACCATTCCAGGTCCTTCCAACGATAACAGTGCAATGTCCTCCACATGGCTAATACCACGTACGGTCTTGCCTTGGGCGTTTTTGTTCTTTGTAATTAAAGTACCTGCATCTTCGGGTTTAAAAGTGTTTTTTATAACAATGGAAATACCTTTTGACAATACCGGTTGTATAGTAGGCGGATATAATACTTTGGCACCGAAATGGGAGAGTTCCATGGCTTCCTCATAAGAAATATGTGGAATCGCTTTTGCTTGCTTCACCACTTTCGGGTTGGCGGTATACATGCCACTGACATCTGTCCAGATTTCCAAGACCGTTGCATCGATAGCTGCAGCAAAAATCGCAGCGGTATAATCAGAACCTCCACGGCCTAAGGTAGTCGGGTTACCGTTTATCGAAGAAGAAATAAAGCCGGGAGCGACCACAATTTTATTAGGGGTATCGTCAATATACTTCTTGCACTGGGCATAGGTAATCTCAAAGTTTACCGCAGCTTTTCCATTGATATCATTTGTTCTAATCAGTTCTCTACTGTTGGCATGCGAGGCATCCAGGCCTTGGTGTTTGAAATATTCACAGATGACATAAGCGGATAATAACTCCCCGTAACTCACTATTTTATCAGAAAGTTGAGCTGTGATCTCCCCGATTAAAAAGGCACCTTCCAATAAGGTTTCCAAAGTGTTCAATTCACTTTTCACCTTACTTAAGACCTTACTTTGGGCATTTATGGGAATTAAAGCTTTGACCGTAGTCAAATGTCTATCTTCCAACGCTTTCAATGAAGTCTTATAGGCCGTATCTTGTTTTGAGGCCAGCGCTGCAGTATCTAGTAAAATATCGGTAACGCCACCAAATGCGGAAACCACGACGACGGTTTTATCAGATTTGTCATTCGATACAATATCTTTTACTAAGCTTATATTTTGGGCATTCGCAACCGAAGTGCCACCGAATTTTAAGACTTTCATGTCATTGAATTAATAGTAGAATTTTCTGAAAAGGGCCTAATAGGCGTAACGATTGAATATATAGCAGTTTACCCCAAAGGGGTAGTGGTTGCGGTTGTAAAGGTGCAGCCATTTAAAGTGGATAATACTGTTGCTATGTTCGTTTTAAGAAAGACCATATCTATAATAGAGCAGTAAATGTAGTACTTTTGACTTGCTAAACAAATCTTGATCATGATTTTTACGGAATTATCAAAAATCGAGTTCTTAAATCATAAAATATGCGTTTGTCGGCAAATACGATACCAAAACACAAAAAAATAAGGTGCCACTTATGAAGATTTTTTCTGCAGAGCAGGTTTACGCTGCCGATAAATTTACCATTGAAAAACAACGGATTACGAGCGACGAATTGATGGAGCGTGCTGCGGTTCAGATTTTTAATTGGATTCACAAGCGAATGCAAGGCGCTCCGGTTAAAATCCATTTGTTCTGTGGTATTGGAAATAATGGGGGGGATGGAATCGCATTGGCGCGACATTTGTTCGAACATGGCTACAACATGGCTACCTATGTTGTCAACTATAGCAAAACGCGTTCTAAAGACTTTCTTATCAATTTAGAACGATTAACAGACCGTAAAATATGGCCGGAATTTTTAGATTCTAAATGTAAATTTCCAGAGATAGGGAGAGATGAGATTATCGTTGATGCCATATTTGGTATTGGGTTGAATAGGGCACCTGATGATTGGGTGCTTAAACTCATGGACAATTTGAATAAAACAGAGGCTTTCATTCTTTCTGTGGATATTCCATCAGGATTGTATACCGATAGAGTTCCTGCGGACAAAAATGCCGTTATCAAGGCTAACTTCGTCTTAAGTTTTCAAGCTCCTAAGCTCGTATTCTTTCTGCCCGAAACAGGTATCTATAGCAATCAATGGGAAGTACTTGATATTGGTCTAGCCCCGGAATACCTAACGACAACGGATACCGAATATGAACTGATAGGCAAAAATGAGGTACTTCCATTTTATATTCCCAGAGAAAAATTCTCTCATAAAGGTACCTATGGTCACGTCTTGATTATAGGAGGAAGTAAAGGGAAAATCGGAGCCGTTCAATTGGCGGCTCGAGCTTGTCTTAATTCAGGAAGTGGTTTGGTAACGGCCTATGTACCCGAATGTGGTTATGTGCCTTTACAAACCTCTTTGCCAGAGGCTATGGTGTTGACCGGAGGGGAAGATGTAATTTCTAAAATCGAATTCGATATTGTTCCTAATGCAATCGGTATTGGTGTAGGATTAGGAACCGATGAAACTACTATAAAGGCATTTGGCAATTTTCTGGAAGGGAATAAAACCGCCTTGGTTATCGATGCGGATGGCTTGAATATTTTAGCCAAAAAGAAAGCCTTATTGAAGAAGTTGCCGGAGCAAACCGTTTTGACTCCACACCCCAAGGAATTGGAACGCTTGGTAGGGAAATGGAAAGATGATTTTGACAAATTGGAAAAGACGAAAACCTTTTCGGAAAAATACAATTGTATTGTAGTGATTAAGGGCGCTCATACGGTCACCATATATGATGGAAAAGGGTATGTCAATACCACTGGTAATCCAGGAATGGCAACTGCCGGAAGTGGTGACGTTCTCACTGGAGTCATTGCCGGATTTCTGGCACAGGGGTACGAACCTTTAAAAGCGACACTTTTCGGAGTTTACCATCACGGTAGGGCAGGGGATATTGCCGTGGATCAGACAGGCTACCAATCATTGATCGCTTCGGACATCATCGATGGTATTGGAATGGCCTTTATTGATTTGTTTAAAATGCCAGAATCACCCCAAGAGGTTCAGGAAGGGGAGGGAGAATAAAAAAAGACCCATAAAAGGTCTTTTCTATATTTAATTTATTTGTAGTGCCCTAAGTTATCTGATTTTGACCCTTTTTTTTACCCAAGCTAAGGCATTATCGAACTCAATGAAGAACTTCATTTGTTTCTTATAGAATAATTTCTCGATTTTGAAATTGTGCATATCGATTTCTTTGACCGAGACTATGGCGAAGGCTTTTAGGTTTTCCAATTGTCGTATATAGGTATATATCGTTGGGTCTACTGCGTACGAGTTTTGACGCAAGCTGATATAGCCGAAATCCTTCCCTCTAAAATGTATTTCTGAAATACCTATGATTTGATACGCCCTTTCCAAAGTGATTGTTGCTCCTTCGTCGAAGTTGGCTACCATATAATTCTCATAGACCTGTACCGTTCCCACATCCAGTTTGTACTCGCGAACGAATACTTTTTTTCTTTTCTTCGACTGCCCTAGGTTCATTTTTCCCATTTTTATAATGTCTTTAACGAATGTAGAATTAACTGCTGCGAATGGGAAAAATAATAGATTAAAGGCGTAAATATCGTTTATACTACGAAATCGTTAATATGCTGGTATTCCATTTCTTACGAAGTCAATTTTTACATATAAAAAAAGGAGTCACTTTATATGACCCCTTTGATTCCAATTTCTTACGAAAATAAATTTTGTGCTTATGCCTTTGAAGATTTTTCGGCTTTTTTGATTTTAATCGTAAGCTCCTCTTTCTTTTTGTCAAGATCCATTGAAATGGTATCGCCTTCTTCGAGTTTGGAATTAACGATTTCCTCTGCCAAGGCATCTTCGATATATTTTTGGATTGCTCTTTTTAAAGGTCGCGCTCCATATTGTTTATCAAATCCTTTTTCAGCGATATAATCTTTCGCCGCTGCGGACAATTTCAGTTCATAACCAATATCCTTGATTCGTGAAAAGAGTTTGTCTAGCTCAATATCGATAATCAAATGAATGTCTTCTCGCTCAAGAGGATTGAATACGACCACATCATCGATTCTATTCAAAAACTCTGGCGCGAATGCTTTTTTCAGGGCATTTTCAATGACACTCTTCTGATGTGAATCTACTTGTGATTTCTGGGCAGAAGTGCCAAAACCGACACCTTGACCAAAATCTTTCAACTGACGTGATCCAATGTTGGAGGTCATGATGATAATCGCATTTCTGAAATCGATTTTTCTCCCAAGACTATCCGTTAGATAACCATCATCCAATACTTGTAGGAGCATATTGAATACATCAGGATGCGCTTTTTCAACTTCATCCAATAAAATAACGGAATAGGGTTTCCTTCTAACTTTCTCGGTCAATTGCCCACCTTCTTCATAACCCACATAGCCCGGAGGTGCACCTACTAAACGTGATATCGCGAATTTCTCCATGTATTCGCTCATATCGATACGTATCAAAGCATCTTCTGAATCAAATAGCTCCTTGGCTAAAACCTTAGCTAGTTGGGTCTTGCCCACACCTGTTTGTCCTAAGAAAATAAATGAACCAATAGGTTTGTTGGGGTCTTTAAGACCTGCCCTGTTTCTTTGAATCGCTTTGGAAACCTTAGCAACGGCTTCATCTTGACCAATAACATTCTTTTTAATCAATACAGGCAATTCAGCTAATTTATTGCTTTCAGTCTGGGCAATTCTATTCACGGGGATGCCGCTCATCATTGAGACCACATCTGCAACATTGTCTTCGGATACGATCTCTTTGTGCAGTTTACTTTCCTCGTCCCATCGTTCTTGGGCCGCCGCTAATTCCTTTTCCAAACGTTTTTCATCATCACGCAGTTTTGCGGCTTCTTCGTATTTCTGCTTTTTGACGACACTGTTCTTCAATACACGAACATCATCAAGTTGCTTTTCAAGGTCGACAATCTTCTTGGGTACATCCATATTGACAATATGAACGCGAGAACCGGCTTCATCCAAAGCGTCTATCGCCTTGTCCGGTAAAAACCTATCGGTCATATAGCGATTCGTCAATTTCACGCAAGCGACAATGGCTTCATTCGTATATTCAACATTATGATGCTCTTCGTATTTTCCTTTGATATTCTGAAGAATCTCAATAGTTTCCTCAACGGTAGTAGGTTCAACAATGACCTTTTGAAATCTACGTTCTAATGCGCCGTCTTTTTCGATATACTGCCGATACTCATCTAAAGTAGTAGCTCCGATACATTGAATCTCACCTCTCGCCAAAGCGGGTTTAAACATGTTGGAAGCATCCAAACTTCCTGTTGCCCCACCAGCAC
>JARFRH010000161.1 GCA_029287355.1 Maribacter sp. | reverse complement strand
TTTGAATCGTGATTAGCGATTAAAGTTCCTGAACTGAGACCATTGTGCTCTTTTGCTGTTTTTGAATGATGAAAAGTACTGTCCTGTTTTTGATTCCGTTGTTGTTCTGTTACTTGATGCTTTCATTAGTTCTATATTTTAGTTGTTGTTTTAAATTGACTTACACTTACTAGACGAGGAAAAATTAATTTTGTTACAGTACTATGCATAAAAAGGTACTATTTTATGGATTATTTAACATTTACAAAATAGGCACTATTCTCAGAAATAGTGTAATATTTTGATAATCAATATGTTACGTTATTTGCTTGTCTTTTTTGACTTTCAGAGTAGCGCGCCTATTTTTTAAACAGGCTACAGCAAAACGTTGTTTTAATTTAATTCATGGATGCCGAATTGTAGATCACGGGCATTTGTCCTTTCCATTTATTCCATTTAGTATCATCAGTTATTAAACGGGCCATAAAATGACCCACATTAATTCGACTCGTTTTACCTGCATTAAAAATTGCACTTCTAATGGGAGAAGGGTGTACCTCATATTCGCTAACTTTTTCCTCATCGACCAGAGCATCTGGTCGAACAGCAACCCACTCGATAAAATCATTGCTTTGACCAATTTTGACCCGTAAATAATCTGCAGCTTTTTCATTGTCCACATGTGGTGGTAACAACAAACGAAGAAGTCCGATAACGCATTTTTGACCAAACGAAATCCGTTCGTTCAGATTACGGTTTCGGTTACCGCTAGTATTCATTAATATGTACTTGATCGGTTTCTCAGGTCTTTTGGCCCTAATTGCATTACAGAATCTATGAACGGTATCTGTTACCAGTCTTCGAGGTTGTCCATAGATGCCCTTCCAATTCATGTTATGTCCAAGACAAGAAGCAATGGCCTGACAATCGCTGACACACTCGGCCATCTCAATATCCGTAAGTTCTAAAACACTTGCATGTATCATATGTATACGGGCATCACTTTTCCATGATTCGGGTACGCTTTCCGGCGATCTAACAATCACCTTAACATGTTGTCCGCTATCTAAGAGTTGTTTTACCAATTGTCTCCCGGTTGCCCCGCTTGCACCTATTACTAAAGTTGTCATAACTATTTATTTTTAAATCCATTACAAACCTATGGGAACAATTCAGAACTACTGTTCCGAATTATAATAAAGACGTGCAACATTATAATTCGGAACAAAATTGAAGTAGCGGATAAATGAAACTTTTACCCTAAGGCCTGATGAATATCGCGAATAATATCATCAATATGCTCTAGACCTACTGAAACCCTGACCATACCGTCGGTAATTCCCGTTTCGGCTCTTTCTTCAGAAGATAGTTTGCTGTGGGTCGTAGATGCAGGATGTGTTACTATACTACGAGAATCACCCAAGTTGGCAGAGAGCGATAAAAGTTTGATGGAATCAAAGAATTTCTGACCAGCTTCCAATCCGCCTTTGACCTCAAAAGCTACCACGCATCCTCCAGCTTTCATTTGCTTTTTGGCGATTTCATATTTTGGATGTGATTTTAAAAAGGGATATCTCACCCATTGTACCTTTTCATGTCCTTCTAAGAATTTCGCTAGCTTTAACGCATTTTCACAATGCCTGTCAACACGTACTGCAAGGGTTTCCAAACTTTTTGAGAGTACCCAGGCATTAAAAGGCGATAACGCCGGGCCTGTAATTCTTGAAAAGCGATAAATTTTATCAACCAAAGCCGCACTACCCACCGTAACACCAGCTAAAACCCTGCCTTGACCATCCATTAATTTCGTGCCAGAATGAATGACCAAATCTGCCCCAAACTTGATAGGCTGTTGCAGATAAGGGGAAGCAAAGCAGTTGTCTATGACCAAAATCAAATTATTCTTTTTAGCAATGGCCCCTAATGCTTCCAAGTCCAAAATATCAACGCCAGGGTTTGTTGGCGTCTCCGCGTAAATGATTTTCGTATTCGGCTGAATCAAAGCTTCAACACTTTCCAAATCATCAATCTTAAAATACGTATGTGAGATATTCCATTTGGGAAAAAAATTATTGAATAGGGAATGTGTAGACCCAAAAATGCTTCGTGCGGAAAGAATATGGTCTCCGCTCTCCAATAATGCTGCAAAAGTCGAAAATACCGCGGCCATTCCAGAAGCAAATGCAAATCCGGCTTCCGCGCCCTCCATTTGACAAACTTTCTCTACAAACTCAGATGAATTTGGATTCGAATACCGAGAGTAAATATTACGCTCTTTTTCTTCTGCAAACGAAGCGCGCATATCTTCAGCATCCTCAAACACAAAACTGGAAGTAAGGTAAAGTGGAACGGAATGTTCTAAATTTTGTGAACGCTCTATTTGCGTTCGTATAGCGTCGGTTTCGAATTTGTTAGCCATTTTTTATTTTTCAACTTTAGTCCTTCTAATTTCGTGCCTCAAACTTAATTACCCTTTTTCTGCAATACGTAAAATATCCCCAAAAACACCTCTAGCGGTAACTGCAGAACCTGCCCCAGCTCCTTGAATTACCAGTGGGTTTTCGCCATAAGACTCCGTATATATTTCAATAATGGAATCAGAGCCTTTTATTTGTCCTAATGCACTTTCCTTTGGCACCGAAATGAGTTGCACATCCAAAAGGCCTTTTTCTTTTTGGAGGTTTCCATGTAAATCCCCCACATAGCGTAATACATAACCTGCCTTTTGATTCTTTTTGATTTCGTTGAATTTGTCATCCAACATACCTAAATTTTCCAGGAAATAATTAACCGCTCCTTCTTGCAAAAGATCAGGAATCAAATTTTGAATCTTAATATCGGAAAACTCGTTGCTTAGATTGAGTTCACGGGCCAGAATCAATAATTTTCTACCGACGTCATTTCCTGATAGGTCTTCTCTTGGATCCGGCTCGGTAAAGCCTTTTTGCATTGCGTCCTTTAATA
>JARFRH010000159.1 GCA_029287355.1 Maribacter sp. | reverse complement strand
CGTTTAGGATTCACTAATCTCAGCAGCTTGTTTGGTAAAGATGCGAACGTGAGAAATTTGGAGATGCTGATGCTAGGGCGCATAGACCTATGGATTAGCACTGACCAAATTGTTTTTAAAATCGCCAATGATACTGGTGTCGATCCTAATGAAATTGAAGAAACTTTGACAGTTAAAAAGGCATATGTGTATTTGGCATTTTCAAAAGATACAGACGATAAAATTGTAAATGAATGGCAGCATTCTCTTGAAGCAATGAAAAATGACGGTACATATAAAAAAATATTATCTCAATATCCATCAGGCTTGAAACGAATAACTTTTGATCCGCCGACCAATGCACAACCGGAATAAACAAGCAATGAGTGTCAGAAGGTAATTCCTACCAACCATAACTCTCATAGACAGCAATCCCCTGAAGACTATTCCTGTGAAGTTGCGAGCAACGAAAATGGCTGCTGACATACCTTATTCTGACGAATGTTAATCTGACTGTGCTGCTGCCTTGCACTGGGTTCATAGGATGAATTTTCAATTTTAGCACGTATCCATAATTTCAGACTGGCAATGGTAATTTCAATTCGCAAACCCTACCACATTGTCCCATTTACCGGTTAGGGATTGTGGTTAGAATTTATTTTATGCCACTTTACACTACAGAATATTTTAATCGGTGATTTGATCTTCACCACTATGTAGAGGAGTGGAAAATGAAAAGACTAATTCTATTTAAGGCCTTATTGGGTTTGATTCTTGGCCTTGTTCTGCCTGAACACCTCCTGGCAAGCGAAGAAAAAATCTTACTTGCTGACTGTAGACAACGTCCTCCGGAAATGATTGTTAACGAAAAGGCTATGCGCTGCTCAGGTCCTTTGCTCGATATTTTTGATGAAGTGGCGAAGAAAGTTGGATTCACCGTTAAATGGCGTATCGCTCCATTTCGAAGAAGTATCCAGGAGCTAGAGATGGGAACGGTTGACATCATACCCAGAGTCATACTTACCGAGAAAAGAAAAGCTTTCACTGCCTACCTCGGACCAATCGGATACCAAAAAAAGGATATAATATTTCTTGTGAGAGAAGGGCAAGAAAATCTCATCAACACCTATGATGATCTGAAAAAACTCAGAGTAGGTGTAAAGACTGGCACAGCATACTTCAAGCAGTTCAACGAGGACACGACTATCGAGAAAGATTTTCAGACGGATGACAATAATATGGTCAAAATGTTTGCCGCAAATCGATTTGATACGATGATCGTGCTTGATTTACCAGCAACTGAGAAAGCATTGCGAGATATTGGTTTTTATGATTACGACTATGCGAATTACAGGTACGTACAGAAGATCGGGAACTACTATGGCATGTCGAAGAAAAGCAAACATATTGATGTGTATTCCGATTTAAATTCTGGAATACTTGATCTAGTTGAGTCGGGAAAAGTGAAGGAGATATATATGAAATACAGCGTTTTACCACCGCTTACTGATTGAGATGACTAATGACACTCTTTCTCAAGAAAGAATTACTCAATTTAAGACTATTTCTGTGTATCTAATTCAATTAAACATATTTATGTTAGGAACGATTGGCATAGTATGGGTATCACGATTTTCGTTGAAAGATATTAAAAGCCACGGATTTTACCGTTTTTTCGCATGGGAAATAATCTTGATAATGTTTGCGATAAACCTCAGATATTGGTTCAAGGATCCGTTTAGCATCAGGCAAATCATCGCATGGTCACTTTTGGTCATTTCACTGATCTTGATATTTCAAGGAGTGAAATTACTCCGTCAAAAAGGCCAGATTGATCGTGATCGAGATGATCCATCTCTCGTGGCCATAGAAAAAACAACAGAATTAGTGACATCCGGGGTTTACAGATACATACGTCACCCCTTCTACAGTTCGCTATTATTTCTCACGTGGGGCATATTAGTCAAGCAAACTACTTGGGTCATATTGGGGCTAGCAATAGCGGCAACGATATTTCTGGCGATAACGGCAAAGAAGGAAGAATCTGAAAATATAGCATATTTTGGCGAAAAGTATCTCGAATACATGAAAGGTACAAAGATGTTCATTCCGTATGTGCTATGATTATGACAACATTCCAAGAGAGAATCGCAGCATTGAATATGGATCTTCCCCCATTACATCGACCCACGACCATATTTGGTTTTTTTTTAAGCTTGCCGATGCAAATATAAACACGAATGCCGTCCAATAATAATTTACATTATTCCTGTATCTCTCCAAATTCGCTTAATGTCGTGGCCCCTACCTTAACAAGAATAGTCTTCAAATTTGGTATTACCCGAAAATTTCATACATCCCTTTGAAATCTTGGGTACTCCAAACCACCACAATGCTTAGTTTGAGAATAAGGGAGGAGAAATGCCAAAACAAAAAATCAATGAAGCAGAGATCTATTTCGAAGAACATGGAGCCGGTCCTGAAACCATTGTCTTTGCACATGGGCTTCTGTGGAGTGGCCGCATGTTCGACAATCAGGTAAATACATTCAAAGATCGGTATCGCTGCATTACTTTCGATTTTCGAGGACAGGGTCAGAGTGAGGTTACCGAATCAGGTTACGACATTGATTCCCTCACCGAAGACACCGCTGCTCTTATCCAAACGTTACAGTGTGTGCCTTGTCATTTCTTGGGCCTCTCTATGGGGGGATTCGTCGGGATGCGCCTTGCGATTCGGAAACCCGAACTACTCAAGTCTCTAATGCTTCTAGAGACATCAGCTGATCCAGAACCGAAAGAAAACATAGGTCAATATCGCCTTCTCAACTTTATCTCACGCTGGTTTGGTTTGAGACTTGTCGCCAATAAAGTTATGCCAATCATGTTCGGGGAGAAGTTTCTGAACGATTCTATCCGTACAAAAGAAAAAAAAGAATGGCGTGAGCGATTGATCGCCAATCATCGTATTGGTATTTCACGAGCTGTCAATGGTGTAATCAACCGAGAGGGTGTTTATGACCAATTAGACAAGATCACGATTCCGACTTTAATCATCGTAGGTGATCAGGATGTTGCAACTGTGCCAGCAAAGGCAGAACGGATAAATGCTCGCATTAGCGGCTCTAAGCTAGTGACGATCTCTGGTGCGGGCCATACGTCAACCGTTGAAGAACCAGTAGCTGTGAATGCTGCTTTGGAAGAGTTCCTTAGCTCACATGTACAATAGACCAGTATAGAATGATCAACTCAGTTGTTTAATCAGTCTCGTCAAAAATGTCTGTTACAAGCTGATTAATTGTTCTTATAGGTTAGGATTTTGAGTGGCTATCTCTGCTGAGTTGAGAACAAGATATGAGATGATTCTTCCTGTAACCCCACGTGCGGCAGATGCATCGTCAGATTGACTTTGGATGGGATAAGGTAATCCTTCAGTATTATTCGTTTTCTCGCACCTTCACAGGAAACTCCTCAAACTGAAGGGAGAGGCTGGATTGTTGACCTTCGATCTGGCGATGTTAAGTTCAAGGCTCAACAGCTGAAAAGGCTAATTTGAAAAATCATGAAAATACATTTATGAAAGCTATTGTCTATCATGCATATGGATCACCCGATGTTCTCAGTCTCGAGGATATCCCAAAACCGATTCCAAACGATGATGAAGTCTTGGTGAAAGTACGTGCTGTATCAATAAATTCATGGGACTGGGACATGTTGACAGGAAGACCGCTGGAATATCGCTTTATCAGTGGTTTTTTAAAGCCTAAAAGCAATAAGCTGCATGGATGTGACATAGCCGGGCATGTCGAAGCAGCAGGTAGCAACGTTAGACATTTAAGGATTGGAGACGAGGTGTTTGGCGACCTTTCAGAGGGAGGCTGGGGGGCGTTTGCTGAAAATGTTTGTGCGTGTGAAAACGAACTGATTCTGAAACCGTCAACGATGACCTTTGAGGAAGCCGCATGCCTCTCTCATGGAGGCAATCTTGCAGTACAAGGTCTTATTGATGTTGGAAAGATTAAATCCGGACAAAAGGTTTTGATCAATGGTGGTGGCGGTAGCACTGGGACATTGGCAATTCAGATAGCAAGATTATTCGATGTTGAGATAACAGCTGTAGATAACACATTGAAGTTAGACATGATGCGAACTCTTGGCGCAGATCACGTGATTGATTATACAAAAGAAGATTTCACTCAGAATGGGCAGAAATATAATCTGATTTTTGACGTAAAAACAGATCGTTCTGTGTTTGATTATAAGCGTGCACTATACCAGGATGGTAAGTATGTAACCGTAGGAGGAAAAACTTCTCGAATCCTTCAGGTTGTATGCTTCGGAAAACTATCAAAAAAATACCGAATGTATGTCGCAGGTTACAAAGCAAACAAAGATTTGAAATATCTTGTCGAGCTTTATGAGAAGGGCAAATTAAAACCAGTCATAGATAAATGTTTCCCTCTAGAAAAG
>JARFRH010000095.1 GCA_029287355.1 Maribacter sp. | reverse complement strand
CGTTTGGCTTAAAGGGCACTTTGAAAAGACCCCGTTAAGAAATATGGTGCCTTTGTTGTTGGGAATCGTGTTGCTGGTTGAAATGGTTGCCGGAATTTTGTGTACAATAGGTGTTTTTCAACTACTCATTTCCGGAGACACTGAAATTGCTTTTTACGGCGCAATTTTTTCATGTGCTTCACTTTTGATGTTGTTATTCGGACAACGAATCGCAAAAGACTATGAAGGTGCCAAAACTATAGCGGTCTATTTCATTCCTGCAATATTCTTGGTTTTCTTGCTACAGCAATAAACGAAAATTGCCGTAACATAAGTTACGGCAATAATGATCTTAAATGAGCCTTCTATAGCATCGTCTGGTGACTAGTTTTTATACTTGTCGTTCAGGATTTTAACGATTTCATCGGTAAGGTCATTGGCCTCGGTTCCATATAATACACTTCCTCCGTCTCCTCCTCCTAAAACGTAAGTATACCCATTGGCCTTCCCGTAGGCTTCTATTTCTTTTTTCACTCTGCTGACCATACTGTCCATCTCGACTTGACCTGATGCTTGCAATGCTTGGTCCTCTTGCTGTAATTGTTGCCCTATGAATTGGGCACGTTGCTGAATCACTCCGTATTCTTCTTGTGCTTTCTTTTGTGACATTTTCTGCGCTTTCACTTGAAATGCCTGTGCCTCTATTTGATAGGCTTGTGTAATACTGTCCCTTTTTTTGCCCATAGCTTCAGCTTTGGTTTTGAATTTTGCCTCGATATCAATTTTCTCCTGGTACGCATCCATCAATTTGATGTTATCGACATAACCAATTTTTTGCTGTTGGCAAGAAACTAAAGTCATTACCAAAAGAGCAAACGCTAATTTTTTCATGTTACGGTTTATTTTGTTTTCCGCTAAAGCGGGAATTCATTTTTTAGTTGGGCAAAAATAGGAAAGGTTTTTGAATCTATTTCATTTTTGACAGAATAACCAATACTCGATAATAAACGCTGCTTTCCCTTAAGCAACAAACCTAAATGGATAACTTCGTCAAAATAAGAAAAATCAATAGTGTGTTATTTTTGTATTGAAATACTCTATTGGAGACCGCCTCATAAAACGCGACCTATAGGACAGATATTTTCTTTTCGGTGGTGTCGTTTGTATTGTTGTTCAAGAATGCGGGAAATCGCTTTAAAACGAAAATCTAGCCCTTTTTAAGAATATAAATGATAGAAGAATACTCTTTGGTTCTCCATGCGCTTATATTCGACCAAAGACCTCTAAAAAAGCTTTTGAGCAATATTGGAAATCCCGATTTGCCTGATTTATATTTTTCAGATAATAACGATACATAAAAGGCATCGAAAATCATTGGCTTCGTTTCTACCAATCGAAGGTTGTGTTTGGCGAATAGTTTTTCAATGGCATTTTGCGAAAAATGCCATAAATGCCTAGGCACGTCATAGGCCGCCCAAAACTCCTTATAATATTCGGCATCTTTGGATTTAAAATTGGGCACAGCAATTATCAGGCTTCCTTCTTCTTCTAAGTGCCTAATAATTTTCAATATTTGATTTTCTAAATCAGGTAAATGTTCCAGCACATGCCATAAGGTAATTACGGAGTATTTTTCGCCCGGCAAAGACTCTATGCTCGGCATTAGAGCGACGCCTTTTTCGCCAGCCCGCATTCTGGCATCATAATTAGGTTCAACTCCATTTGTTGCCCACCCTCTTTTTTCCGAAGCCAATAAAAAATCCCCGGTCCCTGCACCAATGTCCAAAAGCGTTTTGTGTCCTTTTGTTTGCCTGGTCATCAAGTCAACTTTTTTGCCTAAGCTATATTTCTTTATGACTTGATAAATTTTATCCACAAAAGATGTATTCGCATCCGTATGGGAAATGTATGCATCGCTTTTATAATAAATAGATGCGTTCTTAGGTTGAGGTCTCGTGACCAACATCTCAAGTGCTTCGTCATATAACAAATCGAACTCCTCACCCGAAATCGAAAAGTCTTTAGTTTTTAAAAACGGTTTCATTATAATTATTGGTGGCTAAATATTCATTCTTTAAGTCACGAAGATACTTTAAAACAGCTTCTCTTGAAAGGGAGCCCTTTGCGAGACAGTCCTTCTCCAAATCGCTATAAACCTCTATCGCCACGTACCAATTTTCTGTACGGATTATATCCCTAGATTCATCGGCCAAATAAAGTTCAGGTGCTTCATGCTCTAAGGCCATATTTAAAACCAGGTCAACTAAAAGAGGCCCAAGATTCAAGGCCTTATCCGGAATCTCTATCTCATAGAAAGCAAAAAAGTATTGTTTGCCATCCACTACAAATGGAACGTCATCATAAACATTTTCATTTTTTAAGTTGAACTTCTTGTTTATAAAGCTATAGAGCTGTTCTGCTTGCTTTGGGTCTTCAAAAACAAACATTTGACGTTCCGAAAGATTTCGTTTAAACTTCTTTCCCCTGATAAGTTTGTAGTCATCAATCTGGGGAGCGATGCGAAGCGGAATACAAGATGGAACCAAAGATAGAACGAACAGAGCAAGTAAAATATTTCTCATAGTGATATGCTTTGTTGCAATTAAAAATAACAGCAACAATCACACCAATTCTAATCAAAGGGCAATACTTTACCGGGGGTATGAATTCGCTTTTGTAGACGGTACTGAGAATGTTCCACGTGGAACAAATGAGATTATCGCCCCATAAAAACCAACAATACGCTAATATCCGATGGAGAAACCCCACTAATGCGGGAAGCTTGGGATATGGTAACAGGTCGTATTGCGGCCAGTTTTTCCCTGGCCTCATAAGAAAGGGATTTCAATTTTGAATAGTCGAAATTCTCTGAGATCTTTATGTTTTCTAACCGATGTAATTTATCCGCATTCACTTTCTCCTTCGCGATGTAGCCCGAGTATTTTACCTGAACTTCCGTCTGCTCAAGCACCTCCCTATCCAATTCATTCTCTCGAACAAATTCTGAAACCGAATGCAATTGCAGCATATGCCCCATAGTTACTTTAGGTCTAGAAAAGGCCTTATACATCTTATCGGATTGCTTTACCACAGCCGAATCAACGCTCTCTAAAATCGGATTAATATCCTCAGGAAGTACGCTAGTATCTTTAAAAAACTTTACAAAGGCATCTGATTTTCGTTCCTTTTCCTCCATTCGCCTAAGCCTCTTTTCACTGGCCAATCCTATTCCGTATGCTTTTGGTGTTAACCTTAGATCGGCATTATCCTGACGTAATAAGGTTCTGTATTCAGCCCTCGAGGTGAACATTCGATACGGCTCTTCCGTACCTTTGGTAATTAGATCATCTATTAAAACACCTATGTAGGCCTCGTCTCTTTTTAGTACAAATGGCTCTTCTTCCTTAATTTTCAAATGTGCATTAATACCGGCCATCAAGCCTTGAGATGCCGCCTCCTCATATCCAGTGGTTCCATTAATTTGCCCTGCAAAATACAGGTTGTTTACCAATTTGGTCTCTAGGGTATGCTTTAACTGTGTAGGTGGAAAATAGTCATATTCAATAGCATAACCTGGTCGAAAAAATTTAACTTTTTCGAAACCAACAACAGAACGTAGCGCTTTAAATTGAACGTCCTCAGGAAGCGAAGTGGAAAAACCATTGACATACACTTCAACTGTATTCCAGCCTTCGGGCTCCACAAAAAGTTGATGCCTATCCTTATCTGCAAAACGATTGATTTTATCCTCAATGGATGGGCAATATCTAGGCCCTACACTCTTAATTCGTCCATTGAACATAGGGGAACGGTCAAAGCCGTCCTTAAGCAAATCATGAACCAAGGCACTTGTATGGGTCATATGACAGTCTCTCTGTTCGGTCAAAATGGGCGTATCCAAATAAGAAAATTTTTCGGGATTTTCATCTCCAGGCTGAAGAATCATTTTTGTGTAATCCAAAGAACGTCCATCAACTCTTGGTGGTGTACCCGTTTTCATTCTCCCGCTATCAAAACCAAAATCCGCTAACTGCTCCGTGATGCCCGTTGCCGCTCTTTCGCCTGCGCGACCTCCGCCGAATTGCTTTTCCCCAATATGAATCAGTCCATTTAAAAAAGTGCCATTTGTTAATACAACAGCCCTGCCTTTAATATCGATACCGAGAGAAGTACGAACACCGATCACTTTATCGCCATCTACTAAAAGACCCTTTACCATTTCCTGATAAAAATCGCAATTCGGGGTATTCTCAAGTGCCATTCTCCATTCCTCAGCAAAACGCATTCTGTCATTTTGGGCGCGTGGACTCCACATCGCAGGCCCTTTTGATTTATTCAACATCTTGAACTGGATGGCGGATTTATCGGTAATAATGCCGCTGTATCCGCCCAAAGCATCGATCTCCCT
>JARFRH010000050.1 GCA_029287355.1 Maribacter sp. | reverse complement strand
TCGGAAAATATCGAAATAACAGCTTTGTTTTCGAGTAATTACGAATTGGAAAGTATTCCGGTTTCCTTATTCAATGGCGACCAATTGATTGCCAAAACCTCCGCTTCATTTAGTGAAAACAACAAAGGAACAGTCATCTTTTCGATTCCAAAGAATGAAATTGTCAAGGGTAAAATACAAATATCGGATACTGGTTTGGCATATGATAATGCCCTATATTTCAATATTGATGCCAAAGAAAAAATCAAAGTCTTGGCTATCGGCAAAGCTACAAGTAACTATTTAAGTCGCATTTATACGGAGGAAGAGTTTCAATTTACCTCCGTTAGCTTGAAGAGCTTGAACTATGGAGCCCTAGATGAACAGAATCTGATTATTCTCAATGAACTCGAAACCATACCTAATGCCTTAGTGACTAGTCTTGCTTCGTTCGTTCGCAAGGATGGCCATGTCGTGGTAATTCCTTCTATGGCAATTGAGTTGGATTCCTATAATCGTTTCCTTTCGAAATCTTACTCCACGAACTATACGGAGCGGATCAATATGGAGCGAAATATCACTGACATTTCATTTTCCCATCCTATCTATCAAAATGTTTTTGAAAAGAATGTTAGGAATTTTCAATATCCAAAAGTGTCGCAATACTACCGTGTGAAAACCAGTGCACCAAGTATACTGTCTCTACAAGATAAAAATCCATTTCTTTTCGGTGCCGACGGCTTTTTTGCCTTTACCGCATCAATAGCAAGGGAAAATTCGAATTTCAAGAATTCTCCTTTGATTGTTCCTACTTTTTATAATTTGGGAACCAATAGTTTAAAACTACCAGCACTATATTATGTTCTCAAAAACGAAACTAGTGTAGAAATTCCCCTGAAGTTGACAAAAGACAATATCTTGAAAGCAAGAAAAGGGGACTATGAATTCATACCCCAGCAAACGTCTTTTGCGAACAAAGTCTCTCTTTCCTTTTTTGAGAATCCAACGGAGGATGGTATTTATAGCCTGATAAATGCCGAAGTACCCATTCGCAACTTAAGTTTCAATCATGCTAGGGAAGAGAGTCAATTGGTTTATAGTGATCTGACCAATTTGAAAGCAACATATAAGAACGAATCCATAGCAACTTTTTTCGACAGAATGCAAAAAGACAGTTCCATCAACGCGCTTTGGAAATGGTTTGTTATTTTAGCCTTGTTGTTTATGGGGATTGAGCTTCTTATCCAAAAATACTTGCAATGAACATACTTCTTAAAGGTGCTACCATAGTTGACCAAGGCAACAAGGAACTCCATCTAAAAAAGCGAGATATTCTCATTAAAAATGGGAATATCGATTCCATAGCTACGAATATTAATCCTTCAGGCAATACAAGGACTTTTGATTCGAAGAATCTTCATGCCTCTTTGGGGTGGTTTGATAGTAGTGTAAGCTTCGGTGAACCAGGTTATGAAGAACGGGAAACCATCTCGAACGGATTGCTTACGGCAGCAAAGAGCGGGTTCACCGATATCGTATTGAATCCGAATACCCATCCTGCGCCCGATAGTAGTTCTGACATTGTTTTTCTAAAGAATGCCGCGAAAGAAAGTGCTACCAAGTTACATCCCTTAGGTACCTTGACCATGAAAGCGGAAGGCATTGATTTGGCGGAGCTCTATGATATGCGCAGTGCTGGAGCAGTGGGCTTTTATGACTTCAAACATTCCATAAAGAATGCGAACCTATTAAAAATAGCGCTTCAATACACTCGGAGCTTTGACGGCTTGGTACATTCTTTTCCTTTGGATACCAATATCGCCGGTAAGGGGGTTGCAAATGAAGGTGCCCTTTCAACTCGAATGGGATTAAAGGGAATACCTGCCTTAGCCGAAGAACTTCAAATTGTACGCGACCTCTTTATCCTGGAATATACTGGTGGCAAACTACATATACCCACGATATCAACGGCCGGTGCAGTGAAATTAATCGCCGAAGGCAAGAAGAAAGGCTTGGATGTCACGTGCAGCGTAGCGCTACACAACTTATATTTTACAGACGAAACCTTATCTGAATTCCATGCCGAATTCAAAGTATTACCGCCTTTACGGACCAAAAAAGATTCGAAAGCACTTATCGAAGGTGTAAAAAAAGGAATCATCGATTATATCACTTCAGACCATATTCCCCTGAATATTGAATTAAAGCAGGTTGAATTCGATAAGGCAGCGTACGGAAGTATAGGTTTGGAAAGCGCCTTCGGAATCGCAAATCAACTTTTTGACTTGGAAACCGCTATTGCATTATTGACCAAAGGGAGAGAACGATATGGACTCGAAACTCCGTCTATAGAAGAAGGGGCAGAAGCAAATTTAACCTTGTTCGAACCTAAATCGACGTATTCTTTTGAAAAAGAGCATATTACGTCGACATCAAAAAATACTATGTTTTTAAATAACCCGATGACAGGTACCATTTTGGGGGTAATTTGCAACAATCAAGCGATTATTTGAGTAATTTACTATTCTATATGAATTAACCAACCTTAAATTTAAAACATGGAACAATCAATTAAAGAAGAAGGGAAAACAATGGCTATAATCGCATATATTACGGTAATCGGTTTACTTATTGCGTTTATAATGAATAGCAGCAAGAATAATGAGTTTGCAAAATTTCATATTGGCCAATCAGTAAGAGTAGCACTTTTAGGTGTTGCGAACTATATTCTTGGGATGTTTCTACCATCCGGATTGTGGTTCATTTCAACTATCATCTCTTTAGGCATTTTTGTTTTTTGGATACTAGGTATTGTGAACGCTATTAACCTTAAAGATGAACCTCTGCCTATCATTGGAACCATTGGAGAGTGAAACCTGAAAATTGTCTTCAGTTAAGAGGCCCTATTCAGGCCTCTTTTTTTTTGCCCAAAATAAGCGGTTAACCTACTTTTGAAATATGAGTGTAGAAAAAGAAGGAAAGACTACGGCTGTTGTTGCCTATTTCACCATTGTTGGGGCGTTAATCGCTTTTAGTATGAATGCAGAACCAAAGAACGCATTTGCGCGTTTTCACACCAGACAAGCCTTTGGTCTACATTTGATGTTCATTGGTTTCGCAATACTTTCAAATACTTGGGGAAATCTTTACTCCTTTTTTGGGCTACTGGCTTGCTATTTTATTCTATGGACCTATGGGTTCATTGGTGCCTTAAGCGAAAAAAGACAATCAGTACCGGTTCTTGGGCCTTATTTTCAAAAATGGTTCACCTTTATACAATAAACTTGATATGACCACAGCTCCCTTATCTTTAGAACATTTGATTCGCCCTTCAAGTACAACCGTAGGAAAACCTCCAGCACTCTTTATGTTTCATGGTTATGGAAGCAATGAAGAAGACCTTTTTTCTTTTGCCCCTGAGCTACAAGAGGAGTTCTGTGTAATTTCAGTACGAGCCCCCTACCCTATGCAACCTTTCGGAAATGCTTGGTATGCCATTAACTTCGATGCGCAGCAAGGCAAATGGAGCGATGATGAGCAGGCAAAGGAATCTCGGGACAAAATTGTCGAATTTATTGATGAAGCTTGCCAAGCATATGGCCTTGATGAAAATAATGTCACGCTATTGGGGTTTAGTCAAGGCACCATTTTAAGCTATGCAGTGGCATTGTCCTACCCTGAGAAAATTAAAAACGTGGTTGCACTGAGCGGATATATCAACGAGGGTATTTTGAAAGAGCATTACGAAGAAAATTCGCTTTCCGGACTCAAAATATATGCTTCCCATGGCCAGGTTGATCAAGTGATTCCTCCAGAATGGGCACAGCGAGCACCAAAATTATTAAAAAGATTGGGAATCGAACATGTTTATGAAGAATTCCCCGTGGGCCATGGCGTGGCTCCACAAAACTTTTACTCCTTCAAGAAATGGCTTGATGATAAAATTTAGAAACCTATATCCTCGAAGTGTTATAAGGGTTTGTATTCAGTCACTTCTCGTATACAATAGGTGATCAATCAATGTAAAGTCAACCCCCATATCATCCTTAAGCTCATACTTTAATAACACTTCACCCCAATACTTACCATCAGAAAAATCGGCGATGATCCATTTGTGGTTCATGATCTTGATTTTGTTCAATTTGAAATCCCCTTCCATTCCCTCATAAGGCACCAGTGGATTACTTCCGGCACGCTCATTGGTTTCTAAAAGTTTATCGGCAATGTAGCGTGCCGGATCTTCTAAATTCAAATGCTCGTAATAAACCGAAGCATCATCATTATTTTCCAAAGAGAAGTATTGCATGTCTAAAACTTTCAACTGTGTCTTTTGCACAGAATCCTTCAAGACTACAACCTCATTTTTTAAAGAATTTATTTTCGTATCCTTTTCGGTTGACATTTTACCTCCACTAACAATCAGGTATAGTGCAATCAAAGCGGTAAATACAAATAGATACAGGAATATACTCTTTTTCATAGAAAACATTATTTGTTCTTCATTACCGAGCTTTGCTGAACTCGTTTCAGTAAAGGCGGTAATCTTTACATTTCATCTTTAAACGTTAATCACCAGATTATCATATGCCAAATGCACATTTTTTGGTAGCTTTTTTTCTACTTCATCATGAAATCCCAATAAGTGGCTTATATGAGTGAAATAGGCTTTCTTAGGTGCTACTTCTTCCACAAAGGCAAGGGCTTCTTCCAAATTGAAATGAGAATGATGTGGCTCTTCTCGCAACGCATTCACGACCAAGACCTTTGTGTTTTTTAGTTTGCTCATTTCAACCTCATGTATCCTTTTAACATCAGTCAAATAAGTAAAATCCTTAATGCGAAAACCAAAAACAGCCAATCTATTATGGTCCGCCTCGATAGGAATGACCTCGGTGTCACCAATTTCGAAAGAACCAGTATTCCTTATTTCATTTATGGAAACGGCGGGAGCCCCAGGATATCGATTCTCATCAGCGAAAATGTAATCGAAACGTTGTTTTAATGAAGAAATCACCCTTTGGTGGGCATATATGGGAATATCACCTTGTCGGAAGAAATACGGTCTTATATCATCAATTCCAGCGGTATGATCTGCGTGCTCATGGGTAAACAGTATTCCATCCAACTTAGTGACGTTATTTACCAGCATTTGTTGCCTAAAATCCGGTCCGCAATCAATGACATAATTATACTTACCCCAAGATAATAAGACCGAAACCCGTAACCTTTTGTCTTTTGGGTTTTCACTTAAACAAACGGGATGTTTACTTCCTATAACCGGTACGCCTTGTGAAGTGCCAGTACCTAAAAAAGTAACTTTGAGCCTGTCATCCATATACCTCAAAATTAGGACTTATTTTTGGTATTTATTCTTCAAATTTTAAATTGATTTTGAATTAAAGCTTATGTTTCATTACTGTTTTTGTAAAAAGTAATTATGTACAGTTCAAAAGAATAATTAAATATTTAAAACGTTTCTTACTTAGGTATTCCAATCTTGTTAACTTTGCGCTACTGGTTAGCACATTTAACCATGGTCAAACTAAAATATAAAAATGGCTTCATCAGTTCGAAAACGTGACACGGCATTTGAAAATATCCCATCCATAAAGGCTAAAACCCTTCGAATTAATTTAAATCCTGATATCTACGGAACCTTTGCCGAGATTGGTGCTGGTCAAGAAACGGCGCGACATTTTTTTAGATCAGGTGGGGCTTCAGGTACTATTGCCAAGGCCATGAGTGCCTATGACAAGCAATTTAGTGATGCTATTTACGGGGTTGAAAAAGATGGCCGCTATGTAACACAACCACGTTTGAAAACGATGCTGTCCCATGAAATGCGCCTTATGGAAGAGCGTATTAGTAGAGATAGTCACCCGGAACGATTATTCTTCTCTTATGCGAACACAGTAGCTACTATTGATTTTTCAAAGCGCTACAAAGGCCATGGTTGGATTGGTATACGCTTTCAACTCGATCCAAAACAAAAAGAGTTCGATGAAATCATCATTCATCTTCGCTTTAAGCAAAATGAAGCGAGACTACAACAAGAAACACTGGGTATATTAGGCGTGAATTTAATTTATGGGGCTTTTTACAAGTACCATAAGCCTAAAAAAATGCTTAAATATCTTTACGATCATATTGATAGGGATACCGTTGAAGTAGATATGGTTAATTTTTCCGGGCCAAATTTCAAAGACGTAGATAATCGATTAATGAGTCTTCAATTGATCAAGAATGACATGACCGATGCTGTTATGTTCGGTCCTGATGGAAATAATGTGTTACCCGCTACCCTACTCTACAAGAAAAACATTTTGGCACTTCGTGGTAGCTTTAGACCCGTTACAAAGGTCAATATGGATATGTTCCAGAAGTCGTATGACATTTTCGTTCGGGATTTGACTGTCGACATAGAAAAGACTATCGTTGTTTTCGAAATAACCCTATCGAATTTAAAAGCTTCGGGAGAAATTGATGAGCAAGATTTTATGGATCGTGCCGAACTCCTGTGTTCACTAGGTCATTACGTAATGATTTCCAAATTTCAAGAATATTATAAACTGGTTGAATATTTCAATAATTACACCAAACAGCGCATTGGCCTGACCATGGGCGTGAATAACCTCATTGATGTTTTTGATGAAAAGTATTATCGTCATCTAAGTGGTGGTATTTTGGAGGCTTTCGGAAAACTCTTCTTTAAAGATCTCCAAGTATATTTATATCCAATGAAAGATGGGGCAACCGGTCAAATAATGACCAGTAACAATGTAAAAGTTCATCCGCGAATGAAAGAACTTTACAAATTCTTCAAATACAATGGCAAGGTGATGGATATTATTGATTACGACCCGGAAATCATGCATATTTTCTCAAGGGATGTACTCAAGAAAATCACTAATGACGAAGAAGGATGGGAAGAACAATTACCTGAAGGTATAGCTGAGATAATAAAAGATAAAAATCTGTTTACCAAAAAGTTATTGAAATCTGAAGAAGCCTAAACGCTTTTTTTATTAGCACAAGGCCTTGATAAAATCAAGGCCTTTTTTAGTTGCTTGCCCCAATCTTAACCTAATATTTGAGCGGCGTGATCTTTGGTTTTTACTTTTTCAATGACATTTGAAACCGTTCCATTTTCGTCGATAAGGAATGTCATTCTATGAATTCCATCGTACGCTCGCCCCATGAATTTCTTAGGCCCCCAAACTCCAAAAGTATTGATGACAGTATGGTCTTCATCAGCTACTAAAGGGAACGGAAACTCGAATTTGTTCTTGAAATTCGCCTGCCTTTTCTCCGAATCGGCGCTAACTCCCAGTAGCTCATAACCTTGGATCTGCAATTCGTTGTAATTGTCCCGGAGATTACAAGCTTCAGCTGTACAACCCGGAGTGTTCGCCTTGGGATAGAAAAAAACAATCAATTTTTTTCCATTATAATCAGATAAATTGATAGTATTGCCATCTTGATCTTTGGCAGAAAATTCAGGAACCTTATCCCCTACTTTTAAAGTCTTCATATAACCGTTTGATTAAATTTCGTTTAAAATATTTTATTCAAAGTTAAACAAAAATGACAAAATCCGAAAAGGTTGATTTTACCATTCGTACGCTACAAGAGTTGTACCCAACTATTCCTGTTCCACTGGAGCATAAGGATCCCTATACCTTATTGATTGCTGTTCTAATGTCAGCTCAAAGTACCGATGTGCGCGTCAATCTGATTACTCCATTACTTTTTGCAAAGGCTGACAATCCTTATGACATGATAAAACTTTCCATTGATGAAATTAGGGAAATTATCAAGCCCGTTGGCCTCTCGCCCATGAAGGCGAAAGGGATATATGGCCTTTCTAAAATACTAGTTGAAAAATATGATGGAGTTGTTCCGAAGGAAATTGAACTTTTGGAAGAATTTCCATCCGTTGGCCATAAAACGGCAAGTGTTGTGGTGTCACAAGCTTTCGGAATTCCCGCTTTTCCCATTGACACACACATTCACCGACTTATGTACAGATGGGGTTTCACGAACGGAAAGAATGTAGTTCAAACTGAAAAAGATGCCAAACGACTATTTCCTAGGGAATTATGGAATGATTTGCATTTGCAGATTATTTGGTACGGGCGCGAATACTCTCCAGCACGTGGTTGGAATTTGGAAAAAGACATTATTACAAAGACTATTGGAAGGAAAAAGGTATTAGAAGACTACTACAAACTAAAAAAGACCCGCTAATTGCGGGTCTTTTTTAGTTTAAAATACATTCAAACTTGAAGCTTTGATACTCCATCACTCGAAGTGATTTAGAAAAGTTCAATAAAAATTGAATCGTTTCTGGAGAAGTCCTTGTAAGCCTACGATGTTCTTGGTCTCTAGTGTAAATTTTTTCCATATCGTGTTATCATCATGTTATGATAAGATAACGCAACTAAAATGGAATTATTGTTATTACTCAGAAGAACACGATTAATTGGTCAAGACTATATTATTCTTGTCGATGATTTTTCTTAGATTTATTAGGGCATAGCGCATGCGGCCAAGTGCCGTATTAATACTGACACCTGTATTTTCAGAAATTTCCTTAAAACTCATATCCTTGTAAATGCGCATTAAGAGTACTTCTTTCTGATCATCTGGCAACTCTTCGATTAAATGTCTTAAATCCGAATCGATTTGGTTTTTGATGATTTGCTTTTCAGCATTCAATTTATCATCTCCGATTACCGAGAAGATATTGAAATCATCGCTACCTTCGAACTTCGGCATTCTTTTGTTCTTTCTGAAATGATCAATAATAAGGTTATGTGCAATTCTCATTACCCAAGGCAAAAATTTACCTTCCTCACTATAAGTTCCTTTTTTTAAAGTTTTAATTACCTTAATAAAAGTATCTTGAAAGACATCTTCGGTAACATCCCTATCCAATACCTTCGAGTAAATGAAACTTGTGATACGTTGGTTGTGTCTGTTGATAAGGATTTCCAAAGATTTTTCATCTCCACTGATGTAATCTCTGACGAGTACCGAATCTTCAATCTGTAATTCCATGCTTTTAGGTTTTTCTGTTAAGGTTTGGGACTTACTGTTGGAATGCTTTTTTTGGGCCATTATCTAGTTATTTTTTGAGTTTAATCTTAAATCGTGGTTTAAACCTTGATTTTCAATTATGACCTAAAACTATATAATACGGGGCGAGCCGAAAAAACATTGTTGTCAAACATGCAGTTTTTGATGTGAAACGCTACTTTTTCAATCTTGAACAAAATAAATCGTACTCCTAGGCGTTGCCTCATTAAACTTGTAGGAATGTAGTTCGTCGATGTTTTAAGTTGAATACGATTTTAGAGTTTGAACTGTAATGGAGAATCATATTTGCCAATCATACATTTTATGTAGCTCCTTACATAAAACAAAAAACCCCGACAATTCTAATTGTCGGGGTTTTTCATTAGTTATTTTATTCCTAATTCAGGTTACTTTCAAATTTTATACCCTTGACCTCTGTAATCTTGAGCGATTTAGAATAGTTCAACAAGAATTCAACAGTCCGAGGTTGGGCTTTTACCAATTTACAATCTTTAGTATGCTTCGTGTAAATGTTTTCCATATCTATTTAAAGTTTTGTTTCACTAGTAAAACGCCACATTAAATAAATATAATCAATCCATTCGACCTGATGTTAATTAATTCGTTAATTAGTCCTATGGTGCAATTAGTTCGTCAAAACTATGTTGTTCTCATTAATAATCTTTCTAAGGTTGATAAGTGCATAGCGCATTCGGCCTAGTGCAGTGTTGATACTAACACCTGTATTCTCTGAAATTTCTTTAAAGCTCATGTCCTTATATATACGCATTAATAGAACCTCCTTTTGATCTTCGGGTAATTCTTCTATTAAGATCGACAAATCAGAATCTATTTGATTCTTAATGAGCTGGTTTTCGGCATTTAGTTTTTCGTCGCCCATCACAGAGAAGACATTAAAACTATCAGAGCCATCATACATGGGCATTCTACTGCTCTTTCTGAAGTGATCTATAATAAGATTATGCGCAATACGCATTACCCAGGGAAAGAACTTACCTTCTTCACTGTAAGTGCCTCTCTTTAGGGTGCGAATGACCTTTATAAAAGTGTCCTGAAAAATATCTTCAGTGATACCTCTGTCGTTTATTTTTGAATATATAAAGCTGCTAATGCGCTGATTGTGCCTATTGATTAAGGTTTCAAGAGCTCTCTCGTCTCCATTTACATAGCTTCTTATAAGTACCGAGTCTTCAATTTGTACTTCCATAACAATTACTTTTTGGGGTTAAAATTAGTAGCCTTTTCAAGTGAAAAGGTTTTGTGGGTTATTCTAACTATTTCAAAAAAGTAATGGTCTTGCTATAGGCACTTTTGCTTTTAAGTGAATTCAAATATAGAAAAAATATCATACTTCGTTAAAAAATATGTAAACAACATGATATATTTCTATCCATATCCAACAAAATTGGTGATTGAAATAGGCATATTGTATCTTCGCAATCCTAATTATTTACATGGCCAACATACTTGACGTAAATCCGAAGGAAAACATCATAATCAAAGGTGCTAGATTGCATAATTTGAAAAATATCGATGTTGTAATTCCTAGAAATAAATTGGTTGTCATCACTGGTTTGTCAGGTTCAGGCAAATCAAGTCTAGCATTTGACACCCTATATGCCGAAGGGCAAAGAAGGTATGTGGAAAGTCTATCATCTTATGCCAGGCAATTTTTAGGGAAATTAGATAAGCCCAAAGTTGATTATATCAAGGGGATCGCTCCAGCAATAGCAATTGAACAAAAAGTCAATTCAACGAATCCCAGATCTACGGTTGGTACCACTACCGAAATTTATGACTACTTAAAATTACTTTTTGCGCGTATCGGAAAGACGCTCTCACCAATTTCTGGAAAAGAAGTCAGAAAGAATACTGTTACTGATGTTGTCAATCACGTAAAAAGTTTCAAGGATGGTTCAAAATTACTCTTATTGGCACCGGTAAAGATAAAACCTGAAAGGGAAACCTTGAAATCATTACAACTTTTTTCGAAACAAGGATATGCGAGAATTAAATACAAGGGGGAAGTCATTCGAATAGACAAAGCCCCAGAGGATATCGAAAGAGAATTTGATCTTGTCATTGATCGCATCATCATAAAAGAGGATGAAGATTTCTATAACCGCCTGGCAAATGCTGTGGATACTGCTTTTTTTGAAGGTCAAGGCGAATGTGTCATCGAGGAGCTTGAAAGTGGCGCTAAAACGGTTTTCAGCAATAAGTTCGAGTTGGATGGAATGACATTCTTAGAGCCCAATGTTCACTTATTCAGTTTCAACAACCCCTATGGCGCCTGCCCTAAATGTGAGGGATACGGTGATGTCATCGGTATCGATGAGGATCTTGTTGTGCCGAATACGGCCTTGTCGGTTTTTGAAAATGCAGTTTTTCCGTGGCGCGGAGAAAGTATGGGTAGGTATCGTGATGAGTTGGTCAATACTGCCTATAAATTTGATTTTCCCATTCACAAACCTTGGTTTGAACTGTCGGGAGAACAAAAACAATTGGTCTGGGACGGTAATGATCATTTCATTGGCCTTCATAAGTTCTTTTCTCAACTTGAGGAAAAAAGTTATAAAATACAAAACCGTGTTATGCTTTCACGTTATCGTGGAAAAACGCGCTGTAATGTTTGTAAAGGAAAACGTTTGAGACCAGAAACGGATTATGTAAAAGTTGATGGAAAGTCGATTTCAGATTTGGTGGAATTGCCCATTGAACGTCTGATAGCATTTTTTGAAAGGCTTTCGCTTAGTACACATGATACAAAAATCGCCTCTCGTCTCTTGGCGGAAATCAATACTCGACTTGGATTTCTGTTTAAGGTAGGTTTAAGTTACCTCATGCTGAATCGTAAGTCAAATTCTCTTTCTGGCGGTGAAAGCCAACGGATCAATCTTGCCACATCTCTCGGCAGTAGCTTGGTTGGATCCATGTATATATTAGACGAGCCCAGTATAGGCTTGCACCCAAAGGACACCGAAAATCTTATCGATGTACTCTTATCACTTCGAGATTTAGGGAATACGGTTATAGTTGTTGAACATGACGAGGATATCATGAAAGCAGCGGACGAGGTCATTGACATCGGGCCTGAGGCAGGTACACATGGTGGCGAAGTGGTAGCATTTGGCCCTTTGAGCGAAATTCTAAAGTCACAATCGTTGACAGCAAGCTATTTAAATGGCTCTGAAGAAATTGCTGTTCCTAAAGAACGTAGAACATCAAATAACTTCATCGAGATAAAAGGTGCACGAGAAAACAATCTTAAGAACATTAACGTAACCTTTCCCTTAAATATGCTCACCGTGGTCACAGGGGTCTCTGGAAGTGGCAAAAGTACCTTGGTGAAAAAGCTACTATATCCTGTCATTTTAAAAGAAGTTGGGGGCTATGGTGAAAAAGCAGGGCATTTCACCGCCGTCAGCGGAAAATACCAGACTATCAAGCATGTAGAATTCGTAGATCAGAACCCTATCGGGCGTTCATCTCGTTCAAATCCCGTCACCTATATCAAAGCGTATGATGAGATTCGAAGCTTGTACGCATCCCAAAAACTGAGCAAAATCAGGAATTACCAGGCCAAACACTTTTCTTTCAATGTGGATGGCGGACGCTGTGAAAAATGCAAGGGTGAAGGGGAAATCACTGTCGAAATGCAGTTTATGGCCGATGTGCACTTAGAATGTGATACCTGTGCTGGTAAACGTTTCAAAAAAGAAGTTTTGGAAGTGAAATTCAATGAAGCCACCATTGATGACATACTGCATATGACCATTGATGATGCGATTTCCTTTTTCGACAAGACGGAGCAGAGAAAATTGGTGACAAAGCTGAAGCCTTTACAAGATGTAGGCTTAGGGTATGTTACTCTTGGCCAGTCCTCCTCTACGCTCTCTGGTGGTGAAGCCCAACGGATTAAATTGGCCTCTTTCCTAATTAAGGGTAATTCGAAAGACAAAGCCTTGTTTATTTTTGATGAGCCAACCACTGGACTTCATTTTCATGATATCAAGAAACTTTTAAAATCTTTCACCGCGCTCATTGACAGAGGGCATTCGATTATTGTCATTGAGCATAATATCGAATTGATTAAATGTGCCGACCATATTATCGATTTGGGGCCTGAAGGTGGCGAAAAAGGGGGGCAGCTTCTCGCTTTTGGCACTCCGGAAGAAATCATCAAAAGTAAGACTTCACACACTGCTAGATATCTTGGCGCGAAGCTTTGAACTTATGCTCATTGCTACCATATTGATGATTGAAAATACTTCTATTCCAAAAGATACATTCTTCAATATTTTTTAACATCCTGTTATTCAGATACTTAAATCGTATTGTAATTTTTTGGCACGCTGTTTGGTATATACCTATCGAATGTAAACAGTTGCATTCGGGAATTTAAACCTTATATCATGAGAAATTTAGTACTCACTTTTACGGCGCTACTTTTAGGTACTACAGCTACCTTCGCCACCACAGCTGATGATAAGGTTGCAGAACGCAATGCTTATCGATACAACAACTCCTTTATTTTTGTAGAGGACGGTATCACTTTCGCGGTCTATCCCGATGGAGAGTTTGACTTTTACATCGACAATCGAATTGGCAGGAATCGCAGAAATGTAACCTTTAATTCCGGATTCGATTATAGCCCATATGCTCAATATGATGACTATGGTGCCGTAGTTCAAGTGGAGAATATTCCTATCTATTATGACTATTATGGTCGTGTTTCACAAGTTGGAGGTGTTGATATCAACTATCGCAACGGACGTGTAAATCGATTAGGTAATATGTACGTGTACTATAACCGAAGAGGGTTTTACGATTACCATACTGGCTATATTAACATGTACAATAGAAGGTATATATACAGACCATTTCACAGCTTCTTTGCAAGACCCGCTATAGGATTTTGTTTCGTGAGAACCTCACCTTATAGAAGGTACTATAACCCGTTCCGTTATACCTACTATAACCCATACCGTTATAATAGAAGGCACTCATATGCAAAAATTGGGGAAACCCATAGATATAATCAAGTACGACGAGAGCGTTCAAGTGTGTATCGCAATGACAAAAGAGTTGCGCTACGTGAGAACTCGACTAGAAGCAATAGAAGCGCTGCACGTTCAAACAGTAATAGAGGCAATAAAACCGTTGCAAGACGAGGTGATTTGGCCAATAACTCAAGGAATTCAAACCGTGCGACACAAAAACGTTCGAACAATACTTCTGGAAGAAGTTCAAGAAACGCTGCAGCAGATCGTTCAAGAGGTGTTAGTAGAAGTACTAATAGAAAAGGTGATGTACGTTCATCGACTAGTAGAACTGTAAAAAGAACTGCTACTACGACTAGAGCTCCGCAGCGAAAAACGGTCTCCAAAAGGACTGTTACACAAACACCTAGAAGTAGAACCGTAACAAGAAGTACGACACAGTATAAAAAGCCACAGGCTAGAAGTACACAAAGGTCGGTACAAAGAACGCCTTCTAAAAGTAGAAGTGTTCAGTCTAGAAGTACAACATCTAGATCCGTAGCAAAAGCTCCTTCTAGAAGTAGAAGTACTGCGGCTCGAAGTACATCCTCTAGATCCGTAGCAAAGGCTCCTTCTAGAAGCAGAAGTACTGCGGCTCGAAGTACATCAACAAGTCGTTCAAAAAATAATAGGGGCGCCACGACCTCTAGAAGTAGAGGAAGGCAATAAAGATAGTTTTTAGGTTGGTTAGTTGTTTAGCCCCGCAGCAGATACGTCTGTTGCGGGGTTTTCCAATAAAAAAAGACCCAAAGTAAACTTTGGGTCTCTCAACTAATACCTAAACAAGGGCAATTGCCGGTATTTTTATTGTAAAGAATTTACAAAGTCAATTGCCGCTTGCGGTAACAAGACTTTATCGACTACATGAACTACTCCATTTGTAGCTTCCAAATCAGTGGTTGATAGATTTGCATCAACGTCAGATGCATCACCTATTACAAACGTGTCGCCACTCATAATAACGGCAATTGAATTCTCTGGAAAAGCAGTAGCAAGATCTCCCATGGCCAAATCAGTGGATTTAGCTTGAGCAGCTACTACATGGTACAATAAAATATTTTTCAAAAGGGCAATTTCATCTTCAGTATCAAAATCGTCCAAACTGTTGTAATTATTTCCCAGTGCATCCAACAAGGCTACAAACGCATCATTTGTCGGTGCGAAAACCGTAAAAGGTCCTTCACTTTGTAAAGTCTCTACTAAATCAGTTTTCACAACTGCATCAACCAAAATACTGAAGTTATCGTCCGATGATGCTACACCAACAATATCTTGCAAGCTTCCCACAAAATCAATTGCAGCCTGTGGCAATAAAACTTTGTCGATAACATGAATTACACCATTGTTTGCACCGATATCGGTGTCGCTTATACCAGCATCGGCTTCAGATGCATCACCAATGACGAAAGTTTCTCCACTCGCAATTACGGCAATTGAGTTATCAGTGAATTCTGTACCGACATCACCTGCTTCTAAATCAGCGGCATTTACTTGCGATGGAATGACGTGATACAACAAAATGTTCTTCAAGAGGGCAATCTCGCCCTCGGTATCGAAATCTTCCAAACTGTTGTAATTGGAACCCAAAGCATCTAACAAGGCTACAAACGCTTCATTTGTAGGGGCAAAAACGGTAAAAGGTCCTGCACTTTGTAAAGTCTCGACTAAATCAGTTTTCACAACTGCATCTACCAAAACACTAAAATCGTCATTGGCACTAGCTACATCAACAATATCTTGAAGAGAAGCTGCAAATTCAACAGCAGCTTGAGGCAAAAGTACTTTGTCGATTAAATGTACGACACCATTCGTTGCCGCGATATCCGTTGCAGTAATATTGGCATCGGAACCGGAGGCATCTCCAATTACAAAACTGTTACCGCTAGCTATTACGGAAACCGAATTATCAGCTAAAGCGGTGCCAACATCTCCAGCTGCCAAATCAGCCGCTTTTACCTCGGCAGCAACTACGTGGTACAAAAGGATGTTTTTCAAAAGCTCAATCTCATCAGGAGTATCAAAATCATCCAAACTATTGTAATCATCTCCTAAAACACCAAGTAAGGCAATGAATGCGTCATCAGTAGGAGCAAAAACAGTAAAAGGTCCTGCTCCACTTAATGTTCCAACTAGATCCGCTTTGATAACAGCAGCTTCCAATTGGGTTAAGGATTCACTGGCGATGGCCAATTCGACAATATTGGACGTCGGGATCATTTCTTCCTCCATGATGGGCGGTGCAATTACTGGATCATCGTCACTACAGGAAAAAATCGTAAAGGACAACACTAATACTGCAATCCAATTCATAGGTTTAAAAAACTTGTTCATAGCTTAAAAAATTTTTAGTTTAACTTTTGTTTAATTTTTATATTCAAACATTAAACATCTAATTTAGCACATACCCTACTGTTGATGTATCTATTTTATAAAATGTTTAACATTTTTAGAATTTAAATAAACAAAAATATTAAAGATTCAAGTGTAGCCTAACCAAAAAGATCAAAACTACATTTGATGGTGGTTTTGAACATGGTACATTCATTGATGCAATAAAATGACTTTAAATTCCAAAATCAATGCTCTTGTAGATGAAACACTGCAAATCGAATAGGGTAGGTCTCATACTCCTCAAGAAAATCTGATGCCCTTACCGCACTAAAACGAGACTTGCCTTCTGGCCTATTATGACTTTCGCACGAACTTCGAAATAACCCCATAAATGTCTTTCGAAATGTGAAACCTGTATAACATCAATACATAGAAAAGTATCATTAGTGTGCTTTTCAAGAGAATATTCATCACTGGATGAAAAGAAAAGTACAGAAAGTAAAAAAGGCACGATGTAACCCCTAAGAGCAGTAAAACCTTAAAGGTTTCAGAAGTAAATGGTAGGATATCAAATTTCAACCTTACAAACGCCAGTTTGACTGTATTGTATAGAAAAAAAGCCAAAAAACTAGCAATTGCGGCGCCATCTATACCGTATTTCGGAATTAACCACAAGTTGAATAAAATAGTGATGATCGCCAGTACTACACCCATTATCAGTATTGCCCTATAATACCTGGAATTGTATAGGATGGCATTGATATTGCCCAATAACGAGTCATACACTTTTATCAATCCAAGGATTAAGACGACGACAAATCCTCCACGGTATTCCTCTGGAAGCAAAGTATAAAGTTGTTCAACATTCATTATGATCAGTAGAAAAAGAATACCCGATGCGATGAACAAGGTTAATGATGTTTTTTGATAAAGCGTTTTCAAACCTTGCATATCCCCTGAATTCATTATTTCAGCCGTGAGCGGATATGTGATTTGATGCATGCTACGTGAGGGTACGATTATGACGGCAGCAATATATGTGGCTACGCCATAGTATGCCACATTCTCGATTTCCAGAAACTGACTTAACATCACTTTAT
>JARFRH010000352.1 GCA_029287355.1 Maribacter sp. | reverse complement strand
CTAAATAAAACTCATAGAATTAGAGTTGTCAAATAATGTGGAATGAAGAAAAGCATATGACCAAAATCGATTGTAAACAAATCGCCTACTACGGCAAACCCATTGAATCGTTGACAAGGGATGAACTTATAAGCGCTCTTGAAGAACTGGCCAGTGCCATTCATGATTGTGCGGTTAAGAATAAAAAGTGTTCAGAAATAATAAGGATTAGCACTGGTATGGAGTGCAAGAGTGATTAAGCATACATCAAAGGGTTTGAAAATAAATAAGTTTCGGGTGGATTGAATGATCAAGAAGATTATATCAGGCGGCAACCCCGGTGTTGAGATAGCTGCACTTGATGCTGCCATAAGGCTTGATATTCCGCATGCTGGTTGGTGTTACCGGGATAGAAAAACAGATGGTGGGGTCTTGGCAGAACACTACAATGTCAAAGAGATTGACAATCCCAGCTATTTCGAGAGACTGGAAAAGAACATTATTGATTCTGCGGGCACGATTGTGCTTACCTATGGTCAGCTGGCTCTCGGCTATAAAGCGGTTAAAAACTTGGCTGTTAATCACAATAAACCCCTTCTGGATGTCAATCGAGGCGAACGCTCTATCGATAACACCGTATCCTTAATTCGTGATTGGATGAGCAATCATGCAGTGGACACGATCTACTTTACTGGCTCAAAAACTGGTCTTGACCATGGCACAAAAATCTATGATGAGGTCATTCAAATAATCAGAGGCATATGTGGGATTGCAAGGGAAAAGTATTTCGGTTTTCAGGAAGAAGATGACGTCGCTCCGTACTAAACTTATAAAGCAGATATTCATTTTCACCTTACACGCCTGAATACATGATTAAAAAGATCATAACAGGAGGTCAAACCGGAGCCGACCGTGCAGCATTGGATGTGGCGATCTTATTGAACATTCCACACGGGGGTTGGGTGCCTAAAGGCCGATTGGCCGAAGACGGTCCTATCCATACCAAATATCAGCTCAAAGAAATGCCCACAGACAGCCATGAAGAAAGAACTGAACAAAACGTAATTGATTCCGATGGCACTCTGATCATATCCCACGGGGAATTAACCGGTGGTTCTGCCTATACACGGAAAATGGCTATGAAGTATGCCAAACCGTGGTATCATGCAAATCTCAACAAGCTGCCAACATTTCAGGCTGCAATGATCATTGAAGATTGGGTTTCAAAAAATGGCATTGAAACATTAAATGTAGCCGGGTCTCGTCATTCAAAGGACCCTATAATTTACGGGCTTGTGACGGTCATACTGGAACTGGTTTGCACTTTAAAAACTCCCAAAATTATTCAATCGGAACCATCCCAAGATGTCCTTAACTTTAGACCTGACAAGTCAGAGATTACGGATTTACCAAAAACGGTTGATGAAGCCGTAAATTTCTTGATCTCGAATTTGAGTCTCAAGGATAAATCAACGATTGCCAAGATGTCGGCGGACGACCTAAACAATCTTCAGTTTTCACTTGGGCTGTATATTAGGAATCGGCTGTTTTATCCAAAAAATGATAAACTTCTTGAATCCTGTCGTCAGGAAGCCATGGATAAGTACTTACACTGGGATCAAGCTCAGAGGTTGATTATCAAAGATCTGTGGAAACGATTGAGGAGGAGCCATAAACTGAGGGTTGTGAAAGATTGAGTTAACACACACAATGCGCAAATTTCACCATTGTAGATATCATCACCGTGTCGTTCATAACCGCCGCTAACAAATCCCACCACCTCACTTGCATCTTCGGCAACATAACCGATGATTTTTTTCTTTTCAATTCATTTATAAAGTCCTGTTCGAGCCGGTCTACCACCATGGAATGTAAGTAGCCAAATGGCACCAAACCGAGGTATGTATCCTGCCAAGTGCGAATATAAATGCAGGAAATGGAATGCGCCTCTGCTTCTTGGAATAGACGAATTGGCAGTCCAGATTGATGAGAAAAGTTTTTCTTGCAAAAACATTTACATTTGATCATAGATAATGGGCATTAATCGTGAGCGTAATCGTATTTATCTGAATACAGATAGCTCCAACCTATTTGCACCGCCGACCTAATTTTTGTGCCTGAGATATCGATTAGAAATCTGGTCCCACCGAACCTGCATATCTAAGGATTGCATCCATCACGGTAAAAAGCTTGGGCGTCTGTTTTTTGAGATTGGCATTCACTATTTCGTCATCGAGATATTTTAGATTGCCCCGCCGAATACACATCTCCTCTAAATTTTTGCCAATGTTTTCATCAGGCACGCAATTTCAGGGCTCCTGACCTCAATTGGAAAAACCTCTCGGGAGGCCCTGATATCTAAAGAACCTACAAAATTTGCAGTGAAAATAAGCGTAAATTCAAGATGTAACAGAGTTTATCAAAAATAAATGGAGCGATAATTTAGAAAAAGGTAATGTCGACGCCCTTTACTTTGGTTATAGAACCGAAATAAACGGGGGCGGCTGAATCGGTTGGTGGTTTTATCCTCTAAAAACTAAAACGTACCCCACGGTTAAAGCTTCTTTGCAAATTGCCGATCAAAAATTTATATTCTCCTGTTCATTAATACCAGACAAACAAGAATGCCGGTCTTCGTGGTCCAGCCGTTACCGTCATTGTCGGATATGAGTTCGTCAGACGACAAGACCTCAGATGCTAACTGGACGATGAAACAAAACAGAGCTGTGCCGGGCTGCATTCTTCGGCAGATCTACAAATTGAGATCAAAGCATTAACTTTTATTTAAATGGAGTTGTTAGTTTGAAAAAATTGCTTGCCATTTTTGTGATGATAATTTCATTGGGGGCTTGTGCTGTAAAACACCCGATGATAGCAAGACAGGTTTCCGACGAAGTCAACCGGATAAATATGGAGTTGCCAAGAAGGATCAACGACAACACGACCTTGGAAAAAGTCTCATTCGATCAGGTTCACTCTATTCTGGTGTGCCACTATACGGTCGCTACATGGGATCGAGACAAAGTCGTTGCTCAGAAACAATCCAAGCGCCTATTTTGTGAGATGATGGAGCAGAAATATAGAGACCATCTGTTCAACATGGTCGACACAGTCGAATATGAGTACAAAACGACCGATGGAAGGATGCAATATGCATTTGTAGCTGATAAGACCACCTGTAATTAATAACCATTAACCTTATCCCTCAGCTGCCTAGAACACCTGAAGGTCACAACCTTCCTCGGTTCTAACATCATATCCTCACCGGTTGCCGGGTTCCTGCCTCTCCGTTGCTTCTTTTCCTTGACACAGAATTTGCCGAAGCCACTAATCATAATAGGTTCACTGGATACCAAAGTTCTCTTGATGATTTCCAGGAGGGTTTCAATTGTATCGAAAGACTGTTTCTTTGGATAGTCGTTTTGTTCAGCAAGCGCTTCGACAATATGGGCTTTCGTGAGTGTCATTACAAGGTTCCTTTGCGGATTTTGGTCTTAATTTCAGCCGAATACATACATTTTCATGTCAAAATAAAGATTTGTCAAGGAAATAGATAGGTTATCTTGTGACATCAATCAAATGAATGATATTAATAGCAATCAAAGTTATCCATGGTGTGCTTGATTTTTCATACAAATTGTGCCATTGTTGCATAAAATTACAGCTATTGGGTTCAACCTTTAATCAAAAGGGAGAGCGAATGGATGGATAATTAAACCCCGTTTCCAGTATTGGAGATGGGGTTTTTGTATTTCGTATATCCAGATGAAACCTGCAAATTGTTCTGATTGCGGGTTATGGCAATCTTAAAATTCGAAGACATAACATTTTACAACCTTGGTTCCACCCTTGATCCAAAAAGCAAATATACAAAAAATGCTGCTTTTTGCAACAACCATTGGATCAATCTTTTTCGTGGACAGATAATGATGGTATCCATTTTGCTGCTCCGGGTTCTCCTCCTTCTCCAGAACGATTAGAAAAAATGACAAAAGAATATCAAAAACAGATTCGAAATTCACCATTATGGGATGAAATGGTTCAAAAAACGGAAAAGAGAAAGCTGAAAAACTATTGAAAGAATTCAAAGCCGAAGTCCGTTAATGCAACTTTTAATGAATAAACAAGCACCTGGAATAACAACGGGCTGCACTGGATCGGGGGGACACAGCGAAATTTGATTTTTCCACTTCTTTCGGTGCTCAATCTTATGGCGCCATTGCCAAAGCTTATATCGTCGCACCAGGTAGTGAGCCCGAGCGTTATCACGATTTTATGTATCTTTAGCAAAACTGGAATTTTGAAGGGAAGAAAAGCGGTGATGTCATCCATCCCGTTTCTTTGGTGTCTGGTGAAGACTTCTGCTCAGCAATTTACACCGGTGTAAAATTTATGATATCTATTTTAAATATAACATTTTCAGTAAGTTACAATAGTTGCAAGTAATATCAACCAAGTGCTCATTTTTAAAAGAAAACTCAACGAAGCTCTTATTTTTTTGTACTATAGGGGCATATCAAATTTCACCTTGTTTAATTTGCCAAACTCGAGAGAGGGGGTTCATATCTATTATGAAATACATTAGCATAGTATTATTGCTTTTACTAACTGTCCTGACTGGTTGTTCTGCTAATAGAACCCTTGTAGATATACAAGAAGGCGACTTTAGCGTGACATCTAATTATTGTTATATAAATGAATGCTTTACCGTTATAAGAGCTACAAGGTTTCAACTAAATAACTACAGCTTGCCTAACGGCAACTATGAATCTGAAACTAAAGCAACAATAATATCTGGTGGTAAGAGTAGTGTTCAAACCGAGTACATAAGAACCCATGTAAAAGATGATATTGTTACGATAGATACAAAAGGTTTTGTTGGAATGTACAACCAGAAAACACGGGAAATTATAGAGATTGCTGCTAAAACAGGAGAGATTAGCAAAGAGCAGAGTGAAATTTTAAAAGATTTATTTAAACAGATGGCTGGTCTATCCTACAATAATTATGCATCCTCTGGGGATGTTATTAATTACGACATGAGGATACCTTTTCAATCCGCAATGATAACTTTGAAAACAAAGATGTATGTTTACGGATTGACAGAATATAAAGGGAAGAATTACCCATTGTTAGAATGGAGAGGTGACACAAGCTTCTGGTCAGAAGGAAAAAAGATTATTATATTTTTATCTGGATATGTTATACAGGACGGCACTTTGAATAGAACTATCAAAAGCGTAATGGATTTGACCTTTCGCTACGGTAATAAAGAGGAAAGAGGGAAGATAATCATGGAGGGTATATAATACACCCTGTCATTGATCAAAGATAATTTTTCAATAATCGAAACTTGCTTTGTTTGATAACTGCCAATTGTAATAACATAACTGCTTCTATGTATCCGAAACAAGGGGCTCCTTGAATTAATTAAGATAACCATAACATATATGAATTATAGCGTATTTTCACATATTGCAAGAAATCTGCACTCGAAGCCTTCTCAATTTTGGTTCCAATTTTGATGATATCACAACTGGTCGTCGGAGTGGGATAGTCTCAATCACAACCTTGACTTCAACTTATCGCTTATTGTAGATTTGCTTAATTCTACGCTACATGATGCTTTTAGTGATAAATCTAATTAATTGCGCTATCAGGTGCTTTATGAAGTTCAATTTCCTTTATGAACCTCTTCGCTCCTCGACTGCTGAACCGGATAACGGTTTACATGTAATAGAACATAATGCCCGTCAAGTAGGAAGAAACATTAAACAGCTACAAACAAATAGGAGGGGAATGATGAAAAGGTTTAGTCTTTCATTATTGGTGATTGTATTTGGATTGGTGATCTCCATATCGATTGTATATTCTGAAACTTTTGTCGGTACGACCAATGACACCCGCGCCTTAGTCGCCTTCAAGGTTGCAGAGAAAGCCGCTCAGGCATGGCTACCAGATGGGTGGTCCGTCGCGCCCATCGGAAAAGGCCCACTTACAGGCAGTAATCTCCTGGTCGTTTTCATTGACCGTCATCTAAGCCTCGACCCTGACGGCAAACCTTCAGCGAATCCACATTATCGAGCCGTCGTGCTGGTAACCCCGGCGAGCCAAGCCACCTCTGATAAGACTCGGATCTATGTCACGCGTATCTACTCCACCGATTCAAGCTTGAACCACTACAAGAATTCCGTTAGCGCCGAGATCCGCCGCACGTCCACACTTTCAGCCGAGGGTAATGCCGCAGCGTCCGGCTCGGAGGACTGGTCGGTGAAGACAAGTGACGGTGGCACGCTCTCGTTTCGCTGGAAGTACACCGGTGGAACCCCTTCCTATGCCGAAGGTGAGAGTTTCCCCTATTCCAATGTCGAGCCCGATTTTCATCGCATCTACCGCTTCAAGCAGCTGACCGATCTGGTCATGAGCGTACCTGCCAAAGTGGCACGTGCCACGGAGAACGAGTTCTCGATCACGATACCTGAGCTGTCATCAATGTTCGACGGCAGCGAGGAGTTGATCGGGATTATAAACATCCCATTTTATTTGCGCCGGACCTATCTGCCTTGAATCAGATTGCTCTGCCGAAACCACCATCTGAGACGATTTCAACAGATGACAATAGGCTCGTTTTAAGCTGAATGACCTAACATTCAACCGGATCGCAGAGGTCTTCGCTTCACTACTCCCCTGCGTCCGGTTAGCTTCACGTTATTTGAAGGCCACGTTCTCCTTATTTTTTAAGCATAGGATATTGGATTGAAGAATTTGTCTCTAAATTAACGTTTTCTCCAACAGAACAATATCTCTTGACATAGAGGCCATGTCCAAACTGTTGCCAATATTTAGCAAGAGGAGGATTTCATGAAGTTAAGATTCCCAGTTTTGTTTATGACAATTGTATTTATGTTTTTTTCAGCAGTCGAAAATGGCCAATGCACAGATGCTGGCGTTCAATTGAAAGATTTAATTGGAATTTGGAAGCCAGATACAACCGATGATATGTTAACCAGCGTTATTAAATTTTATGAAGATGGAACTTATAGAATTGCCTATGATGTCGAAGAAATTGAAACCAGACCGATAGATAAGGGCCAAATTAGATTAGAGGGGGAAGATATTAATTTTATTCCGTCAGAAAGTCCTGCGTGTAAAACTAATACAGGAAAGTATACCATAAAGAAAATAGAAAAAAGTAAGTTTGAATTCACTGTGCAAGAGGATCAATGCGATAGAAGACGTTGTCTTTTTGGTCGTAAATTAATTCGGATTCAGCCATAAAAAAAATTTAAACTATCTCCAACAAAGCTGTAATTTTACCGGCTGAAAATATTTAAGATATTTATAAGAGTCGACCGAAAGGCCAAATTGCACTATGCTGCTATTAAAACGTAACGTTTGACAACCCCAAAAACTATATGATATCAAAAACTTATCTTCATCTATTTCGGTAACTGTCGAATTAAAACTTATGGCAAGCTAACCTAAAATTCAGGTCCGAAATTCAACCACAAGATATTGGGTATCCATAGAATTGACATTCAACCATAATTAAGATATTTCATCTGTTACCGTTCAAAGTTCCTTCCTCATAATTCAAACTGTTTCTCAAATTGATGGGGGGCACAACATGAGATGCCCTAAATGCCAGTTTGAAAATCCTGACGACAAGAAATTCTGTCGTGAATGTGGTTCAAAGCTCCTATTAGCTTGTCCTAAGTGTGCCGCAGAAGTTTTGCCAATTGATAAATTTTGTGGTGAATGTGGCCAAGACTTAAAAAAAACCGAAAAAGCCTCACTCAAAGCCCTCTCTTTTGATGAAAAACTAACCAAAATTCAAAAATTCCTCCCTAAAGGCCTCACAGAGAAAATCCTATCTCAAAGAGACGGTATAGAAGGCGAGCGCAAACATATCACAGTGATGTTCTGCGACATGGAGGGTTTTACTCCCATGTCGGAGATGCTGGGTATTGAAGAAGCATACTCGGTCATGGATCAAGTTTATGAAATTTTGATTCACAAAGTTCACGACTACGAAGGTACGGTCAACGAGATGACCGGCGATGGCATTATGGCGCTATTCGGTGCTCCGGTTGCTTTAGAGGATGCACCGCAGCGGGCGATTCGATCCAGCCTTGCCATTCACCGAGAGATGACAAAACTCAGTGACCAATTGAGACAAGAAACAAAAGGAGCCCCGCCCGTTAAAATGCGGATCGGCATTCATACCGGTACGGTGGTGGTGGGTACCGTGGGCAACGATCTGCGCGTTGAGTTCAAGGCGGTTGGCGATACTGTCAATCTGGCCTCCCGAATGGAAGGACAGGCCCAACCC
>JARFRH010000347.1 GCA_029287355.1 Maribacter sp. | reverse complement strand
GCTATGGACTATACCTTGAAAATGCGCAAATTGGATTCCGAAAGGCAAATGGATGTGTTGCTTTCAAAAAATAAGGTAGACGAATCAGACATCACCATACTGGCGGAACGAATAGCGGAGTTCCATAAAAACACCAATAGCATCCATGAAAAAAACGTATTGGATATTCGAGAAAAATTCAACGATCTCGATTTGGTAAAAGAGTTTCTTTCCCAACATTTTGATGCGGACCTTGTTCGGGTCGTAACCGATGCCATCAAATTTTCCGATGCCTTTCTAAAAGAAAATGAATCACTTCTGCTGGCAAGGTTAAAATCCGGTTTTTTCAGGGACTGCCATGGCGACTTGCATACCCGTAATATTTTCTTGTTGCCCGAGCCTCAACCCTTCGATTGTATCGAATTCAATGACGATTACCGTCAAATCGATGTACTGAACGAGGTGGCTTTTCTTTGCATGGATCTTGATGCTTTGGGTAGGAAAGACCTATCAGACCTGTTTATTGAACATTACAATCGACTTCTACCCGTAACGCGTACCTCAGGGGAAAAACAACTATTTATCTATTATAAATGTTACCGGGCCAATGTGCGGGCCAAGGTCAACAGTCTGCGGGCAAAGAGCGTATTGGATGCCGAAGCCAAAACGAAAGCCCTGGCCGAGGTAGAAAGATATCTTCTATTGATGCAAGACTACATTCAATCTTTGAGCGCCTAAATTATCGAGAAATGGCAACAATATACTTCCCGATATGATTATTATCATTTTAGAAAGCCCGTTATGAGGTTAGTTTTGGAATGAATCTAAAATAATCAAATCATGAAAAAAAATATGGGAACGGCAGACCAGGTTATCAGAACATTGACTGCCATTGTAATTGCTTTACTTTATTACTATGATGCCATCACCGGTACTTTGGGTATTGTGCTTCTGGTTTTGGCGGGGGTATTTCTTCTAACAAGTTTTGTTGGTTTTTGTCCGCTTTATACACTTTTTGGGTTATCTACCTGCGATACCAAGAAAGAATAACCGCCCATACGTTCTCCCTTCAAATCGATTTCTATGTCCGATGATTTATAGTGGAATGAATATGGGAATATTTTAAGATAACAATCATGTTTTCAATTATTTACAAATTATTTAGGTCATTTTTAAATGGGTTTCCGAAGTTATTTTATGAGCCGTAATCTTTAATATGGATACCATAAAAACAAAAGTATATCGACTATTGGCAATAGCACTATTGTTCTTTCTAGGGTTTTGGGCACTTATAGGAAGTTCCGCACTGCTAGCAGACCCAACGGGAACACTATTGCAAATACCTTTGGAATATTTGAAAGATAGCTCCTTTGAAGATTATCTGATTCCGGCAATCGTCTTATTGCTGACCATCGGTATTTCAAGTATTCTCATAGCTACGACGGTTATACGCAAAATCAAAAACTATCCTTTTTTCATAATGATTCAAGGCACTCTGTTACTATTTTGGCTTACTGCACAACTATTGCTTAATATGGATTTCTACACTCCTTATCTACATATTCCATTTTATCTGATAGGTATTTTGCTTCTTTCTCTCGGATTTATAATTAAAGAAGAGAACGGTCAAAAAGAATATAACAATCGGGAAAAATCATGAAAATCGTAGTATCCATTCTTGTAATGGTTCATGGCATTATTCATTTCATGGGTTTTGCCAAGGCTTTTGCTCTTGGAAATATAGCCGAGTTTGGAAAAGAATTATCAAAACCCATAGGGTTGATATGGCTTTTGACCGGTTTGCTTTTTATGGTATCATCGATCATGATGCTCCTTAAAAAAGGGGGATGGCCCGTACTCGCTATTCTAGCTGTCATTATTTCTGAGATATTGATTTTAAACGTCTGGTCCGATGCTAAATATGGCACTTTTGCCAATATCATTATTCTGATGGCCGCCATCATTGCTTTTGGAGCCATACGTTTTGAAAACAGCTACAAAAATGATGTGGATTCGGCTATGGGAACCATCCCTTCAAATGATGAACCCATAACGGAAAAAGACCTTGAACCGCTACCACCGATTGTTCAGCGTTATTTAAAGTATGTCGGAGTAGTGGGCAGACCTAAGGTGCATAATTTCAGAATCGTTTTTGAGGGCGAGATGCGTGACAAGGGAAAAGACTGGTTTTTGTTTACTTCCGAACAGCATAATTTTATTAAGGCACCCACCCGATTGTTCTTTATGAAAGCTAAGGTAAAAGGTGTGCCCACCCACGGTTATCATTCGTATCAAAATGAGGATGCCCGAATGCAAATAAAACTACTCTCTTTATTTTCAGTAGTCGATATTTCTGGAGAAGAATTATTTGCTGCGGAAACAGTTACTTTTTTTAATGATTTATGCCTGTTCGCTCCAGCTGCACTCATCGATAAACGGATAGAATGGGAAGTTATCGATGACACATCCGTAAAGGCAACGTATACAAACAACGCCACTAAGATTTCTGCTATTTTGTATTTTAATGATGAAGGACAACTTGAAAATTTTGTTTCCAACGATAGTATAGCCGTATCGGAAATGAAAACATTTCCTTTTTCCACTCCCATCAAAAATTACAGGGATATGAACGGTTGTAACCTGCCAACGTATGGGGAGGCTGTTTGGCATTATCCGGAGGGCCAATTTAGCTACGGGAGATTTAACATAAAAAGTATTCAATACAATATGTCTCATTTGAATGAGTATGTACTGAAACACAATAAGGAATAGCAATCGGTGAATAAAATGCCCAAAAACGCCAAAATAGCTTTAGGTGCCAAATAACATAGGGAACACTTTAAAACTATTAATGTAGAGCTGACATTCAAGAAAATTAAAATTGTAAAAAAAAGAGAATTCGACCATGAAAGGAGGAGATAAACTACTGTTGATAAAAAGTGTTCATAGCCTAATATGGCTCTTTTACAATGTTGTCATTTTCTATTTTTTGTATGCCGTAATCGTCGATAAGATAGACAAATGGGTTTGGATATGTCTAGGATTTGTGGTTGTAGAAGGTATCGTTTTACTGGCTTTTAAATGGTTTTGTCCCCTGACCGTTATTGCCCGTAAGTATTCCGATTCCACAAAAGAAAATTTTGATATTTTTTTACCGAACTGGCTAGCCAAGTGCAACAAATTGATATATACGAGCATATTCGGTATTGCCCTGATCATATTAATATATAGGATGCTTTCTAGTTGACAGAATATTTTCCATAAAAGTCCAAACCGTACATCAATTACGGTTATTTTCCTTTTTCTCCAACTTCTTAAAATATCCCCGTGTTAGAAAATTATGCTTCAAAGCTTCCATGTTCTCATTGAACCGCTCGGTACCTTGTTCGATATTTTTCATGGTCCGCTCTAATTGATATACCAAAGCGGTGTCTTTCGAAATAGTATGTACCAATCCATCCTTGTTATTTAAACCACCGATGACGGTATTCAATTCTTTGGTCATCTGCGTGATATCAAAGCTGGAAGTTTCTAGATTACCGATGATGTTTCTCATTTTTCTTGCGGAAATGGTATCCGTCAATAGCACCCCCGCAGTGCTTTCCTTAAAATCAATGCTCGATATCATTTCATTGAGTTCGGATAAGGTGGTATTTGCGCTATTGCTAACTAATTTAAGATTTGCAATAGTCCGCTGCAAGTCTGATGCCATCACGGTGTCGTTCAACAATCTTCCCAACGTACCTTTTCCTCGCGTGAGCGATTGGGAGACTTTTAAGAGGTCAGCCGTTAGTAAGGCGGCATTCTCGTTGGTCACATTAAGGGTGCTCAGCATGTCTTGGGTCGCTATTTTACTAACGGATGCCAGTTCATCGCCTTCTTTAATCAAAGGCGAGTTACCCGTTCCGGGTACGATATTAATGAGCATACTGCCCACAAGACCATCAGAACCTATCATGGCTACGGCATCTTTTTTAATATGTTCTTGCATTTTTTCCGCAATGATCATATGTACCTTAATGGTAGTGTCGTTGACCATTTCAATTTTTTTAACGGTCCCTACATTGATGCCGGAAAAGCGAACGTTATTGCCATTTTGGAGTCCGCTCGCATTCTTAAAAACAGCTGTAATATTAAAGGTTTTACTGAACATATTCTGCCGGTTGCCTATGAGATAGGCCGCCACCAGTAACAAGAGCGTTCCAAGGATTACAAAAATCCCCAATCGTAAATTTTCCAATGTTGTTTTTGCCATGGTATTATTTTTTAAAAAATGCCTCTACTTTCGCGTCCGTTGAAGCCGATAATTCAGAATAGGTGCCTTGGGCATAATTAATGCCATCCACCAACAATATCATCCGTTCAGAAATGACCCGTGCACAGTCTACGTCATGCGTTATGATCAATGATGAGGTACCGTATTTCTTTTGTATGCTTCGCATCAATTCTATGATTTCCTTGGCCGTAATGGGGTCCAATCCACTAGTGGGTTCGTCGTACAGAATAATTTTAGGTTTCAATATCAGGGTTCGTGCCAAGGCGACACGCCTTTTCATTCCGCCGGAAAGTTCAGCGGGCATTAAGTCAAGGGTATGGGCAAGTCCTACGTTTTCCAAGGCTTCTATGACTAATGGTGTTGTGTCGGAAACTACGCCAAGTTTTTCCCTATGCCGGCGCATGGGGAATTCCAAATTCTCACGAACGGTCATCGAATCGTATAGGGCACTTCCCTGAAAAAGAAACCCTATGTCTGAACGCAGTTCATCTAAAGTTTGGCGGTCTAAGGTTGCTATTTCTTTTCCCATTACTTCGATATAACCACTATCTGCGGCTATAAGACCGACCAAACATTTTATCATCACCGACTTTCCGGAACCTGATTTGCCCATAACCACTAGGTTTTCGCCCTCATATAATTCCATATTGAATCCGTTCAAAACATGGTTGTCCCCAAAACTTTTGCGTACGTCTTTGATACGGATAACCGCTTTTCGGTTCGTATCGGTATTCGATTTCCATTTCTCTTTGGCTAGTGCAATTGATGTATCTTTTTCCATAAGATCAGAGTTCATAAAATATGTCAGAAACGAAGACGGCGATAAAATCCACTACAAAAACCAATAACGAGGCCATGACTACAGCCGTATTTGCTGCGATTCCAACGCCTGCCGTTCCTTTTTTGCTATAGTATCCCTTAAAACAACCTACCAACCCGATGACAAATCCAAAAAAGAAAGATTTAATCGTGGCCGGTATCAAATCGCCAAAGGTCAACGCATTGAATACTGTGTTAAAATAGAGTTGAAAAGAAACATTTCCTTTTAGATTTTCGACTAGAGCGGAACCGTATAATGCTATCAAATCACCAAAAATGACTAAAAGAGGAAGCATTAGTGTCGTGGCCATAACCCGGGTTACGACCAAATATTTAAAGGGGTTGGTACCCGAAACCTCCATGGCATCAATTTGTTCGGTAACCCGCATGGAACCCAATTCAGCACCAATGCCAGATGCGATACGCCCAGCGCATATAAGTGCTGTAATTACAGGGCCAATTTCTCGCACAATGGAAATCCCCACCATATTTGGCATCCATGAGACCGCCCCGAATTGAATCATGGTTGGCCGCGATTGTAAGGTCAAAACCAAACCGATAATAAAGCCCGTTACTCCGACCAAGACAAACGAGCGGTTGCCCATTTGATAGCATTGTCGCAATAGTTCTTTAAACTCAAAGGGCGGAGTAAAAGCTTCTTTGAAAAATCGGCTCGCGAAAGAGGAGAGCTCCCCTGCCTGGACAAAAAATTGCTTTACCTGGTGGGTCATCTTTGATTTTAGCTGTCTCGTTACGGAGGTATCTGACATACTCAAATATAGATCGGATAGGCTTTTCTGAAAATGACCAATATCATACCGTTCCTATGAGAATTATCATTTTTATCTTTTCACGCATGGACTACTTTTAGTCTCGATAACAACCGGGCCAATATGCAAGACAAGCCAAAAATAGACTCAAAGACGTTCTATCTCAGCGAGGAACGTGCTTTTTTAGATGGTCCCCGGAATCGATTCAAGGAGCTTTTATTTACCTTCAAAGTACAATACCATTTTATACGGGCTTTTCGAAGGCTACACTTCATAGGCCCTTGTGTCACGGTTTTTGGGTCGGCAAGGTTCGACGAAAAAAACATTCACTACAAACAAGCCGTTAAAGTTGGGAAAGCGCTCTCCGAATTGGGTTTCGCAGTGATGACCGGTGGCGGCCCCGGAATTATGGAAGCCGCCAATAAAGGAGCTTATCTCAACAAAGGCTATTCAATAGGATGCAATATTATACTACCGCTCGAGCAAGAACCCAATCCCTATCTACACAAATGGATCAATATTCCTTATTTCTTTGTTCGCAAGTTTCTGTTGTTGAAATATTCCTATGCTTTTGTCGTCATGCCGGGTGGAATCGGTACTTTGGATGAGCTTTTCGAGGCCATGACCTTGATCCAGACCAAAATGATACATCATTTCCCGGTCGTGCTTTTTGGAAAAGAGTATCACAAGGAACTCTATGATCACATCAAAATGATGTCCGAAAACGAAAGTATTTCGCAAGAAGATATGAATCTCTTATTCTTGACCGATTCAGTTGAGGAGATGACAGAACATCTCAAAGAATATGCTATTAAGAAATTCGGGCTCATCAAAAAACCTATGGAAACGAGATGGTGGTTTGGAGAGGCTAAACCCAAGGGGTATGATAAAGATCATTTTTCCCAATCAAGCTAAAAACTAGATTTGATAAAGGAAATTTAGGGGAGATGAAAACATCCGAAGAAATTCAAAGCTTGAAATGCGGCGGTTGCCGTAGCGGC
>JARFRH010000300.1 GCA_029287355.1 Maribacter sp. | reverse complement strand
CGGAATATGTTTTGTTCAAGCTGTATTTTTCGGCTATCTTTCTCCCAACAACCTGAAAAGTGAAATGAACAAAACCCAAGAGACCTTAGTCACTTCCTTTGCCTTATTCTCTTTGTTTTTCGGAGCAGGCAATTTGCTATTACCCCCTCTTTTGGGATACAATGCAGGAGAAGATTGGTTTTGGGTTACGATAGGTTTTATGATTACCGCCGTGGTCATTCCTATTTTAGGAATTCTGGCACATGCACGCCTACAGGGCACGATGTATGATTTTGGCAAGAAAGTATCGCCAACCTTCAGCACCATCTACTGTATTATTGTCTATCTCATTTCGATAACCATTCCGTCACCGAGAACAGCCTCGGCCACACACGAAATTGCAATCCATCCAGCCTTTGGTACAAGTCCTTTGTTAACTAGTAGCATCTACTTTGCACTGGTATTGGTCTTCGTCTTAAATCGTTCAAAAATATTACATTTCATAGGTAAGTTCTTAACCCCATTGATTGTCATCATGCTTTTTGGAGTCATCGGTATTGGACTCTTTACTTCTGACGGATTCATGAATGTCTCCACCTTAGATGCTCCGGTTGTAAGTGGGCTATTGGAAGGGTATCAAACTTTTGATGCCATCGGAGCAGTGGTTGTAGGAGCAGTAGTGATAATTTCACTGAATCTGCGAGGACACGATTCAGTCGAAGCAAAAAAAGAAATCATTCGCAAATCGGGATTTATTGCCGGATTAGGTTTGCTCCTTATATATGCCGGATTAATTTCCGTAGGTGCTGCCTTTGGTGCCGATATTGAAATAGACAATAAACTAAGTGGTGATATGCAACGCGCCAACCTGCTTCGAGGAATCAGTATTGCATCTCTTGGGGCTTTCGGAAACAAATTATTGAGTATGTTAATCGCCCTGGCCTGTTTTACAACAGCTGTTGGAATCGTAGCGGGCACCGCTGATTATTTTAAAGGTTTGTTCAAAGGGTCTCAAAAAGCTTATATCGTCACCGGAATTCTCGCTTGTATCGTAGGTGTTTTAATTGGACAACTCGATTTTCACTCTATTATCATTATTGCGATTCCGGCCTTGATGTTTATTTATCCGATTACCATAATTCTTATTTTGTTGAATGTGGTGCCTGAAAAATATGCTTCTCCCAAAGTCTTTAAAGCGGTGGTGATAACCACTATCATTTTTAGTATTCCCGACTTTTTGGGGAGTATTGGGCTGGGAAAAGTCGTTACGGGATTCCTTCCTTTTATTCCATTTAGTAAATTTAGTTTGGGCTGGGTAGTGCCTGCTTTGATTGTTTTCGCTTTAATGAATATCCTTCCAAGAAAAAACGCCTAGTGTTTTTTACTATCTTTAGTATAACCATCATCGCCATCCCATAAACCAACCCTTATGAAACGAATACTCCTTTCCATCTTTTTGACTGCTTCTCTTTTTACAAAAGCACAAGTACAACCCGCACCCGATCGTGGCCCAAATGAAGGCGAAGGGCCTTTTGAACGTATGGTGATTCGTGGAGCAAACTTGATTGATGGAACCGGTGCGCCAACCTACGGTCCTGTGGATATCGTCATCGAAGGAAACAAAATAAAAGAGGTTGTATTGGTTGGCACTCCAAAAATTCCTATCGATCCTGAAGACCGACCTGCCAAAGGTGCCAAAGAGATCGATGCACATGGTGCTTATGTACTCCCCGGCTTTATTAACATCCACAGTCATGTGGATGGCGGCCCCAAAGCACCCGAAGCGGAATATGCCTATAAACTCTGGTTGGGCCATGGCATTACCACCATTCGCGGGGTGCCGGCAGGGGAAATAAATTGGGTAGAAAACGAAAAGAAGCGCAGTGCACAAAATAAAATCGTCGCACCCAGAATCGTGAATTTTCAAGTACCTGGAACAGGCAAAGATTGGAAAGGCGGCCCCCTACTAACCCCAGAAAAAGCGAGAGAATGGGTTACTTGGGCCAATTCAAAAGGTGCCGAGGGCATTAAAATCTTCAATCTTGATCCCGAGATTATGGCGGCCGCCATCGATGAATCCCGTAAACTTAAAATGGGTTCGGTAGCCCATTTATCACAATTGATGGTAAGTCGTGTAAATGCACGAGACGCAGCAGAGATGGGATTGCACAACCTTACCCATTTCTACGGACTTTTCGAGTCTTTATACAAAGAGGAGGATATTCAGCACTGGCCAAGAAATTTGATATATAATGATGAACAAGATCGTTTTAGCCAGGTAGCCTATCAATGGGATAAAATTCACCCAAGAGGTAGTAAAGAATGGAACGAGCTCATCGATTTCTTTTTGGAAAAGGATTTTATTCTGGACCCAACCATGACCGCTTATCTTGCAGGTCGCGATGTCATGAAGGCACGTAACGCCGATTGGATAGCTACTTATGTACTACCGTCACTACAAGATTTCTATGATCCAAATCGTCTCGATCATGGTTCCTATTTTTACAATTGGACCACTTGGGAAGAAGTGGCCTGGAAAAACTTCTATCGCGTATGGATGTCATTCTTGAACGATTATAAAAACGCAGGCGGCCGTGTGACCGTGAGTGATGATGCTTCCTTTATTTACAACCTATTCGGTTTCGGGGTCATTGAAGAAATGGAATTATTACAGGAGGCTGGCTTCCATCCCTTGGAAGTCATTAGAGGCGCCACCCTTCATGCCGCAGAAGCCATTTTCGAGCCCAAAGGCAAGCCTATCGAATTCGGAATAGTGAGACCTGGTCTGTTAGCAGACCTGATCATTATCGAAGAAAACCCTATTGAAAACCTAAAAGTGCTTTATGGTACTGGTTTTCCAAGGTTGAACGACGAGACTGGTAAAGTAGAACGGGTTGGCGGTGTAAAATATACCATAAAAGATGGGATTTTGTACGATGCAAAGCAGCTCTTAAAGGATGTAGAAAATATGGTGAATAAGCAAAAGGCGGAAAGAGGAGAGGATTAATTCTTTTGATTCACCATTGGAGACCAAGTTCTTAAAGCCAACTGTCTAGGCATGACGCCTGACATAATGATTCTGCACAACGGAATTTAAAAAAAGTTTCGTTGCCTGGCATACAAAATCTAGCCTTGTTGTAAGCTTCCCAAAAAGTGGATGCCCTCCTCCCAATAATATGGGTATGACCGTAATGATCATCTCATCTATTAAATCCGCTCTCAAAAAACTTTGTATCAGGTTTCCCCCATCGATATAAAGATTATGATAACCCTCTTGATGAATTTTTTTGACAATATTCTCCAATGTTCCTTTTACGAGCTGGACTTTACCCTTTAGTTCTACTGGAATCTGGGTCATTGTAGTACTTACCACGAAAACAGGCTTTTGGTAAGGCCAATCCATGTCAAACCCATTAACGGTTTCAAAAGTGACCCTGCCCATCACAAGAGCATCTATCTCGGACATAAATGCATCATATCCAGTGTCAATGTCCTTAAGGCCTGGAATGGCATCCAACCAGTCAATTTCACCATTCTTATCAGCGATGTACCCATCGATACTTGTCGCTATAAATACGTTGTTTTTCCCAGGCATTTTTCAAATGATTTACGCCTATAAATGACTATGCTTGCATCAACTCCTCAATCTCCTCCACCTCAATCGGAATAGTCCCCATCAAATTATATGGTTCGCCACTTTCTTGAATAACGACATCATCTTCCAATCGAACACCCATTTTCTCCTCTGGGATATAAATACCTGGTTCTACCGTAAACACCATATTGGCCTTCATCGGTGTTTTTAACTCCCCATAATCATGAGTATTCAAGCCAATGTGATGACTGGTGCCGTGCATGAAATACTTTTTGTAAGCTGGCCAATCTTGGTTCTCATTTTGAACATCCGCCTTATCTAGCAGCCCTAAACCAAGTAATTCAGAAGTCATGATTTTACCACATTCTTTATGAAATTCTGCCCAAATGGTCCCCGGTACAAGCATTTTCGTGGCCTCATTTTTTACGTTCAGCACTGCCATATAAACATCCTTTTGACGTTGGGTGAATTTTCCGTTTACGGGTACGGTTCGTGTCAAATCACTAGAATAATTGGCATACTCCGCTGCCACATCCATCAAAATCAAATCTCCGGCTTGGCATTGTTCATTGTTCTCTAGATAATGAAGTACATTGGCATTGTTTCCCGACGCTATAATGGGCGAATAAGCAAATCCTTTAGAACGATTCCGAATGAATTCATGTATCAATTCGGCTTCTATTTCATATTCCCAAATGCCAGGTTTGATAAATCCTAATAC
>JARFRH010000274.1 GCA_029287355.1 Maribacter sp. | reverse complement strand
GATTAAGGGTAAGTAATCCCCACTATCCAATTTCCCTGTAACGGTTGCAAACGAACTTTCAAGATGCAACCAATCTAAAGGGTGGGGGTGCAGGTGAAATCCGATTTCGCCACCATAGAGTGTTGCATCTTGTTGACGGTAAAGAAATACGGCATCTTCTTCTACAAAATCACCGTTGGGTTCGATAAAGATGAAACTGCCAATGGTATTGTGAAAGCCATTTAGATAAAACTCAATATGTTCGTTTTGATATTCAATGGCAAGGTCAATTTGAAAGTTCTGTTCGTTTTCCAAGTCCGGATTGCCTATTTCAAAACGATTGGTTCCTTCATGTACTCCATTAGAGGTAAGTTCTGCCAAATTTGGTGCCCTGAAACCCGTTGCTGTATTGATACGGCCGGTCAGATTTTGTGAAATATTAATTTTATACCCCAAGGCTGCATTTACGCTGTTAAAATCCCTATTCAAATCCGCAATATAACCTTCATCGCCAGGGAGTCCGTTCTCCTCGCCGTCAATACTTCGATTATCATAGCGAAGACCGAATTGAATATCGCTATTGGCACCTAAATGCAGGTGAGAGGTCATCAAAACTCCAAAATCATTGGTTATCGCATCTGGAATCAGTAATTCCTCACCAGAGTTCTTATTGCTTTGATGCATTCCTTGTATGCCAACAATAGTCTCGAGTTGTTTCCATTTAGGCAGATGGTATTGTACATTGTAATTCAAAGTCGCTAGATCCATTTCCAGTGCAGCGCCTTCTTCTCCTTCCTCGAACTCTTTTCTATTGTTGAATGTGTATCCGAAAGTGCCTACGATACTTGAATTTTTAAAGAATAAATTGGTTTTTGAACTCAAGATGTGATTCCCGATTTGTTGATAAGGTGAAGTAGGGGTACGGTCTTTTGTCTGTTCCCCTATTTCCTCTGGTATGCCTAACTCGGAGGCATTGTAGTTATACCGTAATTCCGTTTTGAAATTAGCGGATTGATACCCCAGTCCTGTTTTCAAATCATAGTCATTAAATCTAGAATTAGTGACTCTTGTCCCGTTTCCAGTTTCATAATCAGTGTGTGAGCCCATACTTCCGCGAACCAAGAACTTCAATTTTTCCGAAGATGTCTTGAATCCGGCATTGGCTTTAATCCCTGAGGTATTCGAAAAGTAATTCAAATTAACATCACCTTTAGTGGTCTTAACCGCGGCGAATTGTTCAGGATTCAGATAAAGTACACCACCTAGGGCATCGGACCCATAAAGCAAAGAAGCTGGGCCTTTAATGACCTCAACACTTTCAACGCCGGCATCGCCCATGCCTAGACCGTGTTCATCTCCAAATTGCTGATTTTCCAACCGTACGTTCTGCGCATAAACCAAAACACGATTAGAACTCAACCCACGAATTACGGGCTTCCCAATTCCTACTCCGGTTGAAACACTTTCTACACCAGCTATTTGCGTTATTCCATCAGATAGGTTCACTGCACCTTTGCTTTTCAAATCGGCTACTCTTGCCTGCTCAACTTTCATTACATTTTCACGCTGTAGCTTATGAAAAGGGGTAGAGACAATAACTTCTTCCATTTCAATAGCCGAAGGGACAAGATTGGTATCAAATGAATTTTGTCCTTCAGTGATTGAAATAGTTTTTGAAAAAGTCTTGTAACCTAAATAAGAAACCACCAGCTTATAACTTCCTGTTGGTAGATTATTTATTTGATAATTACCGCTTTCATTGGTTACGGCACCTTTTTCTAGTTGCGGAAAAAACAAGGTAACCTGCTCTAAAGGTAGACTGGTTTCGGCTTCTGCTATTATTCCGGAAAGTGAATTTTGCGAATGCCCTTGTATGTAGGACATTCCTATAAATATTGCTATAAATAAACGCTTCATTTTATTGTATTATGGTTTGGATACTGACTATATGTAATCGATAAGACTAGGATATAGGAGGACCCCGAAGCGCGAAAGGTAGTTTTTGATAATTATTTAGGAAGGTATAAAAATCACTGTTCTTGATGAGCTCAACAGTAACGGCTTGATTTTCAAAATTGACCGGTACCGAATAATATTGTGTTGAGAGTTTGAATTTTTGAAAATCACAATCAAGTTCTATCTCATGTACATGAACTGCACCGGGTTCAGCACACTGGAGGCTCTCATGTTCATATATGGCATGTGAAAGCTTCAGTGCCGTCGGTGCGAGAATACATAGCACTAATAAAAGTGTGGTAATCGAGGAAATTAATTGTGTTCGGTAAAAATTCACAATTCAAAAATAATCTTTCCTTAGGGTAAAATAGTTAACGAATGTATAATTCTTAAAACAATTTTATGGAAGTGGTTTAAATAGAAATCCCAAACCAAATCGACCGAGCATTTTCTTTTCAAATTTCCAAAAGAACTGGAATTGCCCAAAAAGCCACCCGAATGCAACTAAAAGGATTTGGTAAAATATCAGACTGATGATGATAAAAAGGATATAATAAAGTATCGGATTCAGATTTTGCTTTGTGATTCCCAACATCAGTATAATGGGTCGACCGACTAAAACGGATGAGCTACCGGTAATAGCGAAGACTATGAAAATACGAATCATTTCCCATCGCTGTTCGACCACCCATTTGCCTTCTAGTTTCTTGAATAGGTAAAGGCATATTTTGGTCAATACGTAGGTTAGGAATAGGGTTACCGAAGCAAGGAGTAAAAGGGAGTCCCCTAAGAAATATTTTGCTAGTTTGAAAGCGCTATATAGAAGACCTATAACACCCAAAAAAGGAAATAAAAGCTGCCAATTTTTAGTGATTTGCCAGTAGTCTTTGAATTTTTGCATGAGAAGTATTTCGCCGTACAAATATACTACCCTAAATTAAATCCGTGGGAGGAAGGGGCCTAATTTTTGACGATACTTTCGTTGAAAGTAAATGAAATAATTGTACAATTTGAAGTTGACCTCATATCCATAATCGATACCTTGTTGATAATCAATTTGAAGCTCATACAACTTTGGATCGAAACGATTGGATTGTAAGACTCTTCTGTTCCATTCCATCACCATTAGCAAATTCCGATTTTCCATAAAGGATTGTGAATAATACCCTTCAGGTTTTGCCACACTTCGCAACCACACATTAAAACCCGGTTCAATGATGATAATTTGATACCCGCTTTCTTCGTTTGCGATATTGATAGTGTCTCCTTCAACTTGGTCAAAGGCCTCTTTTTCAGCATCGGTGATATCAGGAATGACAACAGCCTCTTTACTGCTTCCGCAGCTGGCTACAAAAGTGATAAGTGAGATAAGAATGACAACCAAACGTGTCTTATTCATATTCTCAAGATACAAAAAAACCGTCTGCTGGAGGGCCGACGGTTTCTATAATACTGTTAAAAGGATAGCTATTTTCCGAAAAGACCTCCAAGGAGTCCACCAAGACCTCCTTTTTTCTTTCCACCACCCATAACCATTCCGGCCACATCGTCCAATATGCTACCGTCTCCGTCGGCATCCAACAAAGTTGTAATAAGGCTTTGATTTTGTTCTGGCTGACCGCCTAACATACCACTCAACATAGAATTTAATCCATTGGCATCATTTACGTTGTTTTTAGCATTTTATTTGCCCAAGCTTTGCCGGCTTAATTTTCTGGGTATCCCCCAGGCAAAATTTCCCACCAGGCATTCCCCC